>JBJTMR010000211.1:0-12257 GCA_046070625.1 Bdellovibrio sp. | reverse complement strand
AATACCACTTGTTGAAGTTTGTCCTGCATAAAGGGCAGAGTTAGGATTGTAAATTGCAAAAGAGGGGTAAGTCCCATTGGTCACAGTTGTTGTGGGCATTGTGTTCAGGGAGCTATTGATCGAAGCTAACGAATTTGTCAGCGTCGTCACCCCAGGGTTTGAGCTCATACTGGCATATTGTTGGGTATACGTCGCAGCCATTTGTGCTTGTTGGTAGCCTTGCTGATAAGCCGCCATATAAAGTGCGTTCAAGCTAGCCGCATCCAGGGCAGCCGTTCGTTGTTGCGCAGAGGCTTTTTTCGAAACGTCTTCCGTTACTGAAGCGACCTTCAAATCGGCGGAATTTTCAACGACAGCCTGAGTTTCAAGATCTTCTTTGATTTCTTTGGCAATAGACTCTTTCAAATCTTCAGCAAAACTTTGAGTCACGCCAGTTCTTCTAGATGCCAGGGGTTTCGCCACAGAATCAGAGAATTCACAATTGCAGTCACTGACGGAGGCGGCCTCTGTTTTTGAACTATCGGAGTTGGAAATCTCATCATTGCTGTCGTCCGTAATAAGAGACGAAACTTTTTGTTCAAAGTCGCTCTCTGTATCGGATGTGGTGGAAGTCGCATGAGCGATGCTCATGCTCAGAGCCAGACACAAAATAAAGATCCTCATAAAGTTTTTCATAACACTTCTTTCCTTCTGGAAGCTGCACAGGGTTAGGGAGAAAAACGTGAGGTAAAGGCTGCTCCTGATGAAAGAATGCCAAAACAATATTTAAGAAAAATGGAATCCAAGATAAAAACTTTAAAGCTTGGAAATAGCTGTCTAATTCAATTAATCAGGGGCTGGGTGTCTTAAAATGAGACGGAACCAAATTAGGGGCTGAGAAAGGAGAAGGAACGGCTTTACGTCCCTTTCCCTTAGAAAAAATTAAAAGATAACGCTATCTGGAAGTCCCAAACGGGCGGCAATGATACGAACAATTTCACTGGCAGTTTCTTCCAAAGCTCGCTCAGTGACATTGAATACCGGCCAACGACGATTCTGCTTAAAGATCTTTTCCGCATATTCGATTTCTTTAGCGATATGAGACATCGAAGCGTATTGTCCGCCCGTATCTTGACCAAATTTTTCCAGACGACTTTTGCGGATTCTTTGCAAGGAATCCATGTCGATGATAAGTCCCACAACTCGGCGTTGATCGACTTTAAAAAGTTCTTCAGGCAGGGGGGTATTCAGAACCAACGGAACGTTGGCCACTTTCCACCCTTTGTGGCTTAGGAAGATAGACAGTGGTGTTTTACTGGTTCGAGAGATTCCCACAAGGACGATGTCAGCTTTATCAAGTTCCGCAAAGGTTTTGCCGTCATCATGTTTAACGGTGTATTCGATAGCTTCAATACGCTTAAAGTATCTTTCATCCACCGCGCGAAGAGCACCGACTTGGTCGCCAGAGTGTTCGCCAAAAAAAGTATCTAGGGTGCCCAGTAATGGGCCTAATAAGTCAAAATTTGGGATGCCTTTGCCGGATGCAATTTCACGAATTTTATTGCGCAGGCCTTGGCTGGCAACGGTATAGGCCAGCATGCCCCGACGTTCGAAGCATTCTTCGATCACGGCTTCAGCTTGCATCTCCGTGCGCACATTTTTGCAACGGATGATGTTAATTTCTTTGGTAGTGTACTGAACCAGGGCTGCGCGAATCATCGTCGCAGCGGTTTCGCCGGTACTGTCAGAGACGATATAGATGGTATAAACTTTGTTATCGCCGTCCATTAGTCAGCAAATCCATTGATCAAAGCTCTGCGAACATTTTCGGAGTGCTCTTTTAGCCAAAGATCGGGCAGCGTGGAAAACAAGACAAACGAAAAATCCGGAGTCACTTTGATCAACAGACAAGTTGTTTTGTTGTCGGGATCAAGCTGTGTGAGATGGGTTTTTCGCAAAATGGCCGAAGCATCTGTTTTTAACCACGCCATCATGTGAGCCGGCGGCAAGGTCATTGTCGATTTAGAACTGTTTTTAAAAAGTTCCGTGACACCTTTGTGGAACGAGGCTTGGGCTTTCCAAACTCCGTCGTTGTTTTCTAGCAAAATACCAGCTTCGAACATCATTGAAAGACGAGAGAAAATAACTATGGCGCGATCAATATGATCTTCAGGTAAACCTTGTGACAGACCACGCACCAAAGCGGCATCACGAGACGCTTCGAATTCATTTTGGGTGCGTTCGTGCTCTTCAGAGTTTGGATCGAAATCATTTTCCAGAAAAGATTGCAGTCGTTTTTGGAACGTAGAAATTTTAGAAACCAGAGCTTGAGATAATTTTTCCATGATGCAAATTCTCCACTGAAGAGCGTCTACTTATATTCTGTGGAAAAGAGGGACTTTAATCAAGCACCACAGTGAAATCTTGGGCGTTATGGATCTTCAAACATGCTTGCTGAAAAGACCCAGTACTTTGTCCAGGCGGCAGGAAGACGCGAAGGGAAGGCTGTTTCAGGCCATCCCACACGGCGATGATTGATTGGGCCCAATCATTAAGGTTGTCATCCCAAGGGACCGTGACGACCCACTTGTTGGGGAGGAGAGTCTCTGAGCTAATCATCAGCGGCGCTGTTTTAACTACAGGACGATAATAAGTCTCAAGGTCGGCTTCCTTGATGACCTCATTGATGTAAGTGGGGATCTGCGGGCTGTGGTGGCGAGCGGCTTTACACAACTGGAAGTTAAGATACCAATCCAGTTTGGCCGCCCATTGTGACTTTCCCAACTGTGGAAGAACCCACAGGTCTGCTCCGGGATTTAAAGCTCCGGCTTGGGAAAGTACGTTAAGACCCATTAGTGCACCTTGCTAACTTGGTCGAGGATTCCGTTTACGAAGCTTGCCGAATCAGAAGTTCCGTATTTTTTTGCGATCTCAACGGCTTCGTTAATTACGATATTTTCTTTGATTGGATCTGCTGCGAACTTCATTTCGTAAACAGAGATGCGCAAAAGATTGCGATCAATCGTTGCCATGCGCTCGACTTTCCAGCGAGCACTTGAAGCTTGAATTTTTGAATCAATTGCTTCTTTGTTTTTTTGAACGCCAGTAATCAATGCTTCTGCATAAGAAGTCACTTCTACGTCATAGCTTTCTTCGAAAATATCCATAAAGGCACGAGTGCTGATCTGAGGAGCGAACTCAGTTTGGAATAGGATCTGAAGTGCGAGTTCTCGGGATTGTCGTCTTGCTGTCAGTTTCATGGTTTGGCTTTTTCTCGCTTTCAACAAAGTTCATCGCTGTGAGGCTTAATTGTGGATTACTTGCATCGACAAAATCAAGCAGTTCAGCATCTTCAAGTGTTTCCACAAACTCTTGGACGTCTTTAAAGGTACGATAAACACTGGCAAAACGGATGTAGGCAACGTCATCAAGTTGCTTCAATTCCGCCATGACTTTTTTGCCAAGCAGACGAGAGCTGACTTCGCTCTCACCACGATTGATAACCCAGGCGGCGATTCTTTCGACGACGGCTTCAATCTGCGCAACACTTACGGGACGTTTTTGAGTCGATGCGGAAAGACCTTTTAAGATTTTCTCTTTGCTAAAAGGCTCACGGCGACCATCTTTTTTTATGATATAGGGCAGGGCAAGCATGATTGTTTCAACTGTCGAAAAACGAGCTTTGCACTCAAGGCATTCACGACGGCGGCGGATGCTGCCATCTTTCTGCACTCGCGTATCTAAAACTCTGTCATCGGCATGGCCACAAAATGGGCATTTCATAGTCTTTGGTCCCGTCCCAATAGGTTAGCCGGAGATTAGGGAGCCCGCCTCTGGGAGTCAATGAGTCCAGGGTTGATAGCTTCATGCGTCATGCGCTTAACTGATAGGGTGAAAAACAGTTATGATGACTCACAGAATTGAGGTGCGTTGTGAAGACCCTTTTAGCTGCTATATTGCCCCTGATGATATTGACGTCCGCTGCTTCGGCACAGAGCCAACCTCAAGTAGGTCGGGACGCTGCTGTGAAGTATTTTCAAAAGGATTCCAACGAAAGCTCGAACTTCAGCAGCGGTGGAAACAGTTTTGGTCCGTCTGATCATTATCTGGCTTTGTACTATGGACGTTATATGGCTTCTCAATCCTATGATTGGGGTAAGTTTGGTCAGGAAGACGACATCGGCGGCAATAATTTTGGCGTCAATTACCGCGTCGGTGAATGGTATAACTCCATGGATTTGAATTTGCGTATCGAATACGCGGACTACAAAGTGGGCGGGGAAACTCCTAACAAGTTGTCCTTTTTGCCGATGATCACTTTTCCGGATGCGGGCTCACGTTTCCCACTTTATTTCGGTTTAGGTGCGGGCTTGGGTATCTTCATGAAGCAGACGAATTCTAAATCTGCACTTTCCTTGGATTATCAATTGGTCGCAGGGGCGCGCTTTTTCAATGTCTTTGAAAATACTGGCTTCTTTTTAGAGGCTGGGTTAAAGAATTCCCTGTTTTTGCTCTCATCAGGGCAGCTTAATGGAACCTTTATCGCCACTGGCTTGGTATTTACATTTTGAAAATTCATAGACATCTCGCAGAGGCAGTTGTTCAAGGGCTTGAAGACATCTTCGACCATAACAAATATGCCGACAAAGTTATTCAGTACAATCTTAAGGGCCACTCGAAGTGGGGCTCGCGCGATCGCAAATTCTTCGCGGAAACAATTTATGAAGTTGTTCGCTGGTATCGTCTTCTCGAATTCATGGGCCAAAGTGGTGACATGTGGAGAATCGTAGGTATCCAGTGGTTGCGCATGGGGTTTGATCTTCCGCCAGAGTGGGAAGAATTCGACGGCCTGGATTATGATTTTATCCGTGCACGTGAAAAAGAAGCACAATCGAAATTTCCAATTGCTCAATCCATTCCTGATTGGATGGATGCTCGTGGTCGCATAGAGCTGGGTGAGGATTGGGAAAAGGTCGTTAAAGCCTTAAATAAGCCTGCGGAAGTTTTCATGCGTGTAAATGCGTTGAAATTTACTCCCGATGAAGTGATTGCCGAGTTAGCCAAAGCCGATATCGAAGCTCTGAAGGTTTCTCCGGAACTTCCTTATGCTTTGAAACTTAAAGAACGTCGTAACGTGTTCATTACGGAAGCTTTCCGTAAAGGCATGTTTGAAGTGCAAGATGCGGCTTCGCAAATGGTCGTGCCGTTGCTGGATGTGCGTCCGGGGCAACGCGTGGTGGATGCTTGTGCCGGTGCTGGTGGTAAAACCTTGCATATCGCTTCGTTGATGAAGAACAAAGGCCGCATCATCTCGATGGATATCCATGAGTGGAAATTGCAAGAGTTGAAAGTGCGCGCACGCCGTAACAGCGTGGACATCATTGAAACTCGCGTGATTGATTCCAGCAAAGTGATTAAGCGTCTGCATGAAGAAGCCGATCGCGTTTTATTGGATGTACCTTGCTCTGGAATGGGAGTGCTTCGTCGGAATCCGGATTCCAAATGGAAGCTGGATGAAGCGGAGATCGCTCGCTTGCAAACTCTGCAGTATGAGCTTCTGACTTCGTATTCTAAGATGACCAAGAAAGGCGGCAAGATGGTTTATGCAACTTGCAGTCTGTTCCCGTCGGAGAATGAACAGCAGATCGCGAAGTTTATGGCAGAGCATGGTAACGACTGGACTTTGGAAAAGGAAATCCACCTTCGTCCAGATATCGATGGCTATGATGGCTTCTATGCCGCTCTGCTTTCTCGAAAATAGTCATCTCTGTTAAGAAATTATAAAGAAACTAGTCTGTCTTACTTTAAGAAACGCGCCGAAAAGTTGTTTAATGAAAATACTTTCGGCGTTTTTATTTATCATGTTGGTTTCGGTAAAATCTCAGGCGGGATTTTTGTTGGAGCTTAACGGAACTTACCTTTCGGACTCTTTGAAGTCCGGAACGACGGATTCGTCGACACGGTATTTTTATAATGTCGGAGCCCTTTTTAATATAAAACCAAATCTGTGGGGTGGTTGGAACTATCTGGGGATCAGCACCTCCGAATCAAGCAATTCTGTTGCCACGACCTTCAGTACGGCCGACACCGGCCCTTATATCAAATGGCAGTTTGGGCGCAGTCAGCTCTATAGTTTGAGTATGGCTTATAACCTTCTCAGCAGAGCCACCTACAAAACGGGTAGTTCTACGGCGGAAGCGTGGCAAGGGACGAGCTTTTGGATTTCCTTTGGAATTATGCCTGAGCTAGGTACGAATCTTCATTTAGGTGCGGCGCTTAACTATTATTCAGCTAGCTATACTAAAAAAACCATCAGTGGTTCCGAAACCAGTGCTTCTGACAGTAAGTCTTGGATCTTTCCGACACTCAGTGTGACCAAGTCTTGGTAGAGCGTCGCGAGCCGACATAAAATCACGATTAAAAGAAAATTTTGATGCCTGACCTAATCCCTGTGCGATCGGTGATTGTTTCATCCGTCGCAGCAGGGATCTTATTTTTCTGGCTCTCCTTGTACCAGGCTCCGAAAATCCTGAGGGCGTTGAAGTCTATAAAAAGCCCTAATTCGGAGTAATCCTCTTTCACATCACCTAAATCACCGTTGGTGGTGGGGAGGAAGTAACGATACTTTCCGTCGAATCCAAAAAACTTTGTGAAATAAAGCTGTAAGTCAGTCTGACCGAATTGTTGTGACAGACGCGTTTGGGTTGTACCGCTCATTTCTCGGGTGCGCATCCCATAGGACAACGTCAATCCGGTCGTTTGAATGGAGTTACCCAGAAGCCGCAAATGAAATATTCCCGAGAGGTCATTGTATTTGTCAGCAGTGTTGTTGTGGTATTCAGCGCCTAGTCCTACCAATTGGGCGTAAGCCGCAAATTCTCCCGAAAAGCTGGTCAAAGAGGTTTCGGCGACCGAGCTGTCGGTAGATTTCTTCTTGTAAGACAAATAAGCCCCTCCCAGCATAAACTCGTATGGGGAGCCATTGTTCATCGACAACCACTGGTCCATGAGGCGATTTTTATCCCTGATTGCCAGCCAATCTGACAGAGCCCAGCGACCGGCTTCGCGCTTGGTGGCCCGTTGGGTAAAGTCATAACCACCGCTCCAGCCACTGCGGCCGCTGTTTTGAGCGTGGGACTCAAAAGAAAAGACGATAATGCATGACAGAAGCAAATATGAAAATCTGGACATAACCCTATTTTCTCGCTTTTATGGGGCCTAGTCTAAAAAATCCCCTATCGAGACGGAAAATTTGTCTCAAAAAAGGATGAACAGTGGTTCACGATTTTGACCCTTTTGCGCTAAGAATTTCAGGTGACTTTGGAGTCCGTTGGTACGGGCTTTCTTACATGATGGGCTTTATTTGTGCCTATCTTATGATCAAATGGCTCGCGACCCGTCAGCGCTCTGGCATGACCGCGCAAATGGTAGGTGACTTCGTCACTTATGCTGCGATCGGCACCCTTGTGGGTGGTCGTTTGGGGTACGTGTTTTTCTATGGCCCGGACTTGTTGTTAAAATTTAAATCGGCATTCCCGTTCTGGGGAGTGTTGGCCGTCAATGAAGGCGGCATGGCCAGCCATGGTGGCATGATCGGTATCGTGGTGGCTTGCTTCTTGTTTGCGCGCAAATATTCCGTGAATGCATTGTACATGTTCGACCTGGTTGCCGTGTCTGGTCCGATCGGTGTGTTCTTTGGTCGTATCGCAAACTTTATCAACGGAGAGTTGGTCGGTCGTGTTTGTGATCCAAGCTTCCCTCTTGCGGTGAAGTTTCCTCAAGACATCGAGATGTGGCCAGCTCAAGATTTCAATCGTCTGCCAGAGCTTGCAACAGTGGTTGATAAATTGGGTGTTTCCCGTGATCAGTGGTTGGAAATGCTGGGTAAGTTCAACATGGATCAATCCGCTCGTGAACAAGTCTATGGGACCTTGAGACGTATCGTGCTTTCAATCCAAGATGGCAATACGGCGGTCAAAGCAGCTATCGAACCTTTGCTTTTGCCCCGTTACCCATCACAATTGTTTGCAGCAGTCGGTGAAGGTTTGTTCATCTTCTTGGTGTTGTTCTTCTTGTGGAGAAAACCTCGTAAGCCAGGATTTATCGCATCCGTTTTTATTTTGATTTATGCAGCTGTGCGTATCGTTGACGAACACTTCCGTACGCCAGATGCTCACATTGGTTTCCAATGGTTGGGTCTGACTCGTGGTCAATGGTTGAGCGTTGTGATGTTCGCCGTTGGTTTGGTTATGATGTTTGTTTGGAGCAGAGCCGGGTCTTTGAAAATTCCTGGTTGGGGCAGAGGGCATTCTATCAAGTTGAACCGTAAGTAGAAAACCTGGGCGTTAGTGCCAGCTCCCAGCTGCTCAAACGCTCAGACAGTCCTCGCGCATGTTTTCTGATTGCTAGCCACCTTATGGGTGGCTTTCTTTTTTTCTGAGTACTAGTGCGGGTTTTTCTTGGCGCTGTGGAACTCGGTTTGAGCAGCTGGGAGTTGGCACTAACGCCCGGTGCTCTTGGTTTGTGGGTTCAATTGGAGAGGTACTTGCCCAGATCTTAGGGGCGGAGCTTAAGTGGTGCGCACGGGGAAGTTCTAATACTTTGAAATCCTGCGCACGATGCGCAGGATTCGGCGTTCTCACGGATGGACACACTTTCAATCTAACACTCACTGCGTTTTTTGGCAGTGCTGTTTAAATCGAAAAGCTAAAGTTCGCTAGTTCGGATCGTTTGATTTCTTTTTGGTCGCCGGTGCCGAAGTTTTTAACTGTGATTGTTTGGTTTGTTACTTCGTTGCTTCCTAGGATCAAGGCGTAGTGGGCGCCTTTGTTGTTGGCTTTTTGCATTTTTTTGCCCATTTTTCCTGACAAGAAGTTTTCGGTTTTGATTCCTCTGGTGCGGATTTCGTGGGCTACTTTAACGCTTTCTTCTTCGCCGGATTCGTCAGCGCCGATGATAGCTACTAAGACTTCTGGTTTTGTTGCTAACTCTTTTGGTGTGAGGTCTGCGAGGCGATCAATGCCTGCGGCCCAGCCAACACCAGGGGTTTTTGGGCCGCCCATTTGTTCGATCAAACCGTCGTAACGGCCGCCTGCTAAAACTGTTCCTTGGGCGCCTAATTTTGTGGTCGTGAATTCAAAAACTGTGTGGCAGTAATAATCCAAACCGCGTACTAAGTGGTCGTTCACTTTAAAGGGAATACCTAGTTTTTCGATTCCCGTTAAAACGGTTTTGAAAAACTTCTGTGAATTTTCATTCAGGTATTGTTCTAGTTTTGGCGCATTGGCATTGAGTTTTTTGTCGCCTTCGTCTTTGGAATCCAAAATACGTAGCGGGTTTTTTTCTAAACGTGTTTTGCTGTCTGCGGACAATTGATCTTCATGAGATTTAAAATACGCGACCAAGGCGTCACGATAGTTGGCACGGCTTTCGGCATCACCCAAGGTGTTGATTTCAAGAGTGCACTCATCGGAAATACCAATAGTTTTTAAAAGATCCCAGGCATAGGCAATGCACTCGACATCTGCTAGTGGGGACTCATAACCTAGACACTCTGCGCCTAATTGGAAAAATTGGCGATATCGTCCTTTTTGTGGTCGCTCATAACGAAACATCGGGCCAGAATAATAGAATTTTAATGGGAGGTTTTGGCTCATGCCTTCAGAGATAAAAGCCCGAGCTACACCGGCCGTACCCTCCGGTCTCAGTGTGAGGTGTTCCCCGCCGCGATCTGTAAAATCATAAGTCTCTTTACTGACAACATCAGAAGTTTCGCCCAAAGTGCGATGAAAAACGTCAGAAAATTCAAAAATCGGAGTCTCAATCTCTCCGAATCCGTAAAGAAGTCCCTTTTTATAGGCTGATTCTTCGACAAAACGGAAGAGAATGCTTTCCTCAGGAAGTAGATCTCTTGTGCCACGAACCTTTTGAATTTTTCCGCTCATTTTTTGACCCTCTGTATATTGACGCAAACTTGTTATATCAGACGGAAAGTCCGCACGTAAAGCTATTGCTTTTAACTCGGGGCGGGTCTTTAATTATAATATGAAATCTTGGATTATTGCCGGCATATTGATTCTTGCCACCGTCATGGGGGCCGTCCTTTATCACTCTTTTGGTGGAGGTGGTGGTTCTCGCAGTGGTGTCGAGGTCGACTGGCGCCTTTTGGGTGAGATGGATTACATCACCGGTAAATCATCTCCGGAGCTTGAAGCTTTGAATTCCAAAGATGTGAAGATTCCTGGGTTTATGGTGCCATTGGAAGATGATCAAAAAGCTGTCGTGGAGTTTTTGTTGGTGCCAAGCCCACAAGCTTGTATTCACGTTCCAGCGCCGCCGCCGAATCAAATGGTTTATGTGAAAATGAAAAAGGGGACAGAAGCGGCGCAAGGGCCGATCTGGGTTTATGGGAAACTGCAACTTGTTACAAAAAAATCTATGTACGGTGATGCTTCTTTCGAACTCATCGGTGAGGCGATAGAGCCTTATAAATAGGAGGTTTTATGTTTAAAGTGCTTCTGTTTTCAATGATGGCAATGGCAGCTCGCGAACACGGGGCGCATGTCCATGGTAATGCGAAGTTGAGCATGGGCTTTGACGGGAAGAACGGCAAAATCGAATTTCATGCTCCCGCAAGCGCAATCTATGGTTTTGAATATGCGGCGAAGTCAGCGAAGGACAAAGCCAACAAAGACCAGTCTTTAAAAAAGCTGAGTGAGAAAGTTTCTGAAATGATCGAATTTGATCCGTCACTGAAATGCGAAGTCAGCATGGAAATGTACGAAGTGGATCAAAAAGACAATCACGCGGATATTGACGTTGAATACAATGTGAAGTGTGAAAAATCTCCGGCAGATAGTCTTGTGACTTTCAACATTCAAAAAGTATTTCCACGAATTAAAACTGTGAAAGTCGACGTTGTGGTCGGAGAAGTACAAAAATCTCAAGAGATCAAGAAAAGCGGAGCTACTGTTGAACTCAAGTGACGCATTGATCGAAATTAAGGATTTGCAGTATGCGTACCCAGGGCAAAGTAAGCCGACCCTGGTGGTGCCGGATTTTACCGTTAAAAAGGGTGAAGAGGTTTTTTTATACGGTCCTAGCGGGACGGGGAAAACTACACTTCTGGAATGCCTAGCGGGAATTTTAAAGCCTACGTCGGGCAGCTTGAAAATCCTCGGGTGTGATTTGATGACAATGTCATCAGGGGAAAGAGACGCTTTTCGAGCTGAACACATGGGCTACGTATTTCAGAGTTTCAATTTGATTCCCTATTTGTCAGTTCGAGAGAATATCACGTTGCCATTGCAATTAAGTCCCTCACGCAAAGCCCGTTTGGGTAGTGTGGATACCGAGATGGTGGTGCGAGCACTTTGTGGCAATCTCAATATCGCTGATCTGTTAGACAAGAAGGTTACAGAGCTAAGTGTTGGGCAACAACAGCGCGTGGCTGTAGCTCGTGCCTTGTTGGGGAAACCCGATGTGCTTTTGGCGGATGAACCGACGTCCTCGCTGGATTCGGATCATCGCGAAAAGTTTTTGAAGTTATTGTTTGAGCTTTCTGAACTCTATGGCACGACGGTCGTTTTTGTTTCCCACGACCGTGGTATTGAAAAATTATTTAGCCGTTCCGTTTCCCTTGAAACGATTAATAGGACGACGTGATGATCTTCTTGAATCTGGCGATTAAGTCTCTTAAAAACCGCGCCTTTGCGACCACCTTAACGGTGATTAGTATTGCGCTAAGTGTGATGTTACTTTTATCGGTGGAACGCGCGCAACGTGCGGCTCAAGAAGGCTTTACCTCTACGATCAGTAAAACCGATCTCATCGTCGGGGCGCGCAGTGGTCCGTTGAATTTGATTTTATTTACCGTATTCAATATCGGAAATCCGACGAACAATGTTTCTTTTGAAACCTATCAAGATATTAAAAAGAATCCGGCGATCGATTGGACGATTCCGTATTCCTTAGGCGATGGGCATCGTGGGTTCCGAGTTGTCGGCACCAACGAAGATTTCTTTAAGCACTATCATTATCGTGGTGATCACATAGTGTCTGTGGCCCAGGGACATGGTTTGCATGACCTTTGGGACGTTGTTGTCGGTGCGGACGTAGCTCGTCAGTTAAATTATAAGTTAGGCGATCGCATTGTGGTGGCCCATGGTGTGACAAAGGGTGAAGGCGTTCAAAAGCATGACGACAAACCTTTTCAGATTGTCGGTATCTTAGAGGCTTCAGGAACACCCTTGGACCGCGCTGTTTATATTGGTCTTGAA
>JBJTMR010000210.1:0-2691 GCA_046070625.1 Bdellovibrio sp. | reverse complement strand
CTATACAGCAGGAAAGTGGCGAAAACTCCCGCTGCAATTGAAAGCCATAAATTTCTTGTATCGTTTGATCCCATAATTCTCCCTAGACTCCACAAGCTGAATTTAGACAAATCCCATACTGGGATTTAATCCAAATGGGGTTCACGCCAACGCGGTCATTTCTTTGATTTTCATCCAAGCTGCGCACGTTTGTATTGTGATCGCCAGCTGATCCTTCTATGTCCACGGCACGTTTTGCAAAATCTAGAAAGTCTATTTTGCGACCTGTGGCGATCCAGTCGTTACCAGAAGAAGATTTTTCAGACTTTATCCCGTGAAATCGTAAGCCGTATTTCGTGTAAAAAAGCTGAGCTGTATCCACAGACACATTTTTATCAGAACGAAAGTAGTTCAAATTTGCGCGGTGACGGAAGGTTTCAAAAGCATAATTGCGTGAGGCAATTGAATTCAAGATTCCCGAGTGAATTGCACCAAAGAAGCCGATTGAAAAGTTTAGAAAAAGTACAATGACGATGACTATAGGAATCACCTCGATAACAGCAGAGCCTTTTTCATTGCGAATGGAGGGTTTACGGTTTTTTAGCATCCGTTATCCTCCAGTGGCACATACTCGCCCTTGCGTTTCCCTGCTAGTATTTGATAGCGCGAATCCAGTTTCAAAATGGCTTCGTAACGCTTCTTTACTTGCAGGTCCCAACATTCTCGGAAGGTCGGTTCACGAATTAAAAATGATGTTAACTTTGCGCTAAAAGGTTCGCCATCTAGAGATGTGGAGCCTAAGAACGCAACTTTCATATTTAGGATTTTAGGAACAAATGTTAAGCGGACTCCGACTTGCGGAGCTCTTTCTTGGGGATCATAAGTGTAGTCGCTACTGAAATCTTGGCCACTTGGTCCGCCGCCGCGGATTTCTAAATTGGAAAGTTGAAACCAAGTACTTCCTTGGGCTGCACCAAAAAGTGGTTTGAGTACATTATTGGCCATGAGACTGGAAAACTTGTCTCGAGCGATCTTTTCTTGCATATCTTGATCAGTGTGAGCCGCGGCGTAAGCTCGCGATGTAGAAAAAGTGATGTATTGGGCGACTTCAGCCATGGAGAGGGTGAAAGTCAGAGAGAACAAGACAACACAAAGGCCCACGCAGAGAACCAGCGAAAAAATAAAATCCACAGAGATCATACCCTGCGAATTTGAAATATGTTTTCGAGGACTTTCAAACGTGTGCATCATCTCCTCATTCTGGTTTAAAACTTACGGTACGATTGAAGGTATTGGGATGACTGGTTTTTTTAGTCACCTTTTCGTCCTCCCAGACACCGGATTCAATCATTCCGGAAATCTTCACCCAAGGCCCAGAGATTAGCTTTGCTAAAAACTGTCCTTCCTTAAGTGCATTTATTGACGCCAAAAAAATGCCGAGCATAACGACCATCAACAAGACGGCCTCAATGACAAATTGGCCCTTTTCAGTGGGTTTAAACCGTTTCATTGGTCTCCACTCCAGGCGTTCTTCTGACCTTTAGGGCTAAAGCCATCGCCTGTTGCAAGCTGCTTTTCTACTCGTGCCGCTAATCGCGGACCCGAGTTTCTAAACGCATCCCCAGGAGCTGAAAGAAATGCTTTCAGCCCAATGAAGAATACTGCAGTTAGCAACAGGACATACTCAATAGTCATTTCATCTCCGGTTGGCTGTTATGCCTTGGAAACTACTGAACGTTTACAGAGCCGATGCCAGATTTCAAATCGTCGATCTTACCTTGTACTGCTGATTTGATATTGTCTTTGAAAAGCATTACAAGACTCACGACAACCACAAGCAAGAGGATGTACTCCGTTGCACCTTGACCTGATTTGTTCTTGAAAAGATTCTTAGAAAAGTTCTTAAACTTTTTCATTGCTGTTCCCCCTTTATGTTCGTATCGGCTCATTTGGGGATTCTCTTGAGGGGACTGTGGACAGAACGGTGAAAAATTGAATTGTCTCAGAATGAGAAGAAATCCTGAGCTTCAGCAGAAGTTTATACGGGCTAAGGTCTGGTTCCGATTGACGAAGGTCTGGAAGCCCCTTAGATTGGACCTTAGGAGTCCACAACATGCAAAAACAGATGGTCTATCTCTACGTATTTTGCGTCGTTATTTTTTTCGTCGTAAATGTCGTAGTTTCATAAAAAAAGCCTTCTTCCGAAGGCTTTTTTGTTTTCCAGATTTTCTTCTAATTTCTTAGTTTTTCATTGTGTAGATGTCTGGATAGTTTCTGCCAACTTCTTCAGAATCCATTCCGTATCCAACAACATAGCGATCATCAATGGTTCTGCCGATATAGTCTGCTTTGATTGGCAACTCACGACGAGCTGGCTTATCCAATAAAGTAACGATTTTAAGAGACGCTGGCGCTGAAGCGAAAAGGCGGCTTCTTAGGAAACTTAAAGTACGACCTGTATCGATGATTTCCTCAACGATCAAAACGTGTTTACCAGCGATATTTACAGAGATGTCTTTAACGATTTTGATCGCACCGCCACGTTCAACAGCTTGGACATAAACGAAGTCCACTTGTTGAGGTAAATCAACTTTTCTCATAAGATCTGCAGTGAAATGCACAGAACCGCGTAAAGGGCAGATGAAAATAACTTCTTTACCGTCGTAGTCAGCTTCAATTTGTCGTGCAAGTTCAGAAATTGCCTCTGCGATT
>JBJTMR010000209.1:0-6522 GCA_046070625.1 Bdellovibrio sp. | reverse complement strand
TAATTATTCACGTCCCGAATCCACATTTTAGAATATCTGTTTTCTTCTAATTTCAAGCCAGTCATGGTTTCCCAGTCGGCTGTCCAAAAATGAAACAGATACTCTAAGTTCTTCGGAACATGCGCTGTAATACCATCGGTATTTACCTGAATGATCTGAAGCCCCGGAATTAAAGAAAGTAGTTCAGCAAGCTGTAATATTTGGAGCTGACCATTAATTGTCGTGGAATAAAGATATTTTGGATCGTAACAATAAGAATAAGGGTTGTTGGAATTACCAAATACACCATTGCCTGCGAGTTTGAGAAGAGCATTCATTGAAGAACCTTTTGGGTATTTCTTACGATCAAGTTGCAGTTGACGATACGTCTGACTGAACTCTTTACCCGCTAAATGCTCTGGAGCCATATCGTTGGCAAGGGCCACGGCCGGATACATGCCGCTCACATCGATATCGATAATGGAATGAGTGTTGGTTTCGCTAAAGACCTGAGAGCTAACAGAAGCATGAACTCCACCGAGACCAAAATAAAAATCAAGTCCGGCGAGGTTTGCTTTTAATTGTAATTTGTCCTCCTTCTTTTTTCCGATGTAGATGATTTGTTTTTTGAACCACTCAAGGACTGCCTCGAAGGGTTCGGTGCGGAAATTAATTTTTGGTAGAATGATTTCTTTAAATGCCACGGACTCACGAAAAGTCTGGCGAGGTTTGTTGCCCGAGTAGCACTTGGCGCGGCCAATCTTTTTTAATAGATATTCTTGGCCAATTTTTACGTCAGAGAAATTATAAACATCGCCTGAGAGAGCGCCGGTTTCTAAAAGCTCTTTTCGCATTTCAATGGCGTTTAGATTTCTTTTTAAAAATCTCTCAGTCTCTGTGACATCGTGAATGTTGTACTTGATTAAAATATCCATTTCTTCAGGCGTGAGAATAGTGCCTGGCTCAAACGGAAGATCTTCAACACTCTCAGCTCGCATCGCCACTTGTAGGGCTTTGAGGCTTGTGCGTTTATTTTTATTATCGAAGTGATTGATCTTGGCCAAGTCGAGTTGCGGGATGATGCGCTCACGGAAATGAATCGAAGTCTTTCCGTAATCCCCGGAATTGATGATCTGTTGGCAGAGATTGTAAGCCGTCTCATAAGTGAAGGTGTAAATATTATTGAGAAGCTCGTGCAGAATTGGATAATCGAAGCCAATCGAATTGTATCCGACCATAACCACGCCGGAGTTTTGAAGGTGCGAGAGATGAGTTAAGAGTGCTTGCTTGTCGTTTTTTCTGGTGGACATCTCGAACACGTCGACTTTGTCGGAGTCCATAAACTTCCCTGCAAAGGTGAAGATATTAGGGAAGGTCTCAATATCAAAAACGTAGAAGCGCATTTCTTAACTCATCTCTCTTAAAAATAAAAGCGGTGGAAGTAAGGCCCGAATCAACTGGCTCACGATTTATAGAGGAGTGGTTACCAACCACAATTAAACTCACTCCCACCGCATAAAATTATCGATACTGATGACCTGGCATTGGAAAGCTTGGCATTCCGTTACCTGCAGGCGTTGGCTGTGTGCCGTGGAACTGCGGAGCTACGGGTTGTTGGTATCCCATAGGCTGCGGAGCTTGCGGCGCAACTGCAGGCGGCGGAAATCCTGCCGGGCCTGGCATTCCCATTCCGAATTGCTGGGGAGCCACCGGAGCTTGAGGAACCTGTTGGTTCTGAGGTTGATGGATTGGAGGGAGCACTCCGTAATTTGGAGCCGCTGGAGCAGCCGGTGCTTGCACAGGTGGAGGACCAAAGCTTTGCGGAGCTTGACCATTTGGTGAAGTCAAGAATCCACCCATTGGAGCCACAGGTGTCGCTGAAGCACCCGGAGGAAGCGGAGGCGCTTGAGTTCCAAAGACCTGATCACCACTTGGAGCGTTCACAATTTCTTTTCCGTAGCCAATGAGCTGAACGGCATTTGGATTGAGATACAGTCCGGGCTTTCCCTGACCAATTGCTGGGTGAGCTTTCACTGACAACTGAACGTTCACATAGTCGCCGCATTTGATACCTTCATTGACTTGAATGTTTTGGTTCAATTGCTGATCGAATTTGAAGAACTTAATTGGAATGCTTGTGGTGCAAGCAAACACGAGACATCCAGCATAACCTTCACGTTGTGCGAATGGCACACCATTTTGGTCCACAGAATCACCGTCTTTGTATTTCCATGCAAAGGCAGGTGGCACTTGACGACCTTGATACATAGCTTGCGCTTCTTCGTGAATGACTCTCCAAATTTCGCCAGGCTCTCCGGCACCCATTTGATTGAGCACGCTCTTTGGAACAGCCAAACCAAAGCCAAATTCAATTTTCTGCAGACCTGTTTTCTGATCAATGATCGGCTGTCTTGTGTTTTGATCGGTTTTTGGCTTTCCTTTGAAAAGATCTCCGGCCACCCAAACGATGCGTCCTTGCACCATTACGTTCTTACCTTCAGTTGCTGACATACTAACCTACCCCTTTTTGGTTGTTAAAAATTAAATTTTTGATGTGCCTTCGACGTTTCTTTTGACTCGATCTTTTTTACGCTCTTCTTGCCACTGGAGAGCTTCATCGAGTTTCGTAATGGTCATGGCATTTTCACGACATGGAAATTTCTGATTCAATTCAGAGATCATGTGTCGAGCCACTGCGATGATGTCCGAAACCTGACAACCATTCTTTCCAACTTCTTTGATCGGACCATTCTGCAATGTGAATGACAGAGAGTTTTTATCGTGGCGAACGTAGATGAAAGCGTAAGGTCGAATTGCCGACTCAAACCAAACATGATCCATTGCGCCCGTTTCAGTGAAGCGATCTGGATGCAATTGCCTCAATTCATCCATAATGACGATCTGCTCGCCATTGATTTCCTTCACACCTTTAAGTGTCTCTAGTGCCATTAACCTACCCCTTTTTGGTTGTTAAAAATCTTGTCCGCCATTTTACCGGCGTCACCCTTCTTTACTTTCATTCCAACAAAATGTCGGTCCACCAAAGTTGCGACTAGCTCTTTTGGCACTCCCAATTTCTCAGCCTGCGCAGGACTCATCATTTCTTCTTTGACGATCTTCTTGCCCGTGAGAGTTTCAATCGCCTTAGGACTGATGCCTGGCTTCCATTTGCGATCACCGAAGGATTTATCCAAAATATAGCCTGGAATAATTCCACCTTGATTGATGCGATAAACGGCCAACTGCTCTAAGGATCTCTTTTTAATTTTAACGATCTCTTCCATGCGCTCGATCAATTGAAGTTGATTGGCAACGACTTCATCTTTGATATCGTCTTGCTGGAAGTGGCTCATCGAATAGTCGACAGTGTTGTAAAACGCCCGATTGAAAGCCGGACAGAAGTTCACAGCCGGACAATAGAGGCACTTCGCACTCGTCACCAATTGACGGTAACCGTGAGAGATATCGAGCATTCGATCTTCAATCTTCTCTTTATATTGGAGAAGCTCGTCGTAAGAGATCTCCCAAGTACGAGTCGGACCATCTTCGTGGTGCGGACGTGGCTGGTGAATCTTAAAGACGATCGAAGAAAATACCTGCTGACGACGAATCACTTCACCAATGGCATACCCTAAGAGCTGCCAATTTTCCTTCACGTCGACAATACCCCAACCATATTTCAGATCTTCAATGTGGAGCTTCCCATTGCGAACGAAAGATATATCGTATTGGCCGCGAATCATAATCCCAGAGCGAGAAGGCCAATCAATTCTCTGCTCGCAAAGGACAGTTGGATCTGGCTGGTGGTACTGCTCGGCCATAATATCTTCAGCAATTGGCGTAACATAAAATTTCATATCCTCATCAAACATCACACCATTTTCACAGTGAGTGCCTGGCTCGGTTCCTTCTAAAAGGTGTTGAAGGTATCGACCGGCTGCGGTTCCTTCTTTCGCCGGTGCGCTGTCTTCCTCAGGAGGAAGATTTTCAAAAAACAAAGATCCTGGACAAGTCATCAACCTTGATAAACCTGAGCAGCGAACTTCGGTGATCAATTTCATTTTTACGCCTCATCTACCATTGTAATGAATCCAACCTCTGGTGAGCCGAACATCTGATAAAGCTCGATGCTCTTCTTCTCATCGCCGGTGACATTCCAGATCTGCTTCACTCTAAAATACTCTTCGAGTTGCTTGATATAAGCCTGATCAATTTTTCCCTGATCAATCAAAGAAGCGAGCAGCACGGTGAGATTGTTTTTAAATGCACTTAAAGTGTAAGCCGGGCGAACACCTTGTGGAACTTGCACATTACTATAGTCTTGTGCCGGAGTGGCTTGCACAGGAGCAACTGCTGCAACAGGTGGCGGAGCTTGAAATGTTGGAATGTTTACGGGAACTGTCGGAGCGGGCGGTGGTGGCACAAAAGCTGTCGGAGCTGGAGCCGCAACTGGAACGTGACCTGATTTAATTTTAGCAATCAGTTCCTGCTCGACTTGTGTGACAAGCGAAGGCTCAGTGCCTCTTTTAATTCTCCAAGATCCATCTTTATTCGTGGCTTTGGTATTGGCGTGAATGCGTGCATCCCATGGCAAACCGCGTGAGTCAACTTCTAATTGTTGAGTGGGTGCCTGGAAATTAGCCACTGGTGCGGGTTCTGGCGATACGACTTCTTCGTCGTAATCAGAAGTTGATTGAGTTGCGACCGGTGGAACTAAAGGAAAAGGCATTAAATTACTAGCACTTGGAACTGGCGGAGGCTCTACAAAAGTCTGTTGTGAACCGCTAACCGGAACTTCGTTGAGTAATTCGTAGGCAGCCTTTGCCATCTTGGATCTTAGCTCCTGCATCGATCCCGCCACAATTTCAATTTCGTACTTGTACATAATTATGTTTCTCCTTAAAAGTTCGATTCAAAACATCTAGGTCTTAAAAAGAAAAGAATCAAGTATAAAACTACTATAAAAAGAAATTAAATCCGACGTGCTTAACTTAATTACTTAATTAGCCAATGCGCCATAGATCTAATATTGACAAAGGTTAAGACTCTTTAAATTATACCGTTTCGCGAAAGGGGCGCAGGGTGTGGGTTTAAGACCGTACCAGGAGATCATTAAAGCTCAAGTCTATGAGCAGTGGCAGAGCGGCGTGAAGAACGTCTTGATCGTCATGCCAACTGGTTGCGGGAAGACTCGCACTTTTTGTGCCATCGCGAAGGAAATGGCACTCGACCAAAAACTTCCGACTGCCATCATGGTTCACCGAAAAGAACTCGTTCAACAAATTTCACTGACTTTAGCTGAGCAAGGCATTGTCCATAATATCATTGCACCAAAGCCTGTGATTTTAGGGATCGTGAGCGCTCAACGACAATTATTAAAGAAACAATATTACGATTACAACGGAAGCATCACAGTGATTTCCGTCGACACTTTAAATGCGAGGTTTAAAACGCATGAAAAATGGGCCAAAACAGTTAGGGTCTGGATCACCGACGAAGCGGCGCACGTCCTCAAAGCCAATAAGTGGGGAAGAGCTATTGGGTATTTTACCAATGCCATCGGGCTCGGAGTCACCGCCACGCCAGAACGACTTGATAAACGTGGGCTTGGATCTCATGCAGACGGTATTTTCGACACACTCCTCGAAGGACCTAACAGTCGTTGGGCAATCGATCACGGCTTCCTCTGCAAATACAAAGTTGTCGTTCCTGCATCTGACTATCGAGAGCACCTCAAAGAAACCACCGGTGACTCGGACTACTCAAAAGAAGCGATGATCATTGCGAGCCAAAAGTCTCATATCGTTGGAGACGTGGTTCAGAACTATTTAAAGTTCGCAAAAAACAAACAAGCTATCGTTTTTGCTTCAGATACCGGTGCCGCTCAAAGAATGGAAGAAGGTTTTAAAAAAGCTGGGATCACAGCCAAAACTCTGCTCGGAACAACGGCCGACAAAGAACGCTTTGAATCCTTGATAGATTACAGAGACCGCAAAATCCAAGTCTTAATCAACGTCGATCTTTTCGATGAAGGTTTGGACGTGCCAGGAATTGAAGCGGTGATCATGGCTAGACCCACCAAGTCTTTGGGAAAATATCTGCAAATGGTCGGTCGGGGACTGCGACCGGCAAAAGATAAACCCTTCTTGATTCTCATTGATCACGTCGGCAACGTAAAAGATCACGGGCTTCCCGATGCCAGACGGCGCTGGACTCTCGATCGCATCGCTCGTCGCAAAAATAAAATCAATCTCATTCGCATTTGCTCCAATGTGGAGTGCAACTCACCGTTTGATCGCGTTCTTTCGGAGTGTCCTTACTGTGGAACTCCGTTTGCGCCACAAGGAGGCGGCGGAGGTGGTGGAGGTCGAATTAGCCCGCAAATGGTCGACGGGGATTTGGTCATGCTTGACCCTGATACTTTGCGAGAGATGGAAGCCAACACTCATTTGGAAAGTCCTGCCAGTGTGGCCGAGAAGGTTTCAAAAGCTGCTGGAGGGGCTGCGGGCTTAAGAGCCATGCACAACCAAAGAGAGAGAATTG
>JBJTMR010000208.1:0-70044 GCA_046070625.1 Bdellovibrio sp. | reverse complement strand
CTTGCATGATTAAGGCAGCGCTAAAAAATAAAATTTCTGAATTGGCTTTCCGTGCGCCCAGTGTGCATAACGTGCAGCCTTGGGTTTTGGATGTGGGGACTGAGATCATCACAGTCTATGACGATTTGACTCGCACGTTGTCTGTGGGCGATGCCTCTTTGCATGACCATGAAGTCAGTCTGGGGGCTTTGATTGAAGGTATCAGTCTGATTTTGTCTTCTGAAGGTTTGGGGATTTCTAATATTGAAGCTTTGAAGAGTCATTCGGTTCCTTTTCAAGGTCGAAATCTTCGCGAACGTTATAAGCTGACGGTGGCCACTGGTTTTGCAGAAGATAAATTATTTAGTTTGATTGCGCGTAGAAAGTCTTACCGTGGCGTCTTTTTGAATAGCTCTGAACAAGATCGCCAGGCGTTGTTGCAAGGTTTTTCCGGAGACTTGAGCGGAGTTGTTTCTGACGTCAAGGAACTTAAACAATGGGCTAAGATTTATGACCGCTGTTCGGTGGAAAGCAATAGGAACCGTGCTTTGCAAACAGAACTTTATCAGTGGATGCGCTTTGGTTCTGAACAAAACTACAACCGTGATGGTTTGAATCGTGAGGCGTTAAGCATTTCTTCCATCGAAGGATTAGCGGCGAAGATGCTTTTAAAGCCTTGTACGTATGCTTTATTAAATAAGTTAGGCCTTGCGGGAGTCGTAATGACGGAAGCTCCGCAGATCAGTTCGGCGACGGGATTGGTAGTAATTTTTAAGGCGCCAGGTCTGTCGGCTTTGGAAAATGGTCGCAACTTTTACCGTCTGTGGTTGCAACTAACGGAGGCAGGGTTTTATGCCTGCCCACTATCTGCTTTAGTAGATCACCCTGAAGGCCGTAAACAGATTGAACAAAGATTTGATAATAAATCCGTACTTAACGTTCTTCGCGTGGGTCGTACTTTGCCGGAAAAACTTTATAACAGCCCACGTTTGCCAGTATTTGAGACATTAATGGGAGTGAATTCGTGAAAACAAAAATTCTTTTTGTAACAGCAGTCTTGGCGGCGCAAAGCTTGATGGCGCAAACTCCCACGGAGCTATCGGCTCAAACATCAAAGGAACAATTGGCTCAAGCCAGCAGTGATTTTCTTTATAGTGATTTGGGCTCAATCAGTCGCTATTCCCTAAAGACAAATACGTTGCCTGCGAAAATCGCGTTAACTGGTATCGTACTTGAAGGTCGTCATCAGGGGTGGATCGGTCAAAACAGCGTTGATTATAAAACTGTTTTGCTGCGTTTTGGTTTTTACACGCCAAATACTATCATGAATGCTCCAGCAAGTATGAAAACGGATTTTTCTGAATTACCAATGGGTCTTACAGAAAAAGACATTCGCATGGGGCTTCCCGGAGTTCACGTGTCTGGTTTGAACGTATCTTGCGCCTCTTGCCATGCCGGTCACACATATAATGAAAAAGGACAGCCAACAAAAGATGCTTGGTTGGGTTTACCGAATACTTCTGTCAACATGGAAGGCTATGTAGACGCCGTCTATCGTGGCTTGGAGCGAGTGAAGGATGATAATGATGGTGCTCATCGTTTGATGAAGCAAATCTTCCCAAATATGGGTAAATCTGAACTTGCGACGGCAAAGCTATTTATCTATCGCACTGTCAATAAGCGTGTTGGTCAATTGGAAGGTCTTTATGATCGCGCCGTTCCCTTTTCTAATGGCGGTCCAGGTGTGACAAATGGCGTAGCTGCTTTGAAATTAAATTTGGATTTAATGGAGCGTGATCGCATGCAGCCGGAGTATGGTTTTACATCAATTCCATCTCTAGGAGATCGCTTGCTGCGCAGTTCATTCTTGTACGACGGTGTTTATGCAGCTCCAGGGGTTGAACGTTTTCAAGAAAAGTCTTCGTGGACAAAACAGGACTCCAAAGAAATGGGTAACTTGATTGCTTTATTTACGATTCCGACGATGGGGAATTCGCAAAAAGGAGCTTTGGCTGTGGGTGAAAAAGTAAGCCAGGTAATGACGACTTTGATCACAAACTATAAAGCACCAAGTTTTCCAGGTGAAGTCGACATTGAGAGAGCTTATCGCGGTTTTAAAACATTCCAAGAAAACTGTGCGAAATGCCATGGAACTTATGAATGGACCGGAACGAAGCCGGAGTTGAAGAGTTATCCGAATAGACTTGTATCAGTGGACTATATCGGCACCGATGAAAGTCGTTTGAATGCGGTGTCTGATTACTTGGTGACAGAGTTCAATAAGTCGCCTTTGGCAGCGTCTGCCATCGCTGCTAAGACAGGCGGGTATGTTGCGCCTTTGTTAAATTCTTTGTGGGCGACAGCGCCCTACTTGCATAATGGTTCAGTGCCAAGCTTGTATGATCTGATGCACCCAGAAACTCGTCCGACGAAGTTTATGGTGGGTGGTCATCACTTAGACTATAACAAAATGGGTTTGAAGTTGGTTCGCAATGCAAAAACAGGTGTGTATGTTTACCCAGCTGACGTGAAACCATGGTCAGTGCCGGTTGTTTACGATACGACGACACCTGGGCGTGGAAACCACGGTCACGTGGCTCCTTTTAATAGTCTGACTGAAGAACGAAAAAGCGATTTGCTTGAGTACTTAAAACTTCTTTAGAACTCAAGACCGACACCAAGGGTGCCATACAGAGTGCTAAGTTTTACCACCGTGTCGTCTGGCTTTGTGAAGTTATAGTTCTTTAGACCGAAACCCGCTTCCGCAAAGAAGTTTTTGGCATACATGATTTTACCATGAAAGTTGATAATGAAATCAGATCCCACGGACGTGCCGCTGTCCGTGGAGCCAAAGAACTGAATGTATTCCATGTCCACGTACTTTGGATGGTTGAGCCAAGAGATTTTATTCATCAGATCATCAAATACTTTCGGCATAGATCGCGCCCAAAAGACCCCAGCTCCCAGTTTATTGGCTTTTTGATCGCCAATGGAAAGAGCTTCATATGAACCCAGCAAGCCTACAGTTTCATCCCGACCCCACAGACCTTGTTGCAAGCGGTAGCGCACATCGAATTGCGTAGAATTCATATTAACATCTTCAGTTCCGCCCATACCATCATTGGCGGGCAGCTTTTGGAATGTCGTGAAATATTTAAGAGACATTCCCCAGCGTTGCTTGGAGAGGTAATCGTTTTGCCAACCAAACAGATCATTGAACCAGTAGGATATGTGAGCTTCCCCAAGCAGGGCTGTTTGACCACTTGAGGTTGCAAGGTCTGATAGGCGCAGGCTGGCTTCACCGCTGGTGCCGCGATAAACTTCAAGATAAGCGTGATGAGTTGCTTGTTCTCCCTTGAGGAGCAATTCGGGTTTATTGAGTTCGTATTTATTTTCCGCAGAAAATTCCCAAGTTCGAAGATTTGGCTCTTGAGATTTCTCATCAGTGGACGTCAGTCCCTCGATTTGTGCGTCGGAGGGAATTTTAACTTGAATTTTATCTTTGGCTTTGTAAGTTCCATTCAAAGAATGAGCCTTTACAAAAAGGCGCTCAGTAAGTTTTGGAAAGCTGATGATATTCAGATTGTAAGTGAAGACGCCGCCTGATTTTCCTGCAAGATGCAACTTTGCATCCTTGCTTGGAACATCGAGTTGCCACAGATCCTGAGGTTCTGCGATCGACTTTTGAAAGCCAAAGGCTTTTGTGACCGTGCCGTATTCAATACCTTTAATAACTTTAACGTCTTTTGAAATCGGTGCCGGCAAAAGTCCTTTGAACGTCACCATGTTCTTTTGTTCAGATTCAATAAAGTCTTTTAAATAAAGGGGCACGGGCTCAGACATAAATTCATATGTTGCTCCTGATTGCAAAGTTCCTAAGAATTGCGCGGGAGTGTCGATGGCGACGGGTACTTGATCTTTAGTTTTTTTGCGTTCTTCGTTCATGACAATCACGCGGGAGTCGCTGACGGACTTAGTATAGTCCAATTTGATTTTTTGCTCTGCAGAGATTTCAACGCCATATGTTTGAGTGCACATGGAGGCAAATCCTTTGCCTTGTTCAGAGCGCAAACAGAATCTGAAGCGATCGCCGGATTTCCATTGAGGTGAGTGAGTACTGTTCCATTGAGAGAATTTAAAACTGCCGCTGCTATCAACTTTGGTTTTCCACAGCTCTTTCCCATAGCTGTCGATGATTGATAGATTACCACCTGGCACAAGCTGGGTATCCCAGTTGATTACAAGCACATCCTGGTCTATTTGCGCTTTTAAAGATTCATTGCTGAAAGTGAAGTCGCCAATCTTAAGGGCACTGCCAGTTTGTTCATAAGAAATTGCCGGGGGGGCCACTTTAACAGAGGAATCATCCACTGCGAAAAAAAGAGGTCGCGTAAAGTCTTTTAACTTATCGTCTTTTTTTTCTTCGACCGGGGTTGGTGTCGGTGTTGGTGAAGGACTTGCGGCCGCCGTTACTGCTGCTGTTGTTGTGCTTTCGGGAGGCGCCTCTGCTTTAGCTGGTTGACTGATTTCATTCGGAGACAGGGCCCGCTTTGCTTTTTTGGATTTAGCTTCAGCTGTGAAATGAACAAGGAAAAGGCATACAATGAGTGCGCGAACTACAATCGTCATAAACGTCCCTGGTTATCAATTGAGCTTTACCAGTATCGACGTTCGTGGTCGCGTGATCAAGTTAGCAAATGGCAGCAAGACCTAGAGGCAACGCCGCTGAGATCAGTGGATGGATTTGAGACGATTAGAATTTACGAATAAGACCTACGACAATGCCTCGGATCTCAACCTGCTCCGGAAGATACCACATAGACTTCATTGTGGAATTCGATGGACGCAGTTCTACTTGTTTTTCGGAGGAGTCGCTGTCAGGACGGGGGCGCATGTAAATGCGCTTAACTGTCGCTTCATTATCAACCGTAGCTACAATGATATCGCCATTGCCGGCTGACTTTTGTTCTTGGATTAAAATGATGTCTTCATCAAAAATCCCATCATCAATCATAGAGTCACCTTGAACTTTCAAAGCGAATGATTTGGAGGGATTGCGCACCATGGATGGTGGGACATCGATGTACTCATCATGTTTAAGAGCTTCAATAGGCTGTCCCGCTGCCACTTTTCCCAGTAAGGGAAGGGACAGGATCTCATCACGAGCCTGGAGGAGCTGAGTGCGGTGAGATCCCGTCGTCGTCGAGACTTTTGATTGCAAGTGTTCTTGCACCGCCGAAGCAGAGTGGAGCACTTGGATGGCTCTCTTTTGGTTTTGCGGATTCGAGATGTATCCCTTCGTCGTCAATTGTTTCAGATAATTCTGAACAGAATTGAACGAAGCAAGACCAAAGTGATCCTTAATTTCTTGATATGACGGAGAAATACCTGAACTTAAGATGTGTGCCTCGATGTACTCGAGAACAGATTTTTCTTTCGGTGTCAGTGATGGGAGGGGCGATTTCTTTGTCATAACTTACATACAAACTACAGTGTAAATAATATGTAAGTCAATATTGAAAAATCATGGTCTAGGTGATTTTTTAAAATGGAATTGGCGCAGACAGTTAAGTTGCTGAAAATGGCTGTAAAACTGAATTGATGGGGCAGGCTATAGAAATCCACTGCCTCCATAGAATGTCCGTGGGCGAGGTATTACCGCTCACAACAACGGGATTCTAGGAGATCAAATATGGATATTTCCCTCTGATTATTCTTTTTGAGAACACTTTTCTTTTTCATCTGTGCATGCGGGTTTTATGGTCGCAATAACAGGTTTCGCTTCAGACGCTACTTGGCGCACCACTGCTGGCTTCGGCGGTGTATTTTTGGCATAACTAACCGGGGCCATGGAGCAGTTTTGGTAAAACAGTATCACGATGGGATTGATAACTAACATCGCGACGAAACTGAAACCACCTTTATTGACCATACTTCCTCCTACAGGGTGCTAAAATGTCACACCCTTTACATTACGGACGAAAGGCCACCAGACTTTAGTCGTTTTGTAAGGATTCTCACCTTGAATCAAAAAAAGGCATTTTCTCATCTTGAGAGAATTAAAAGACATGGGATAATGGTGTTAAGAGAGAAATGATGAAACTACTTCGTTACCTTATTACAAGCTTAATATGTGTCGTTACAGTAAACGTCGCGCGTGCTGAATTTTCTAATCTTCAGCAAATCTGTTTCGACGATTTAAAAAAATTCCCGGGCGCGTGGGATGACAAACTTTTAAAGCAGGCCTGCACTAAAGCTATTATGGATGTTCAATGTGTCAGCGTTGAAGGCCGTCCTATCTATCACTACGACAAACCATCGAGCTTCCCCGGTGCTAAAAAGGTTTTAGTATTCAGTCTTATTCACGGTGACGAAACGCCAGCAGGAACTGTGGGTCGCTATTGGATGGAGCGCTTGGAAAACATTGATCCACGAAATTCTTGGCGTGTGATTCCCGTTTTAAATCCTGACGGTGTGAAATACAAAACCCGCACAAACGCGAATAAAATTGACGTCAATCGAAACTTCCCAACAAAAGATTGGGATGCTTCTGCGATTGCAAATTGGAAGAAATCGACAAGTTCAAATCCAAGACGCTTCCCGGGGAATGAGGGCGGCAGCGAGCCGGAAACGAAATGTGCACTTCATCACATTGATGACTTCAAGCCGGACTTTATCGTGTCCGTACATACTCCATTAAAGGTTTTGGATTTTGATGGACCCAAAGTTGTTCCTCCTAAATTTGATTATCTGCCATGGAAAAGCCTGGGGAGTTATCCCGGTTCATTGGGGCGATATATGTGGATGGAAAGAAGTACTCCGGTCTTAACAATGGAGTTAAAAGAGAATTTGCCACCGAACTTATCACCGTTTGAAAGATTGCAAGATATCATCGGTACTCTGGTGAATTTTGAAACGGGCAGAAGGGCATCGACGACATCGGCCAACGGAGGCAGCAAGTTTATTCCTCTGGCCTTCGATGTGAATCAGTAAGAATTAAAAAAGGCTCTGTAAATCAGAGCCTTTTTCTTTTGTAAAATCAGTAATGAAATAATTTTTTTAAATCTTTGTCGCAATCGGGGGTGATGTTCACTCGAAGGGCGCCTAGATTTTCCTTGAGTTGTTCTACGTTGGTAGTTCCCAAGATAACACTAGAAATTCCCGGTTGCGCTGCCAACCATGCCAGAGCGAGTTGTCCCCGAGAACACTCCATGCGATCCGCAATCTTTTTCATATCGCGAACGCGTTGAAGGTTGGCGTCGTTGTAGAGGGTTTCGCGAAGCCAGTCTATTTTTGCCAGACGCCCCTCGTGAATGCCGTTGTCATATTTCCCTGTAAGAAGTCCTGACGCCAGAGGTGACCAGGTGGTTAATCCCATTCCATAGTATGAAGCTTTGGGTTTCACGTCGCGCTCGAATTTTTCGCGAGTGATAAGACTATACTGTGGTTGTTCGACTTGCGGTTTGAAGTAACCCCATTTTTCGCAAATTTCCATCACTTCTTGAATTTGATCTCCGGTCCATTCGCTGGTGCCCCAATACAATATCTTCCCATGGTGAATGAGATCGTCCATGATGCGAATTGTTTCTTCAACGGGTGTGTCGGGATCATAACGATGGCAATAGTAAATATCTAAATAGTCCGTACCGATTCGTTGCAAACTTTTGTTCACGGATTCCAAAATGTGTTTGCGTGATAAGCCTTTATCGTTGATGTCTTCGCTCATGGGCCAAAAAACTTTGGATGAAATTATAAGTTCATGGCGAGGGAGCTCTTTCAGAGCACCACCCATCATGCGTTCTGCGTCGCCTTTGGCGTAGACATCGGCGATATCAAAGAAATTTATACCGGACTCGTAGGCGGTGTGCAGGATGCTGCGAATAGAGGTGAAGTCTTTAACGGAGCCACCAAAGGTCGTCCAGCCGCCCAGAGAAAAGGCGCTGACTTTTAAGCCGCAACGACCTAGGTTGCGATAAGGCATTGTAGGATTAAACATAACAACTCCTTCAGAGGAAGTGTCTCTCTGAAGGAGTTTGATGTCTAGTTAGTGCAAAACGGGATGTTGTAAGTAGTGGTTTATCTCTATGATGCGATCTTGATGGCTTACGACAGAGTCGTGAATTTCAACAAGTTTGCTCATAAGATTGTTTTTTGCCATCTTGATCGCTTCAAAGATGTCTTCGTGTACACCTTCTGCCTCTACCTTGGCATCGGATTCATTCAAGACAATGGCGATGCGATAGAGTTTGCGAAGACTTTTTCGATCGAAATCCTTGCCCTCCGTTTCATACTGAAGCGCGAGTTTTTTCGGATCTCGAGCCACCACTGTTACCGTAGTTTGTGGGGTCACGAAGCCATCAAAATCCGCGATCTGCTGATAGATAAAGGACTTAACCTCTGGGTTTTGCTCGATAAGTTCTATTGTGGGGTTGGGAAGGGTCGTCATCGGCGGCCTCCTATTCCTCTGTTCTTAGTTTAACAATGAGGCCTCAATTTGTCTGGTCAAGTTGGTGCTGGTATGAAAAATAAATTGAAAACCAATAGGTTTAAAATAGAATCGCACTTCTAGACCATGGTAGTGTTTCATTCTGAGATGGAAAATAATATCGAAAACAATTCTGAACTTAATTCTGATGTAACGTTACATTCTTCTTGGAAAGCCAAGCTCAAGACAGAGTTTGCAAACGAGTCGATGAAAAACCTGACGGCTTTTTTGCAAAAGGAATATAACTCAGGAAAAACGATCTACCCTCGTGGGGACGAGTACTTTGCGGCCTTAAATTTGACGCCACTGAATAAGGTCAAGGTCGTCATCATTGGCCAAGATCCTTATCATGGACCGGGGCAAGCTCACGGGCTTTGTTTTTCTGTTCGTGATGGAGTGCGCTTTCCGCCGTCATTGTTGAATATCTTTAAAGAACTTAAAGCTGATATCGGCATCGAGATTCCCAAGAGTGGCTGTCTGACAAAATGGGCAGAGCAAGGTGTATTACTTTTGAATGCAGTTTTGACCGTGGAAGACGGTAAGGCCGCGGCTCATCAAGGTAAGGGGTGGGAGCAGTTCACCGACCGCATTGTTCACATCCTGAACGAAGAAAAAGAACATATAGTGTTTATTTTGTGGGGAGCCTATGCACAGAAGAAGGCGGCATTCGTAGACCGTAAAAAGCACTGTGTGATTGAATCTGTTCATCCGTCGCCATTGTCAGCGCACCGGGGTTTTTTTGGGACGAAGCCTTTTTCCAAGGCGAATGCGTATTTGAAGGCCCATGGCATTTCTGAAATCGACTGGAGTCTTTAAAGTCTAAAGTTGTACTTTGGGGTCCGCTTGATATGTAGAGGGATATTCCGATAAGATTAGAGCATATGCACAAGGAGCTCATTATGAGATTGTTAGTGTCATTAGCTCTCATCGCAGTCACGGTCGGGTGGTACAGCTCCGCACACGCGGGGTATACTATTCGCGTAATCGCTAGTGAAGATTCGAAACATGTGACGGATGCAGCGGAATCAGTCAAAGATGACAAAGACGGCGTTGTGGTGTCTTTTGCCAAGGCCGCGGGTGAGTTCCGTATGAAGCGTAATATTCGCAATTTCTCTGCTTTTAAAAAGAAATTGGCAGAGAGTTTGGCCTCTAAGAAGCCTGTAACTGTGACGCTCGATGCGGCAGGTCTCAATATTCTTGAAGTGAAATAAAGCTCCGTTGTAAACTGGTCTCCTTAATTTAAGGAGACCTTATGAAGTCTATTCTTGTCGCATTGATTGCCCTTTCTTTGACGCCTTCCGTGTTCGCTACTACTAAAGAAGAAGTTCAGCAAAAAACTTCCGCAGCAGCGGACGCAGCTGCAAACTACTCTAAAGAACAAAAAGAGCAGTTCCAGAAAGACATGCAAACAAATCTTGATGATTTGAAGAAGGAAATTGCGGACCTTAAAAAATCAGCTTCTGATAAAACTGGCGATGCTAAAAAAGAAATGAATGAACAAATTGCGACTCTTGAAAAGAAGCAAAACGAGTTGAGCAAAGATTTGTCTAAGCTTAAAAAATCCACGGGTCGTGCTTGGGATCAAATGAAAACGGGCATGAATAAAGCTTGGGATTCTCTTTCAGATTCCTACAAAAAAGCTAAAGCTGAATACACTGAGAAGAAGTAAGAATGAAGCCTCAAAGTACTCTTTCTTTTGTATCTGAACTCCCTAAGACCAAAAGTCTTGGGGAGGAACTTCTGTTAATTTACGACGAAGTTCTGGTTAAAAAAGTTCCTGCTTTTAAGAAATGGATGAAACAGTTTCCATTAGTGTATTCGGTGAAAGCCGGAGAGTCTGTCAAAGATATTGAGCAGTTCCCTCGTCATATCAAAGCAATTACAAAAATTTGTGAAAATGCTTCCAACCGTAAGTTGACCATTGTTGTTGTCGGTGGGGGCAGTGTCGGTGATTTTGGTGGCTTCGTCGCCAGCGTTTTAAAACGTGGAGTGGGCCTGGTCCACATTCCAAGTACTTGGTTGGCCGCCATTGATTCTTCCCACGGAGGCAAAACCGCTTTGAACGTGGGTGGGGCGAAAAATCAAATCGGTACGTTCTATCCGGCAAGGCAAATTGTTCTTGTGCGCTCGCTGTTATTGGCGCAGCCGGACGCCCGCGCTTTTGAAGGCTTCGGAGAACTTGTTAAGATTGCTTTGATCGAAGGCGGGACTTTGTGGAAGTCCTTGGCAAAAGAAAAATCTGTTAATGGAAAGCTTCTGTGGAAGTACTTGGAGCCAGCGGTTAAAGCGAAATACAAAGTTGTCGCGAAAGATCCTGAAGAGAAAAAAGGTCTTCGTCATGTTCTGAATTTGGGGCATACCGTTGGGCACGTCTTTGAAAGCTATTATGAACTACCCCATGGGATTGCCATCAACTACGGTTTGGAGTTTGCGCTTCGTTGGAGTACCCATAAAAAACTGATGAAAGTGTCCGACGATGAGGCATTGGTGCATGCGCCAGTCATGGCGTATCTTCTGTCTGCCCAACGCGATCACTTAGTTCCGGTTAAATCTGAAACATTGAAGGAATTCCGTCGTTTACTCTTAAGCGATAAAAAGAAAACCAAATCTGAAACTCTACGATTTGTCTTTTTGAAAAAACCTGGTCAGACGGTGATTCAAGAAGTCAGTGTCGATGACGTATTGATAGAACTTTGCCGCCAGCGCGAAGAGGAGCTTTATGGCTGATTTTTTCTTTCGGGGAGACATCCCCGGATCAAAATCAGTTTTTAACCGGGCTTTGATTGTGCAAAGCTTTTTTCCTGCTATGGATTTGTACGGTTTTGCTGGTTGTGACGACGTTCGGTTTATGCGCGAGGGACTTAAGCACATCTCTGACCACAGTCGCATTGACTGTGGGGAAGGCGGCACTACTTTTCGCTTTATGGCCCTTAGAACGTCACGACAGCCTGGAGTACATGTTCTTATGGGAACGCCTCGCTTAATGGCGCGTCCCCAAAAGGGATTGCTACAATTGCTGCATCAACTAGGAGTGCATGCTCAGATCAAAGAAAATAAATTACATATTGTGGGCGATGGCTGGAAAAAGCCGCTAGATCCAATCAAAGTAGACACGTCAGAATCATCACAATATGCATCGGCATTGATTTTAAGCTCCTGGGATTTGGATTTCGATTTGGAGTTCGAACTTGTGGGTGACAAGGTTTCAGAGTCTTATTTCACTTTGACCTTGGAAATGCTCCGTAAAATGGGTCTTAAGGTGGTGCAGCACACTGAAAACGGCTATTTGATTTCGCGCGGGCAGCGACTAATAAACTCAGCCTTTGAAGTTGAAGCCGATATGAGTTCGATGTTTACCATGGCCGCTGCAGGTGCCTTGGCCGGGACGTCACTTATTCAAAATTTTCCGCCAGAAACAAAACAGCCTGATAAAGTATTTTTAGAGATCTTCAGAAAGATGAAGATTGAAACTAAACTTGAGGGACGGCTTTTAGAAGTGCATAAAAATCCTCAGATGGTGGGTGTTGACTGGAACTTGTTCCAGAGTCCCGACTTGTTTCCAGTTTTGGCGGTGGTTTGTAGTTGGGCTCGCGGAACATCAAAACTCCATGGGGCCCCCCACTTGATTAGTAAAGAATCGAACCGAATTGAGAAGGTAGCTGATCTTTTCAAACTATTAGGTGTTCAATTCGAAACCCTACCTGATGGAATGATTATTCATGGCAACCCTTCGCAAACATTGCGTCAAGGCGTGGTCTTTAATCCGGATCAGGATCATCGCATGGTGATGGCCGCAACTTTGATGAAACTAAAAGGCCATGAGATTCAGATAGAGCATCCAGAGGCCATCAATAAAAGCTTTCCTGAGTTCTGGGATATGATGGGGTTAAAAGCATGATCACAGTCATTGTTGGACATCGAGGCACTGGTAAAACAGAGCTGGTTAAAAGAATTCAGTCATCGACCCATAATTCCGACGTTGAGTTTGTCGACTTAGACGAAGCCATTGAATCCAAGATTGGAAAAACCATTCGCGAGTTGTTCTTTGAACACGGCGAAGACTATTTTCGTGAATTGGAACGGCAACTGTTTTTGGAAACGCTGCAAAAGCCTCATAAGGAAATGTATTTGGTTGTAGGCGCTGGCTTTGATGTCAGTGTCATACCAGAAACCGTTCGAACCCTTTGGGTGCGTCGTCAGAGTGATCGAGATGGGCGTATTTTTTTAAACCGCCCGCGCTTAAATCCTGAAATGTCTCCGGTCGAAGAATTCTTAAAGCGCGCGGACCAACGTGAGCCGCGGTACGCAGAAGTTGCAGATGAAATCTATTTGATGCCGGAAGGTGTTTTTGAAAACCATCATCGGGTGATGGGGATCGAAAAAAGCTTACTGACCCGCCAGTTACACAACGTGATGGGCGCTCTTACATTGTTGCCATCGCTGACCAAAAAACCGTTTCGTTGGGAGTTGTTTAAAGATCGCTATCTGGGTCGCGGTGTTGAATTGTTTGAACTTCGCGATGACTTTCTTTCAATAGAATTCATTCAAAAAATCCTTCAAGAAATGCCCAATGAGAAGTTTATCTTTTCACTGCGAGAAGTGAAAGACCGCAGTGGTTGGTGGGAAACCGAAGAATGGAAAAACATTCTTTCTAAAGCCAGTTACATTGATTGGGCCCTAGAGTTAGGGGCGCCCAACGAAGTGATGATGGCGGTTCCAAAAGAAAAGCTGGTTGTTTCCGCTCACGATCCTATCCATCTGGCAGACCTTAATCGTTTGCAAAATCAAGTAGGACACTTGAAATTTGCGCCAGTGGTTTGGAACTTCGCTGACTTATTAAAGTTTCATGAGTGGCAGCGTGAATTTCCAGAGCATCGCAGTTTTTTGCCGCGTTCGATGAATGCCCGTTGGGGTTGGTACCGCCTTTTGCAAAAGGGACAGCAACTTATTAATTTCTGGCGTGATGGTGAAGGCAGTGCTGGGGATCAGCCTACAATATTTCAGTGGATGCTCACCCCGAATAGGCCGCAAAAGTTCGCGGCGGTGTTGGGTGATCCGGTCGCGCACAGTTTTACTCCTGTAGAACACTCAGATTACTTTCTTAAGAAAGATATTCCCGTGTTTGCAGTTCATATTGCTCGAGAAGAATGGGACGAAGCCATGCCGGTGTTGCAAAAGCTTGGCTTAGCTTACGCCGCGGTGACGGCTCCTCATAAAGAAGCGGCAGCCAAGTGGTGCTGCCATCCGGAATTGACGGCCGTGAATACGCTGTACTTTGACGCGAAAAAAGGAAAATGGCTGGGGACTTCAACAGACGATGATGGGTTCCGAGAGCTGATCGAGGGTGTAGGAATGCTTTCTCCTTTGCAAAAAGAAATTTTTGTCTGGGGTGGTGGTGGAACCTTGCCGATGATTCAAAAAGCTTTGCCGCATGCGAGCTATTTTTCATCCCGCACTGGCGAGCCCCGAGTGGGCTCTGAGGATTCCAAAGAATTGAAACCGAAGATCGTAATTTGGGCGGCACCACGGGGGCCGGATACAGTTTTGCCTCCGATAGATTGGAGTCCCGCGATGGTATTTGATTTAAATTACAAAGAAGATTCCATGGGCCGAGAGTATGCGCAGAAATGCAGTGCAAACTATCAATCAGGTTTGACGATGTTCATCGCCCAGGCTCAACAACAAAGAGCTTTTTGGAATAAGTGTGAGGAGAGCACATGAGTGCAAGTCAATTTGGATCCCGCTTTACGATAACTTCCTTTGGTGAAAGTCACGGGACTGCGTTGGGTGTCTTAGTGGACGGCTGTCCCGCAGGCGTGCATTTTGACGGAGCTCTTTTAACTAAGGAGCTTGAGCGTCGTCGCCCCGGTCATCACGGTTCAGGGCAGATTGTGTCGGGACGACAGGAAGCGGATCAGGCGGAGGTATTGAGCGGAATTTTCGAAGGCAAAACTTTGGGCACTCCGATTGCGATGATTGTGCGTAACCAAGATGCGCGATCTCAAGATTATGCCAAAATTCAAAACTCGCCGCGAGCGGGGCACGCCGATGATATGTGGAAAAATAAATTCGGACACAGTGATCACCGCGGTGGTGGCAGATCTTCAGGGCGTGAAACTGTTTCTCGTGTAATGGCGGGTGCTGTTGCACAGATGTTACTAAAAGATGTTAGTGCGCGCACTAAAGTTATTGGCTACGCCTCTCAGGTGGGGCCGATGGTTTTAACTGCAGAAGAGCGCCAAACTGCAATGAATGTGGACGTGGACTCTTATCAAGCAAGATTTCCGTCAAAGCGTGATAGCGAAGTCGCGGACCTTTTGAAAAAGGCCCAAGACTCTGGCGAAAGTTATGGTGGAATTGCAGAAATTCTGATTCAGAATCCTCCACCTTCTTTAGGTCAGCCGGTTTTTCATAAATTGAAGTCTGATTTAGCTCAGGCTTTTTTAAGCGTGGGTGCTGCCAATGGTTTTGAGCTGGGGTTAGGCTTTGAGTCTGCAGCTGTAAAAGGCACGGAGTTCCACCAGGGCTCACAAGATTCTTATGGGGGCATTCGCGGTGGGATTTCCACTGGTGAAGATATTTTGTTGCGAGTTTCTTTCAAACCCACAAGTTCGATTTTAGATGTAGCTAAAAAAGGCCGTCACGATCCTTGTATCGTCACAAGAGCGATTCCCGTTTTGGAAGCGATGACGTGGATCGTTCTGGCTGACCATTACCTCTGGTCCCGGACAGATCGTATCTCATGACATGCCTAGTATTGGCAGGAACCCTGTCAGTGGGCTAAAAGAAACGGGTCTATAAAATTGGAGAATACAATGGTTTCTGAGATTTTTAATCCTGAATGGTGGACTGAAGTTCCTGGTTTTGATTTCAAAGATATTACTTATCACCGAGCAAATGATCAGGGCACTGTTCGTATTGCCTTTAATCGCCCGGAGGTTCGCAATGCTTTCCGTCCGCAAACGGTGGATGAGCTTTACATCGCTCTTGAACATGCGCGCATCTCTCCAGATGTTGGCGTGGTGCTCATTACGGGGAACGGTCCGTCACCAAAAGATGCCGGTTGGGCATTCTGTTCTGGCGGGGATCAACGCATTCGTGGAAAAGACGGTTATAAATACGAAGACAAAGAAGCGGTTGGTAAAGTCGACCTTGCTCGTTTGGGTCGCTTGCACATTTTAGAAGTTCAGCGTTTGATTCGCTTTATGCCAAAAATAGTTGTGGCCGTTGTCCCTGGTTGGGCCGTTGGCGGTGGTCATTCTTTGCATGTAGTGTGTGATCTGACTTTGGCAAGCCAAGAGCATGCGATTTTCAAGCAAACAGATCCAGACGTGGCAAGCTTCGACAGTGGTTACGGTTCAGCATATTTGGCGCGTATGGTGGGACAAAAACGTGCTCGTGAGATTTTCTTTTTGGGTCGTAACTATTCTGCGCAAGAAGCTTTTGATATGGGGATGGTGAATGCCGTAATTCCTCATAAAGATCTTGAGAAGGTGGCGCTTGAGTGGGCGAAGGAAATGAACTCGAAGAGCCCTACAGCTATGAGAATGCTCAAATTCGGTTTCAATATGATTGATGACGGTCTGGTAGGTCAGCAGTTGTTTGCCGGAGAAGCAACAAGACTCGCATATGGAACAGAAGAAGCTGTAGAGGGGCGGGGTTCTTTCGTAGAGAAGCGTCCACGCGATTTCTCGAAGTTTCCTTGGCACTACTAAGGCAAGTCTGTTTGCCGTAAAACACATGTCAATCTGACTGTGATGGGGAGAAAATAGAGCCATGAACTGGCGGTATTTTCTCCTCTTTTTTTTGATCTTGGCTGGGTTGTGGGGATGTCCCACAAGACGTTTGGTGCCTGACCCTATACCTCCTGAGCCCAAAGTAAATGTGAGCCTGACATGGCGCCAATTGGAGCTGCTGGGCGGTATGGCGCCTCCAGTGGGTTCAAGACCTTATTTTGTTCAGATGCTTGCTTCTAATGCAAAAACCATTGAGAAAAATCTGCCATAGGCGGACTCAAGTTGCGGGGTGATTTGACGACACGGCCTAAATTAGGTACTTCAATCCCATGACAAATATTTCTAAGACACTTGTGACGACTAAGAAGCCTCTTCCTCCATCTGATAAACTTGGATTCGGTAACTTTTTCACCGATCATATGTTTGTTGCTAAGTATTCTGAAGACAAGGGTTGGTACGAAGCTTCGATCCAGCCATATGGGCCTCTTTCGATAGATCCAGGTGCCTCGGTATTCCATTACGGTCAGGCTTTGTTTGAAGGTATGAAAGCCTTCCGCCAAGGTGATGACGGGAAAGTCGTTTTCTTTCGCCCTGAATTCAACTACCACCGTTTGTGTGAAGGTGCTGAGCGTCTGTGCTTGCAAGCGCCTCCTATGGAATTGTTTATGCAAGGTTTGCATGAACTTGTGGCAGCAGATGAGCGTTGGGTTCCGCGTGAGCCAAATACGTCGTTGTATATCCGTCCCACATTGATTGGTTCCGAACCGTTTTTGGGTGTTCGCCCATCGCGCGAAACAATTTTCTTTATTTTGTTATCACCAGTTGGTTCCTATTATTCAGAAGGCACGAAGCCAATTAAAATTTGGACTGAAGAAAAATACCTTCGTGCGGCTCCAGGTGGATTGGGTGCGGTTAAAGCGGGTGCAAACTATGCCTCCAGCCTTAAGGCGGCTCTTGAAGCGAAGAAAAAAGGCTATGCCCAAGTTTTATGGTTAGACGTGGAACACATGGGTATTGAAGAAGTGGGCACAATGAATGCTTTCTTCGTATTCAATAATGAAGTTGTGACTCCAGCGTTGAACGGCAGTATTTTGTCTGGTGGAACTCGTGATGTTATCATCCAGGTTTTGAAAAAGAAAAATCTTCCGATCGTCGAAAGACGCATCACGATCGGTGAAGTTATTGAGCGCTTGGAAAAAGGCGAATTGAAAGAAGCCTTCGGTACAGGAACTGCGGCTGTGATTTCTCCAATCGGTGTTATTCATTACAATGAAAAAGATTGGACGATTAATAATAACGAAAATGGTCCTTTGAGCACAGAGCTTTATAACGAAATCACGGGCATCCAAAAAGGTCTTAAAAAAGACGAGTACGGATGGATCACTCCTCTGATCGGATAAGGACGAATACTGTTGGCAGAAATAGTACCTGAAATAAAAAGGCTGAGATAAATTCTCAGCCTTTTTATTTTGTAAACCTTAGCTCGCTTTTTGCACTGCTATCAGGCCATATTTGGTATCAACTCCCATAATATGTGCTGTTAGCCAGGTTTTTAGAAACTGAAAAAACGCAGGTGTCAGGGCTCCGGATTTTTCAAATTCAGCTCCATGTTGTTTCAATCTTTCAATTAAGTCTGCATGAATTTTCTTGTGCACGTTTGCTTGCGAATAAGGAAGTGTCGCAAAGAACTTTTCCTCATGTTCAAAGTGTGTGAGTGTCCAAGAAACCAGTTCGCGTACGATGGATTGGATTTCGGGTTTGCCGGCCTTAGCCTCGTGACGCTCATAAAGGCGGTTCATAATATCGATGAGCTTTTTATGCTCGGTGTCCATAGCATCGACGTGAGTTGTGAGTTTTTCTTTATCCCATTTAAAGAAGCTTTCGCCCATTGAGTACCTCGCAGTTAAAGTTTATTTTCTGACAACAAACTTTTCGGGAGGCCGAGGGAATCTCTACATGACGCCCGTCATATCGGTGAATATTATTTTGTTTTCGATTGAGACACAAAAATGAAAAAGGCCCGCATTGTTGCGAGCCTTTTTATTATTTAGATACTTGGCTTTGAAGAAGATGCTGAGGTCTAATTACTTCACAGTGCCTTTGTAGATGTATGCGATTCCACCAGTCAAGGTCACAAACTCAACGTGAGAGAATGCGCCCGTTTCTTTCATCATAGCTAAGAATTCATCACGGCAAGGAAATGCTGCAGAAGACTTTTGCAAGTATTCGTAAGCGTCCTTTTGGCCGGTGACCAAGCCGCCGATTTTAGGCAGGATGTTTTGAGAATAAAAATTGTAAAGAGGGCCGAACACCGGAATGTTCACTTGGCCGAACTCCAGGATCATCACCTGGCCACCAGACTTCGTTACACGCGCCATTTCGCTAAGACCCTTAACCGGGTTGCCTACATTGCGGATACCAAAAGAGATGCTCGAGATATCGAATGTGTTGTCGGCATAATTAAGTTGCGTCACATCGGCTTGTTCAAAAGTGATATCAAGACCGCGCTCTTTGGCTTTGCCCGGGGCTGGGATCAACATTTCCGCGCAGAAATCTGTTCCAGTGACTTGGCCTGTAGCGCCCACTTTAGTTTTGAATTCGATCGCAAGGTCACCAGTACCTGTTGCGCAATCCAAAACTTTATCGCCCGCTTTTGCTCCGGAGTACTTAACTAGCTTTTTTCTCCAAAGGTGGTGAATGCCCATGGAAAGGACGTTGTTTCCTTTGTCGTAGTTTGCTGCGACTTTAGAAAACATGCTGCGGATAATTTCCGGATTTGGAGAATGCTTTTGGTCAGTGTGCATGAGCTGTTACCTTGTGAAGAGGACGATCAATCGCCGTCAAAATTTTATCAAGCTTGCGCATCATCATTTCAAAATCTTGAAGAGTCAGAGCTTGCATGCCGTCAGAAAGTGCTTCAGACGGACGAGGATGGACTTCAACAATGATACCATCGGCACCCACAGCAGCGGCTGCATATGCCAAGTCAGGAACCAACGCGCGAATGCCCACTGCATGAGAAGGATCCACGATGACTGGAAGATGAGTATTTTTCTTGGCGAAAGCTACGGCATTTAAATCCAAAGTATTGCGAGTCGCTGTTTCGAAAGTGCGGATACCACGTTCACAAAGGATGACGTTATTGTTGCCACCTTTTGTGATGTATTCGGAGGCTTTGATCCACTCTTCGATATAAGCAGCCAAACCACGTTTTAATAAGACCGGCTTTTGTTGACGGCCAAGCTCTTTTAAAAGCTCATAGTTTTGCATGCTGCGAGAACCAACTTGGAAACATTCTACGAAGTCATAAATTTCTTCGATTTGTTTGATGTCTGTTACTTCAGAAACCAAGCTCATGTTCAGTTGTTTACAAACGGATTTTACAATATCAAATGAGCCAGAGCCTAAGCCTTGGAAGGCCGTCGGAGATGTACGCATTTTCCAGATTCCGCCGCGGAGCAAGTGCGCACCAGAAGCTTTAACGCTTGAGGCTGTTTCCAAAAACTGCGCATGGCTCTCGATAGAGCATGGACCTGCGATAACCGTAAATTGCGGGCCCCCAATATCAAAACCACCAACATTGACGATTTGGGTTGAGGGACTTGTTTGCATAGTTTGCGTTTCCATAATACGAACTTCTTCTGTTCACCCTCAGAAAAATGGGGCTCACTGTGGATCGCAACAATAACATATTGCCTCTGGGCATTACAAACTTTTTGGAATCTGGGGCCCTCTTGCGCCATAAGGGGCAATGGGTGCTCATTGAGGGGCCATTTACCCCTGTAAAAACTCCCAATAGCTCAGCGATTTCAGTATTTTGTCCCGATTTCTATGAACAGGCGAGTCATCCTTTTTGGTGGGGAGCGAGTGAACACCATCTAACCACTCCAGAGTTGCGCGAGCTTTGTGAGGCTTATTTGAGTGCCAACCCTCTCTTTGAAGCCCCCCTAAGCAAAGCTTCTTGGAGTGAGCCGCTGGAGCAGGATTTCGCGACGGACATTCAAGTTATTCAAAGTAAGATCGCGGCCAAGGAAATCGACAAGGCAGTTCCGGTCATTTTCGCGCGGACTTCACAAACAGTGACGAAAGCTGAACGAGCTCAGCTTATCCTTACACTGACTGAGGCTCCGGAGACATTGTATGTCTTCGGTTTCTGGCAGAATGGCCGTGGGATTTTGGGAGCGACTCCGGAAGTGTTATTCGATTATGAAAACGGTCTGTTGCAAACCATGGCTTTGGCAGGGACTTGCCCAAAAGCCGAAAGCACCGAGCGTGCGTCACTTCTGATGGACGAAAAAGAAATGTCTGAACATCATTTTGTGGTGGAAGACCTTACGCAACGATTGCAGCAGTGGGGAAAAGTTCAAAGTCACGGGCCTTATATCTTAGAGCTTCCGACCTTGTGTCATCTCAAAACCGATTTTCAAGTACAGTGTATGACAAAACCCGAGTTTCGTGAGCTTATAATGGAATTGCATCCAACTCCGGCACTAGGAGTCGCTCCTCGTAAAGCGGGTTATCAGTGGATGGCCAGCTTGCCGGGGCAAGACGGGCGTGCCGGTTATGGAGCGCCATTTGCGTTTTTGGGTGCAGAGGAGGCTCTGTGCCTTGTGGCGATTCGGAATTTGCAGTGGAATAAGAACGAATCTATGATCGGGTCTGGTTGCGGTATTGTTGCGGCCAGTGAATTTTCAAGAGAGTGGCGGGAACTCTTTCAAAAACGCCTGTCTGTAAGAAAGATTTTGGGGCTTCAAGTATGACAAATATGGAATTAGCGGCAAAAATTATTCAAGAGCTGGTCGACACAGGTGTGCGTGAGTTCGTTCTGTGTGCAGGCGCTCGAAACAGTCCGCTGGTGCACGTCCTCGACGAAAGCAAGGACCTGAAAGTTTATTCCTTTTTCGAAGAACGCTCGGCTGCCTTTTTTGCTTTGGGCCGTATTGCTGGTGCCCGCAGACCCGTCGCTATTTTCACAACTTCAGGGACGGCAGTAGCCGAACTTTTGCCTGCCGCAGTTGAGGGAACTTATTCATCTTTACCATTGATCATGATCACCGCAGATCGACCAAAGCGTTATCGTGGGTCGGGTGCACCGCAAACAATTGAACAGGTTGGGATCTTTTCTTATTACAACGAAGTAGCTTTAGATATCGATGCAGAAAACTCTCATCTGTCATTCAAAAGCTTGTCGTGGAAAAAACCAGTTCACTTGAATGTGTGCTTTGAAGAGCCTTTGATTGATGGGCCGATTCCGCAAATCAGAGTGCCGGAAAAAACAGAGCGTACGAAATTGCCCGGTCAGTTGCCGATGGGAATGCTCAAACAACTGGAAGAGTTTCTCAATACTCGTAAGCCTATGGTGCTTGTGGGGATTTTGCCAGAAAAAGCTTATGGCACTGTTTTGGATTTTTTAAAGCAATACAAAGCACCTGTATATGCGGAAGGTATTTCCAGTTTGCGTGGTCATCCGGAGTTGAAAGATGTATTGATTCGTTCCGGTGAGCAGATGATTCATAAGATTTTGGCTTCTGGTGATTGCGACTCTATTTTGCGTATTGGTGGTGTGCCAACGGCGCGCTTGTGGCGTGATCTTGAAGATAAATACAAAAACATCCCTGTATTTTCTGTCAGCTTCAACCATTTCACGGGATTGAGTCGCGAAGTTCAGCAGTGTTCTTCTTTGGACTTACTATCCCAAGTGGAGTTTACCGCTAAACATCGCGAAAATATTCGTGTTGGAATCGAAGACAATGCCCGTGCAGATCGCATGAGGACCTTGTTGGAAAAATATCCGCAATCAGAGCAAGGGATGATTCACGCGGTCTCTAAACTTATGAAGGGACAGGCTGTTTATTTAGGAAATTCGTTGCCAATTCGCGAGTGGGACTCGTCGGCGGACTTAGACAGTCCTCCGTCACGAGTGGCTGCAAACCGCGGTGCGAACGGGATTGATGGGCAGATTTCAACGTTCCTTGGATGGGCGAATCCAGAGTTTGCAAACTGGTGCCTTGTTGGAGATTTAACGACGATGTATGATTTATCGTCACTTTGGGTAACTTCTCAGTTGGAACCATTAAAACTTCGCTTGGTGATTATCAACAACGGAGGCGGCCAAATCTTTTCGCGCATGTTTAAGAAAGAGATTTTCATAAATAAACATCAAATTTCTTTCGATTCATGGGCAAAAATGTGGAATTGGTCGTATCAAAAGTGGCATACTGTGCCTAACAATCCAGAATTGTTTGATCAGCAGGTGATTGAAATGGTCCCTGATGAGAATCAGACAATGGCTTTTTGGAAGGAATTAGAAGAACTGTGGAAAGAGTAAACTTATTTTTCTTACATGGATTTCTGGGGAGACCCTCAGACTGGGAGGCCGTTAAAGCCTCCTTGCCACCTCATGACAGATTAAAAGTTTACGCTCCTGACTATTTCCGTGATCAAAATCTGAACCCTCGGCATTCTTTCGAAGAGTGGGCTGTAAACTTCAATCGTTGGGTACAGCTAGAGACCAAGGGGGAAGGGCGCAATATCCTGGTAGGGTATTCCTTGGGCGGACGTTTGGCATTGCAGGCGTTGGCGCACAAACCAGCTCTTTGGTATAAATCCTTATTCATTTCTACGAATCCTGGTTTCAGTGATAATTTGTCCACCTTCAATCCTGAATCAGAAGAGCGTCGTGTACGTTGGATGAATGATTCTTATTGGGCCGAAGAGTTCTTGAAAGCCCCATGGGATATGGTCATGAGAAACTGGAATGCGCAGCCTGTGTTTGGTGGTGGAGCCACAGAACCCGCTCGGCTTGAGAAAGAGTACTTGCGCGAATTTTTAAGTTTAGCCCTCACTCAGTGGTCGCTGGCGCAACAGCGCGACATGCGTCCCTTGGTGCGAGAATTGGCAGGGAAAATTACGTGGCTTGCGGGTGAAAAGGACGAAAAGTTTGTCGACTTGTCCAAGGCCCTTAGAGAAAGCATCGGGAATATTGCGATGGAAGTTGTTCCCGAGGCGTCTCATCGTGTGTTGTTCGATCGACCTCGGGATGTCGCAGAAAAAATTAGGATGCTTATTCAGCAACTTCTGTAATTTGGTGGCGATTTGATCGCCGCTTATTTTGTTTGCGTAACAATGTTCAAAAGTTTGTTTGTCGCAGCTTTCAACCAATTCGCATAAAATGGAAGTGACGTGTAAACGGCCTGATGAGAACAGTCGCTGAAGGTATCATTGATTGTACGGCTGGTTACTCCGACGAGGTAATAACGTCCACCACGAACAACATAAGCGGGACCACCAGAGTCACCATGGCATGAGCCAGAGCCACGATTTTGATTCACTGAAAATTCAGACGTGCTATAGACAGCTTCGCTGATCGTTACCTTTGTTTGGCGTAAAGGCCCGCGACCTTCCAGTGAGATTTCAAAGCAGTTTTTTAAATCGATGCTGTTTTCACAAATAACAATACCTTGTTGAATTGCACCAATCAAATCAGGAAAAGAGTTTACATCAATCGGCTTTTTCGTAACTTTCGTCGTGCCATAGCCAGCAAGAACAACCTGCATGCCATCACTTAATGTGCCGGGATCTGTTAATACTGTCGCTGGAACATAACCTTTGGGAGTTGTTCCTTGGTAATGAAGGAGCGCGATATCACCGGTGTCTACTGTTTCGTGATCTTTAGCGCCCCACCATCTAGCGACAACTTTGTTATCGACTCTGCGAGTCTGGCTTAGGACGAAGCTTTTAAGATCAATGTTTGGCGCGAAAATCACAACGACATCAACGGCTCCATCGAGATCACTTACGCAATGAGCAGCTGTGAGGACGAGGTTGTTGGGAAGCAATGAACCAGTACAGGTTTCAATTTCTTGGGTAACACGATTCTTGATGTAAAGGCCTACGATGCTCTTTGAAAGAGGATCCGCAGAACTGACGACAGTGCCACCTACAATGTGATCGATTTCGTGATTATCTGTATTGAATGAGTTGCTAATACGGGGAGTACAAGCGGTCATAGCTAGTGCTGAAGTAAGGCATAAAATAAGTCTTCGATTCAGTACCAAAAGGTCCCCCGAATTCTTTCATCACGGCAGTGTGATGCATGGCGGTATATAACCAAAGTTACTGAGGTTTTTAAAGGGCAATATCGTCTGTGGCAAAATTCTTGGGTTTGAAGAATATAAAATTTACAGAAGAGGCGTGAGGACGATTTTAGGGCCTTTTTACGGTAAAAAGGCCCTGTATAGACATTGGCTATCCTAGAATTTTTTGCAGGCGTCCGTGGCTTCAATTAAAGCCGAACGGGTGCCCGGTTCTGCAGCTGCATGGCCGGCATCCGGAATAATTGTATACTGAGCTTCAGGCCAAGCTTTATGCAATTCCCAAGAGGACGTCGCCGGGCAGACCACGTCATAACGACCTTGCACGATGAAGCCGGGGATGTGGCGAATTTTTTGGATGTTTTCCAGGAGCCAGTTGTTGGTTTCAAAAAATGCATTATTGGTAAAGTAATGACACTCGATACGCGCAAAACTTAATGCAAATTCTGGATCGTCGAATTCATCAATCGCGGTTTTATCAACGAACAGGCGGGATGTTGCCGCTTCCCATTTGCTCCAAGCTTTGGCGGCTTCAAGGCGAATGTGTGAATCGGTATGGGTGAGACGCTTATAGTATGCGCTGACCATATCGTGGCGTTCGTTTTCCGGAATAGGTTTTAGATATTCATCCCACACGTCAGGGAAAATATGGGAAGCGCCCTCTTGATAGAACCATTTAATCTCAGAAGGACGACAAAGAAAGATGCCTCTTAAAACCAAAGCTTTCACCATCTCTGGGTGAGTGATGGCGTAGGCAAGCGCGAGTGTTGATCCCCAACTGCCACCGAACACTACCCATTTGTCGATATTCAAATGAGTGCGAATTTTTTCAGTATCGCTAATGAGATCCCACGTCGTATTTTCACGAAGTTCTGCACACGGAGTAGACTGCCCGGATCCACGTTGGTCGAATAAAATAATGCGATATACTTTCGGGTCAAAAAATCGGCGATGATCGGGAGCGACACCACCACCGGGTCCACCATGAAGAAACACCACAGGCTTCCCTTGAGGGTTCCCGCATTCTTCGAAGTACAAGTTGTGAATCTCAGAAACTTTTAGAAAGCCTTTGTTGTAGGGTTCAATTTCTGGGTAAAAATCTCGAAGCATAGAAAATCCTTTTTTTAGAAATTGCGATTAAACTGTACGCCATCCCACTTTGCGAGTCCATTCCAGAAAATCTTCCTGGCGTTTGCGTGGCTCCGGAGGACGATAGTCTCCGTCAAGGGGAGTAATAACTAAAGTTTCAACGGGGCTGAGATTCACCGTGGCGCGAAGTTTATTTAAGTCGGCTTCATTTTCCACGTCGGTAATGCGCAAAATGCCATTTTCATCCCAATCTGCGTTGGTGCCATAAACTTGCTTGCGCCCTTCGTAAAAACGGATCCGGTCTACCAGCATCGCAACATAGTCTTTCGGAACTTGATTCGCTTTTGCAAGATCAACCAAAATGACTTCCTGAGCGCGCATAAATTCAGGCCAACTGATGGCATGCAAAATAAGGCGTAAAGCGGCGATGCAGGCTTCTTCACCCACAAGCGCTTGCGTAGGAAAGCCGTGGGCTTCAATGAGTTCATTAAGGCGTTGTGCATGCTTGAGATGAACCTTTTCCATTGCGGGATGGTAGCCGTGGAAAAGCTCGCCGGTTGAGGCAAGAGCTTCACGAACCACTTGATCTTCGCGCATCATGTGCAGAATTTCTTCTTTGATTGAGTTCCAATCAGCAGCCATTAAAAGAAATCTCCTTTTACGCGAGCTTTTTCTTGGTCAGAAATGAAGCTCGCCTGGAATGCGACTTGATTGCAACGTCGGAAGTCCTCTGCGGTAAAGCCGTGAACCCGATGAAGGATTTCGTAGTCGTCACTTAACGTGGTTGCAAAAACGCCTGGGTCATCAGAGTTGATTGTTATCAAAACTCCCGCCTCCATCAGTTGGCGAACAGGATGGGCTTCGTACGTTGCAAAAGATTGTGTGAGGTAGTTACTGATCGGGCACACCTCTAACGGAATGTTTTTATTGCGTACGAAATCCAAAACTGCCAAATTTCTAGCTATTTGAATTCCGTGCCCAATGCGTTCTGCGCCTAATATTTCGATAGAATCTTTGACCCAAAGAGCAGCCAAATCACTGGGTGTTTCTCCGGAATGGATGGTGATGTGCAGGCCGGCTTTTTTTGCCTTTTGGAAAAGTGGCGCAAAGGCTTTCGGATCAAAACCGTCTTCGTTGTCAGCCAGGTCCAAGGCAATAAAACTGTCTTTATGGTCAATGGCGAAATCCACAACTTTTTCCGCAACGTCATAGGGTTTCGTTCTTTGAACGATACAAATCAGACCGATGGCCATGGGGAATTTCTTTTTTGCAATCTCCACCCCTTTCATCAGGGAGGTATGGATTTTTTCGAAGTTCAAATTGGTATGGCCATCGGCAATAAAGGTGGGTGCATAGCGAAGTTCTAGCAAGCGAACGCCGTCATTGAAGGCATCCTCGCAGACTTCGAAGGCGATACGGGTCAGGATCTCTTCGCTGGCGAGGACCTTTTGGGTATTTAGAAATTTACTCAGAACACTGCCAAGATCTTTCATTGGCTCGGTGATTAAGAATTGTTCCTTTTGCTTCTGGGAAGTTGCGGCTAGCTGAATCCCAACCTGGGGGGCTAATTCCACGACGGTGCTCCAACGCACTGAGCAGTCCAGATGGCGATGAAGTTCGACCTTTAAAAGATCACGAATGTTGTGAGCATAGAGCTTTTGCATTTGAAGTTCCTCTACTTGAGAAGTAAAACACTATTCTATGACTGAACCTATTCAAATCAAAACAAAATTGGCTGGCAATCCTTCTCAAGAACCTCAATTCAAAAGCGTCGTGAAAAGCAAAGATGGCAGGTCTATCCCCGTCGCAGATCCTCGCTCAACTCGCGCTCTCGTGTCTTTGATGGACATGAACGCTGTTTTGGGTGGCGCAGCTTCGCATTACGGCGGTCCTGCGGCATTTGCAGAATTGATGTCAGCACTTCATGGTCATGTTTTCGATGTGGCAACACGTGAAGGCAAACAGTGGTTTGATATGTTTCATATCGTTAATGACGCTGGTCACTGCGAAAACGGTTTGTACGCCCTTAAAGCGAATTACAAAATGGCAGGATTGAATCTTGAAAGTCTTAAAAAGTTCCGCTCCATCGAGAGTGGATTGACTGGACACGGTGAGGTTCATTGCTTCCCTGAAGGTGTATTTGTATCAAACGGACCATTAGGTTCGGCACTTCCGCAAACTCAAGGTTTGGCAATGGGCGAAGCTTTGTCTGGAAGAAATCGCGTGACGATCACAGCGATTTCAGACGGTGCCAGCATGGAAGGTGAAGCACGCGAGTCCTTTGCGGCAATTCCAGGTTTGGCAGCGCATGGAAAAATGGGCCCTTATGTTATGATCGTTAGCGATAACAACACGAAGTTGTCAGGTCGTATTGATAATGAATCTTTCTCGATGGCTCCGACTTTCGATTCTTTGAAGTCTTTGGGTTGGAATGTGATTTCTTTGCCTGAAGGTAACAACCTTCAAAAATGCTATGACACAATTGTTGAAGCTGTAGAAAAAGCGAAAGCCAATCCTAAAGTTCCAGTGGCGATTCACGCAAAAACAATCAAAGGTATTGGAACTAAAAAAACGGCTGAGTCTGCATCTGGCGGTCACGGTTTCCCTTTGAAGAGCCCGACTGAGTTGCCAGCATTCTTGTCAGAAATTTACAATGGCGAAACCTTGCCGCCAGTTTACAACACTTGGATTGAAGAGTTGGTAAAATGGGAAGCAGACATCAAAGCGAATGCGGTGAAAGATTCTGGTGAAAAAATTCAGAATGGTGTTTCTGCAGCTTTAATTCGCGCTCGTAAAGCGGGCTTCCCAGTATTGAGTGTGACTTCTGATTTGCCGGGGTCTACAGGGGTTGCTGGTTTCCGTAAGGAATTCCCGGCTGACTCTATTGATGTGGGCGTAGCGGAAAGCAACATGATTTCCACAGCAGCGGGTTTGTCCAAATTGGGTTATGTTCCAGTTGTGGATACCTTTGCCCAGTTCGGTGTGACAAAGGGTGCGTTGCCAATCACGATGGGAGCTTTGTCTGAAGCACCGATCATTGCGATTTTCTCGCACACGGGTTTTCAGGATGCGGCAGATGGCGCTTCTCACCAAGCATTGAGCTATATGGCGATGGTTTCATCTATTCCTCATGTGGATGTGTACTCGCTTTCTTGCTCTGAAGAAGCAGATGCGATGGTTTATTCGGTGATCGAAAATTTTGTGAATGATCGTAAGGCTGGTAAGGTTCCGAATAGTGCGATTTTCTTCTTGGGTCGTGAAAACTTTCCTAAAACATATGTAGCAGGTGCTACTTATGATCTGAAAAAGGCGCAAATTCTGGCAGATACTTCTGCGGGAAAAGCAAAAGCCGTCACAATTGCCACGACGGGTTCTTTGATTCCGCAAGCTTTGGAGGCGGCGAAAACTTTGGAAGCTCAAGGTGTAGGCGCGATTGTCGTGAACTCTGCGAATGTAAATCATGTGGATGTTGCGACTTTGAAGTCAGCTTTAGCGAAATCCCAAGGTCGCTTGGTCACAGTTGAAGATCACCAATTGATTGGTGGCTTCGGGCAAATGCTTTGCCACGCGCTTTTACAGGCGGGTGTGGAATTCAAAGTGAAGAGCTTGGGAGTACACGGTGAATTTGGTCAAAGTGCTTATACCGCCTTGGATCTTTATAAAAAACATCACGTCGATGCGTCCGCGATTGTGAATGCGGCAAAGTAAAATCTGTATTAAAAGTTGAAGTATTAATGGGGAGGCTTTGGCTTCCCCATTTTTTTATAAGGAGTTATTGTGTTGGAAAATATTCCCGGCGTTTGTTTAAATCCAGATATTGAAACAAAAAAATATGTCTTTAATCACACGATGCTCAGAGTAAAAGATCCAAAGGTATCTTTAGATTTTTATACTCGCGTGATGGGAATGAAATTGATTCGAAAGTTGGATTTTGCGGAGTGGAAGTTTTCGTTGTTCTTCTTAGCCTATGTCCCAGAAGGGGAGACGATTCCACAAGACAAAGTGGAGAATGCAAAATACACGTTTGGTCGTGAGGCGGTTTTGGAGCTGACTCACAATTGGGGTACAGAAGAGCAAGAGATCACTCCGTACCACAATGGTAATACGGATCCTCGTGGCTTTGGTCACATCTGTATAACGGTGCCGGACGTTCAATCGGCCTGTGCGCGCTTTGAAAAACTTCAGGTGTCTTTCCAGAAGCGCTTGGGAGAGGGTGGAATGAAGAACATCGCTTTCATTAAAGATCCCGATAACTATTGGATCGAGATTGTTCAGGCAGGATTGCTGTAATCACAGCTCATGTTAGAAAAAGAAAAGGCACTGATAAACCCAGTGCCTTTTTTATTTTTTCGCAGCGCGTGCCAAATAGGTACGGCGTACCTTTTAAGCGGCGGCTTTGGTGTCGTCTTGGTATGCGGACATTTGACCCATTTGGTCTGCAGAGAAGGCGGCAACGATGTCGACCAAGATAACAACTTTGTTGTCGACTTTGCCCATGCCACGAACGAAGGACATAGAGGCTTCGTTGCCCAGAACAGGGGATGGTTCGATTTGGTTTTCTTCAAGATCAACAACTTCTTTAACAGAGTCTACGATCATACCAACTTGGCCAATTTCGGTGTCGATAACGATAATGCAAGTGTCACGGGTCGTGTCTTGCGCTTCCATTCCAAATTTCACGCGAAGATTTACCACAGGAATGATTTTTCCGCGAAGATTCATGACACCCTTAACGTACTCAGGAGTGCGTGGGACAGGAGTGATTTCGCCGAATTGATTAATTTCACGAACTGTTTCAATAGCAACACCGTACTGCTCAGACATGAGTTGGAAAGTTAGATACTGACCGGGTTTTGCTTTCAAAGATACATCGCTCATAGTTTTGCCTTTCAAAACATAAAGTGTAAGACGTCCCCCTTCTTTTCGCCCTTTTGTCTGTTTCACTTAAGAAAATATGCTTAAGGCTGCTAAAAATAATGCCCGGTCGGGGATGGCGTATCACTTTGAGACAAAGTGACCTAGGGCCAATTCCAGGTTGGACTATCTGACTCTGGACTTAGGAAGGAATGAGCCACGAAGCTAAGTTGCCGATACTTCAAGTGAATCGATTTGTTTAAATGACTAATGGAGCATATGAAATGAGTGGCGATAACGCATTCTTCGAAGAATTGCAGATGGATTTTCTTAACGAGTCTTTGTTCATGTTCGAACAATATGACGAGTCCATGATGAAGCTTGAAAATAGCAGTGACCCGGCGAAGGATCTTACAGACATTTTCCGCGTCGCCCATTCGGTAAAAGGTGGGGCCGCTGCTGTTGGTTTAAGTGATCTTGCGAAGTTCGCCCACGTAGCCGAAGATCTTTTGGATCTCTTGCGCTCGCAACCGAATCTTGTAAATTCCAATGTCATCTCTTTGCTTCTGCAGGCCGGGGATGAATTGAAGAATCGCATTTCATCACTTCAACAGGGGCAAGGTGGTCCGTGGGATACATCAGCTCTGGTTGCGCAACTTATTGAAGTCACAGAAAACCTTTCTGGGAAAAAATCTTCGCATGGAGCAACACCCTCTCCGACTTCTTCTTCTGAAGAACAAAAAGTTGCGGCTCCGGATGATTTCTTTGGTGCGGTTCCGTCGGCTGAAGCGGTAGCTCCTGAAGCTGCGGATGATCATACAAATCATGATTTGCTTGCGGAACTGTTGGCACAGTTATCTCCTGAAGACCAAGCAGAGTTTTATGCAAAAGAAGCTGCCGAATCAGCTTCAAAATCTGCAGCGGTGGCTGTTGTCGCGGCTCCGGCAGAATCAAACATTGAACCAACTCCAGTCGCGAAACCAGCAGCATCTTTGAAAGTTGTGCCCTCTGAGGCAAAAGCGCCAGCAGGTGGTGGTAATGGTGGTGGGGCCAATAAGTCTGCAACTAGCAAACTTCCGAACAGTACAATCAAAGTAGATACGGGTCGCGTAGACTCGGTTTTGGATGCTGTCGGTGAGTTGGTGGTATTAAAAAATCAATTGGTGCATGATGAAACGGTCCGCAGTGGTGAAAACCTTCGTTTGGAAGCCATCGTCGACCAATTGGACAAGGCCGTGCGTGAGCTTTACGAAAAGACACTTTCTATTCGTATGACGCCATTGAAATCCATGTTCATCAAAATTCAACGCATCGTTCGTGACGTATCTTTAACTTTGGATAAACCCGTTGATTTGCAGTTGATCGGTGAAGAGACCGAGGTTGAAAGAACTGTATTTGAGTTACTGGGTGATCCTTTGGTTCACTTGGTGCGTAACTCTATGGATCACGGTGTAGAGAAAAAAGAGATCCGCCAGCAACGCGGGAAAGCTGCGACTGCTAAAGTGACGGTTTCCGCAAAACAAAATGGTGGAAATGTTATCATCGAAATTATTGACGATGGTGGCGGTATTAACCGTGAAAGGGTCTTGAGTAAAGCAATTGAGAAAGGTTTTGTGCCTTCTAATGTAGACCCGTCGACGATTCCAGATGAAACCGTATTCCAATACATATTCTTCCCAGGATTTTCAACGGCAGATAAAATCTCTGACCTTTCCGGTCGTGGGGTTGGTTTGGATGTTGTTAAATCTAATTTGGATAAAATCAACGGTAAGATCAATATCATCTCCAAAGCGGGAGTAGGAACGACTTTCCGTCTGACAATTCCACTCAGCACAGCCATCACAGATGGCATCATTGTGGCGCTCGATGGTGCTCGATATATTCTTCCTATTCATTCAATTCGTGAGATCGTTCGCGTGCAGCCGAAAGACTATACGAACGTATCTAACGCGGGAAGGGTCGCAAGCATTCGTGGACACTTGTTACCAGTGATTGATGTGGGCAGAACTTTGGGTTCTATCAACTGGTCAATTAATAAAAAAGATGCGCATTTGGCTCAACGTCGCGAAAACTCTTTAAGTGCTCGTAGAGAAGAAACCATGCTGGTGATTATTGAATCCATGACAGGTCAAATGGCTTTCCCGGTGGATGATGTTTTAGGACAAGCTCAAGTCGTCGTAAAACCCATTGTAACGGGTCAGAACATTCCAGAAGTTGCAGGAGCGGCAATTCTTGGGGATGGCCGCACGGTCTTGATTCTGGAGCCGAGTTCTTTGGTGCAAACTGCAACTAAAGGTCGTGAGGCAGCAGCATGAGCGTCGCAAAAAAACAGGATGGCGTAGCTGGCCTGTACGACTTTGAAGAAATAAAGCTATCTGAAAAGATGTTTGAGAAGTTTGCAAAGCATATGTATGAACTTGCGGGTGTGGATTTACCATTTACGCCAAAGAATCATGCGCTGATCAGAAATCGCATTGTGAAGTTATTACGTCGCCACAATTTGAACACCTATGAAGAATATTGGGCGATGATTGAAAAGGGTGGGCGGGATTTGACGTCGGAGTTTATTTCAGCACTGACGACAAATATGACGTCTTTTTATCGTGAGTCGAACCATTTTGACTTTCTTGTGAAGGCATTGCCGGAACTATACAAAAAATTCGGAAGTGAAGTTCGCATCTGGTGTGCCGCCGCAAGTACGGGGCAAGAGCCTTACACAATAGCGATGACGGCCTGTGAAGCGATGAACGAAGCTCCAGGAATGAAGGCCCGTCTTTTGGCGACGGACATTGATTTGCAGGTTTTGAAAAAAGCCTCAATTGGGACTTATGAAGAGCGAGAAATGCAAGGGCTTCCTCCCGTGCAGCGTTCGAAGTATTTCGAAAAAGTTAGTGCGAATGGCTCTGAATACTGGAGAGCCAAAGATCTTATTCACAACATGATTCGCTTTGCTCCATTTAATTTGATGGCGCCAAAATACGAATTTCAAAATAAGTTCCATGTCATTTTTTGTCGCAATGTTTTGATCTATTTCGATGAAGCCACGACGAAGAAAGTAATCGACAGTTTGACCTCTTGTTTGGCTCCCGGCGGATACCTGGTTCTGGGGCATTCCGAGTCGGGCAACGTAAAACACTCTCATTTGAAGCCGCTTTCTCGTGCGGTTTATCAAAAGATTTAAAGGCACTTTATGGATAGCAAAAAGAAAATCCGAGTTTTGATCGTGGATGATTCTGCGGTCATTCGTAAGTTGCTCGAAAAAATATTTTCTTCCAGTCCTGATATCGAAGTAGTAGGGACCGCGGCAGATCCGTATATTGCCCGTGATAAGCTTGTGCAGTTGAAGCCAGATGTGATGACCTTGGACGTTGAGATGCCTCGCATGGACGGTATTAGTTTTTTGGAAAAAGTCATGCAGCATTTTCCGACCAGAACAATCATCTTTTCAAGTTTGGCGAAGACGGGCTCAGAGACCTATCTTCGCGCTCTGGAAGCGGGTGCTATTGATATCATGGAAAAGCCATCCATCGACGTCAGTCAGTCCTTGGAAGTTTTAGGAAAAGAAATTGTCGAAAAAGTTCGTATTGTATCGCGAGCTCGAATCCATCCTGTGGTCAAGATGGCTGTTCCAACAACACCGGTTAAGAAAATTGATCGCACCTCTTTGGCGCGAACAACGCATCAGATGATTGCTGTGGCATCCAGCACTGGCGGAACTGAGGCTTTGAAAGTGTTTCTGTCGGGCATGCCAGCAGATATTCCAGGAACGGTGGTAGTGCAACATATGCCACCAGGTTTTACGAAGTCATTTGCAGACAATCTAAATGCCATGTTCCCGTTTGAAGTAAAGGAAGCTGAAGAAGGCGATCAAGTCGTACCGGGTCGTGTTTTGATTGCTCCGGGAAATTTCCATATGGAAATCAACCGTAGTGGTGCCTTTTACTATGTGAAGCTCCATCAGAATGCGCCACTGCACAGTGTTCGTCCTGCAGCGGACTACTTGATGAAGTCAGTAGCTAAGTATGCGGGGAAAAATGCTCTCGGGGTTATTTTGACCGGGATGGGCAAGGACGGAGCTGAAGGCTTGCTAGAAATGAAGAATGCCGGAGCCTACACCGTGGCTCAGAATGAAGAAACTTGTGTGGTATATGGTATGCCAGCAGCGGCGGTGGCTATCAATGCGCATGATAAGATTTTGCCTTTAGATAGAATTGCAGCGGATCTGTTGAGGCAAATTCAGCAACGAAACGCCGCTTAGTATATATTTATAAAAGTGAATAAAAAAGGGAAGGTGCAACCTTCCCTTTTTTATTTTGTCTTGAAGAACAATCTTATTCTTGTGATTAGTGAGTTGCTGCTGGTTTCGGTCCGGAAAATTTTTCGACCTGTTGAAGCCAATAGTGTACTTCAGATGCAGAAAGCGAAAAGTCCATCATAGATAACTTCAGCGCCAATCCAAAAGCATCATTGGTAATAAAAGCCATTTGGCGGCGTTCCCCTTTGCGGGAATAGGTGTCGATTTTGCGTAACCCAGCCATGAGATGCAAAGCCTTCAGGAGTATAATAGTCTCCTGTTTGAAAATACCCATTTCTTCACGCATGAAGTAAGCAAGCTTTGGATCGTCGTGGATTTGGTCGTAGTTCCACGTGTCTTCGCCATATTGCGCTTTCATGAAAGAAAACATGAAGGCCGCAAAAAGCTCCAATGGATCTTGCTTGTTGATGCCAACCTGATTGATGCGCGCTAAGTGGATTTCGAAAACTTCCATCTTAACGGGGTCCATGAAAACGGACTGTAAGCCAGGAAGAATTTGCTCCAGGATATGCAAATCAAACAATTCCATGAATGCTAAATGAGGCTCTTTAAGGCGCAGGAACTTCAACCACTCTTCGCGACGACGGGGAAGAACGGATTTTTTAAGTTCCGCACTGCAATCGGCAATCGCGTGTCTCATCGTAGACTCAATCGAGAAATGCAACTTATGTGATAGGCGAATCGCGCGAAGAATGCGAATAGGATCTTCAATGAAGCGTTCCTTGGGGTCACCAATCATGCGCAAAACGCGGTCGTTGATGTCTTGGATTCCACCACAGAAATCAATCAGTCGGTCTTGGCTTGGATCGTAAAACACGGCATTGGCCGTGAAATCGCGGCGCTTGGCATCTTCCTCTACGGTACCGAAGTAGTTGTCACCTTCGATGGTGTCTTCTTCGGGTGTAGCGGCAAGTTCCTCAGGGCTGACATTTCTACGGAAAGTTGCAACCTCGAATTGTTGATCACCACGTTTCACTAAAACAAGTTTAAAGCGGCGACCAATGACATACGCATTAGGAACTTTTTTACGAACTTGATTTGGATGCGCGCTGGTCGCAATGTCGAAGTCTTTGGGATGGATGCCCACAAGCAAGTCACGAACGCAACCGCCCACAAGATAGGTTTCAAAACCAGAATCTTGAAGGTTTCTGACAATTCTTAGTGCGTACGGGTCAATCCAGTCTTCGTGAAGCTGGGGTTTTTGCTGGGACTTCATTGAGATGGAATCTACTCTCCTTCGGGTCAAAATTCAAACTTGAAATACCCGGCTGCCAGGCGCAGGATGGGGGCTTATGGCGTATCTCGATAATTTCTATCATCAGTTATATGGTCCAGAAAATGGACGTAAGTGGGTCTTTATCCACGGTTTAATGGGTTATGGTCAAAATTGGCGCCGGATTATCTCTGGCCTGGAAGGCACAGAACGTTGTTTGACCTATGATCAAAGGGGTCATGGTCGCTCTTTTCAACCCCCAGAGGGCTATGCGCCGGAAGACTACGCGAACGATCTGAAAAAGATTGTGGATGAACTGGGTTGGGATAAGTTCATTTTGGTAGGCCATTCCATGGGGGGGCGTAATGTTCTGAATTTTGCGTCTCGCTTTCCAGAATATGTTGAAAAACTCATTGTTGAAGACATTGGTCCAGAGGCGTACCCAAATGCCTATGAATACTATGAGTATCTCTTGAATCTTGCCCCGACGCCTTTTGCGACCCGTGAGGAAGCTCGTCGATACTTTACGGAAGACTTTGTGAAAACGGCAAAGACGCGAGAAAAGGTCGAGGTTATGTCCCAGTATTTTTATTCGAATATGGTGGAAAAACCAGACGGGACGGTCGATTGGCGCTTTTCAAAACATGGTATCATTGATTCTGTAAAAGCGGGCCACACTCGTCCTCGTTGGGATGAAGTGGAGAGTCTAAAAATGCCCACTCTTTGGGTTCGCGGGGAGAATTCCCAGGAACTCAACCGTTCTACCTTTGAGTCTGTGTTAGCACGCAATCCAATGATTAAGGGCGTCGAAATCCCAGGGGCTGGACATTGGGTCCATTCAGATCAGCCTCAGGCCTTTATAGCAGCCCTAAAAAGCTTTGTTGGTGACTTTTCGGTCACCGAAAAGTAGTTTTGGGCTTAAACCCGGAGTAGTAAAAGTTGAAATTTTCAGAGTTGAATTTAGATCCTAGTTTGATGTCAGCAATCCAAAAAACAGGATTTGATGATTGCACACCGATTCAAACCCAAGCCATGCCATATATTCTAGATGGTAAAGACGTGGCGGGTCTTGCACAAACAGGCACAGGCAAAACAGCAGCATTCGTTCTTCCCTTGATGGAGCGCATTTTGCGCGCTCGTCCTGTACAAGGTGAAGTTTCCAACGAACAAAAAGAAATTATCGAAAAACGCGCTTTCAAAGATTGGAAACCACAGAATTTTATTTTAATTCTGGTTCCCACTCGCGAATTGGCTGAACAAGTTCAAGACAATATTTTGAAGTTCAGTGCGGAGTCTGGCTTGAGAGGCTTTGCGATTTACGGTGGCACTGGTTACGACAAGCAAAAAGAAGCGCTTAAAAATAGCGTGGAATTTATTGTTGCAACACCAGGCCGTTTGATTGATTTGTACAAAGAACACTTGGTTGATTTGAAGCAAGTGCGTGCGATTGTTTTTGACGAAGCGGACCGCATGTTCGATATGGGCTTCAAAGACGACATGAAGTTCATCTTGCAAAGAGTTCCTCGTGAACGTCAGTTCCTAGTTTTCTCTGCAACATTGAACTTCGATGTTTTGAACACGGCCTACCAATTTGGTTCAGAGCCTGTAGAAATCAATATCAGTCGTGACCAAGCCAAAGCTGAAAACGTGAAGGACCAAATCTTCCACGTGGGTAACAATGAAAAGCCTCAGCACTTATTGTCTTTGTTGAAGGTGCACAACCCTAAGCAGGCGATCATTTTCACGAACTTTAAGTTGAACGTGGAAAAGCTGACCAAGTTTTTGGTGGATAATGATATTCCAGCGATGGCGATTTCCAGTCTTTTGACTCAAGCACAGCGCAACCGCGTGATTGAGCAGTTTAAGGCCGAAAATCATTTAAATATTCTAGTGGCAACAGACGTTGCAGCTCGTGGCTTGGACATCAAGGGCGTTGACCTTGTTATCAACTACGAACTTCCTATGGATTCTGAATCCTACGTTCATCGCATTGGTCGCACAGGCCGTGCAGGGACGACGGGTCAGGCGTTTTCTTTGGTAGGTGAAAAAGACATCGAGTCTTTATCTCGTATTGAAGATTACCTGAAACATAAGGTTGAAATTGGCTATTTGGAAAATGATCAATTGATCCAAGAGTTCAAGTCATTCCCAGATCGTTTTGAAGGTCACTATCCGAAGTCATTGGAAGGTGGCGAACGTGGTCCTCGTCGCGAAGGCGGTGGTGGTCGCGGTCCTCGTAATGATCGTGGTCCTCGTCGTGAGGGTGGTGGTCGTGGTGGTGAACGCCGTGACAATCGTGGTCCTCGTAGTGAAGGTCGCAGTGAATATCGTCCTGACAACAAAGGCCCACGCGATCAACAGCGTGATCCACAACGTGCTCAGCAAGGTGGACAACAGGGCAGTGGTCAAGGTGGTAATAAACCTTACCAACCACGCCGTGAAGGTGAACAACGCGGTCCAAGACGTCCGGATCAACAACGTCGTGATCACCGTGGTGGCCAAGGTCAGCAAAAGCCAGAGCACCGTAAAGGGGCCTCTGCTCCACACAAACACCAAAAACGTGGACCTGCACCTAAACAGCCACAAACTGTGGGTAAAAAGATCGCCAGCTTCTTTAAGAAGTTATTTTCGTAAGAAAAAATTGAGATTCTAAAAACAAAAAAAGCCCTCAGGAATGAGGGCTTTTTTTTATTTGGCAGCTGCGAGAAACTTAACAGCTTCAGTATTGTAGTTATCTTTTGCCAGATCTAAGGCTGATTTGCCGGCTTTGTTTTTAAGTTTTGTATCAGCACCCTGAGAGATCAGAAATTTTGCGATATCATTATAGCCGGTTCGAACTGCTTCCATGAGGGCGGTGTTGCCTTGGCCATTTATTTCGTTAAGACGTTTCTTGTCTTTTGAAAGGATCGCTTTGACAACGTCTAAACTGCTTTTTGAAGCAGCAATAAGCAATGTGTCTGCAATTTCACTGACTGGTGAGCTGTCTAAGCTTGCGCCTGCGTGAATCAATTTCTCTGCAATTTCCGATTGATCTGCAGAAACCGCGATCGCCAAAGCTGTATCGCCAATGTTGTTTTTAAGATTTAGCGCGACTTTTCGTTTTAAAAGAGCTTCAGCCGCCGCTAAGTTACCCGACGAGGCCGCCGTCATTAACGGGGTCATGCCTTCGTCGCCCTGAGCATTTAGGTTGGTTTTTTTATTAAGAAGGAATTTTTTGAAAACAGCTTTTTGATCCAGCTCGATGGCCTTATTCAATTTCTGAATTTCAGTTTGGAGTGCTTTACCCCAAGCTGAATTGAACCCCACCACTAGTACGAAGACACAAATGAGATTCGAAAGTTTCATGCTGTTATCCTTTCGGAATAAGAAGTGCAGGAATCAAATGGAGCTTAGAGTTACTGTCAAAAGGAAGAGGAACGATTGGAGCGTAGCTGATTGGATCTGGTCCACCATTGCGACTCATAAGACTTCTGATTTTGTCTTTAATTAAGTTCGAAGCGCTATGCTGTTCAGACATCCCATTAATATTCACTAGCACAACGAAGTAGATCGTACCTTGGGCCGTAGAAACCGCGCCAGCTAATGTTTTTGTACGGTTCACAGTTCCTGTTTTTGCGATAGTTGCGCCCGCTAAGGTCCCGCCGTACTTTTTCAAAGTAGAGGCCTGATCAGTGCTGGCTACCGCCAGAATATCACTCAGTCTGTGGCCTTGCTTGTTGAGTTGGTCATGCAATCTCCAGATGATCGTGACCATCGCATTACATGTACCGCGATTGTAGTCTTCGCTCTCATTAGAGATATAGTCTGCGTTGTTGCCTGAACCCAAGTTGAATTCAAGATCAGCAGTTGTCATCGCAAGTTTTTCTTTGATGTAAGCATTGAATGCAGACGTTCCACCCAAGTTCCAATAGATATGGTCAGCAATGTAATTATTGGACTTGTTGTTCATGTTTTTAAGGATCTTATGCAAAGGTGCCGACTGGTACACATAAGTCTTGGTGTTTGCATCGCGATTGAAATCCGCTTTGGATTGATAGACGACTTCGTCGATCGCCATTGTTGGTGGCTGTGCTGGCAGTTTTACACCAATATCATCCGCTTGGTCGCGAAGAACGCCATAGCTTGAACCCCCGACAGGAGTTCCAAATCCTGTCGAAAGATCGCGTGCAACATGAGCAACATATTTGCTGAAGTCTCTATAGTAAGGAGTGTCTCCAGCAATGGATTCATGCTCTTCAACATTCCATTCAATAAGGAAGTTTTCATCGAAAGAAAGAGTTCTGATTTTTTTGATATTGATGTCGGCGCGATTAAGTTGAGTTAGGATAAAGTATCCTGCATTGCGACCGAAGATAGGGTCTTTGCCACCTTCGATATGAACATCGACCACGTCGTCAGCATATTTAGTGATGTGGAACTTTGTGGTATAGCGATAGTCAGCGCCTAAGGTTTCAACGGCCCACAAAGACGTCGCTATTTTCGAGATCGATGCTAAAGGATATTTTTTGTCGGAGTTGTCATCACTCTTACGTGTGTGAGTCTTAGCATCCATCGTGCACATTGAATTTAAATACACTTTGGCAGAGGCTGTAGCCGTGACAAACAAAGTACTTAGAGCAAATAGAAGCGCTGATTTTTTTCCGCACAGTTGCATCGATAGTCCTCAAAATTCAAAGTGTTGTAATGGCCGAAATCATTAACAACAATGGCTTTATTGACGAATTACAATCGTGATAACCATGTTTTTGACGGCCCGTTTCATGGGCTTAGATAGTAACAGGGGCTATTATTTGCAACATTTATTCGGGATTGGGTAAAATCCACCAGCGCGTGACTTTTAAGGCTTAAAGCCATGGGATCACGAGTCTCTGCGGGAAGTAGGGATTTTTTACAAGGCCTCGTTCAAGTGCGCATGCGAACGAGGTTTGCGAATCCTTCTACGAAACGATTATCTTCATTCACACAAGGGATCAGATAGTACTTCTCGCCGCCGTGGTGTCGGAAGGTCTCTTCTCCGCCGATGCCAATTTCTTCAAGGGTTTCAATGCAGTCCGCAACGAAGGATGGGCACAAAACGGCAATACTCTTTTTTCCTGTTTTTCCCAGGACTTCCAAGGAGTGCTCGGTAGAGGGCTTCAGCCACTCTGCACGCCCTAGGCGGGATTGAAATGAAAGACTCCAGTGACTTGGCTGGAGGTCCAATTTCTTGGCAATAGCCGTGGCTGTGGCAAAGCACTGAGCCCGGTAACAAGGCTTTTCGCAGGCACTTTTTTCAAAACAGCAGGTTTCTGATTTCAGACAGCCTTCCATTTTAGTGACATGGCTTTCAGGCAAACCGTGGAACGAAAAGAGATAGTGATCGACCTGAGCGTCTTTGAGGGCTTCTTTGGTCAGTGCCACAGACGGATCAATAAAAGACGGATCTTGATAAAAATCTCTAAGACTTTTTACCTTAAAGTTCAGATGAAGTTTTTCAATTTGTCTGTCGACTTCTCTTAAAGAAGACCCCGTAGTGGCATCCGCGTACTGAGGGAACATGGGCGCAAGGAAAAGGCTTTGGACACCTTCCGCTTCGAACTCTTTCAAAGCGGTGGGGATAGAAGGGTCGCTATAGCGCATGCCCACTTTAACCGAGAAATCAGAACCTAATGACTGTTGCAATTTATCAGCGAAGTGCTGAGTGTAAACAGTCAGTGGGGACCCTTGGCCTTCCATCCAAATCTTCTTATAGTTCCCCGCAGAAATGGGGCCACGTTTCGGCACAATCAAAAGATTGACCAGAGGCCAGCGCAAGAGAAGCGGAAGATTAATGACTTCTTCATCCATCAAAAATTTTGAAAGGTATTTTTTAACCTCAGGGACTTCATAAGAACGAGGGCTGCCGATGTTTAAAAGAAGAATTCCAGTTTTAGCCATATGTGTGTGCGATTTTATCACTTAAACGATCGCTGCGTTCTAGAATTTTACTTAGCCCAATTCCTGATAGGTAATTCCCATGTAGGAAGACGTCTGGTGGCAAATCTGTTTTTGCCAGTTCAGCTTGGGCGGCTTCAAGTTTTAAATCATAATAAGGAAGGGCATGGTCCCAGCGGTTGATGCGGAAATCCAAAAGCGTGTCTTGTTGGCCTAATACCTTAAGACGCTCTTCCGCGATCAGCTTTAAAATGTGATCGTCGGAATGTTTCAAAAGATCCGCTTCTTTGACTCCGCCTAAAATCCACGTTTCGTTATAAACTTTATCGCGATCTTTGAAGATATAGGAATTCATCAAAATACCAAGAGCTTTGATGTCGTATCCGCGAGGGATCAAACAACCAAAGCCTTTATAGGCAGTTTGAGCCTTTTTAAAGAACAACGTCACACTCATAAGAGACGACATTTCAATTTTATTCAGAATTGAGCTGATATCGCTGGCACGATTTTCTAAAAGTGCTGCAGCCGCATTGGCCGACGTCGCAAGAACGATGGGGCCTTGGATGTCCTTAAGATCAATAGTGGAGTTCAAATGGATCTTTACTCCGGCTTTGCGCAGGGCTGTTTCCAAATGATCGACAAGATCTTGCATTCCGCCTGGTCCAGTTAAAAGACCCTTGTAGCGTTCGCGGTTCTTGTTAAACAATGGGGAAAGAATAAGACTTGCCGAAAGACCCGAGATCTCGTTGCCATAGATTCCCTGCATGGCAGGTCCCAATAAAAATTGAGTCGGTGCTTTGCCAAGTTTTTTTAAGCCCCACGCTTGCAGAGTTTCTCCAGCTTGAGGCTTTAAAGAGGACTTCATAAAAAGCATGCGCGGAACGACTCTAAAGGCGGTTACCAGAAGTTCCAATGGGTTTAAGGGCATGGTCTTAGGTTTGCGGCGGAAGATAAAACGCTTTTTAGAGGATTCTAGGGGAAGGGATGCTTCCAAGCCTAATTCTTTAAAGAGGTTTTCGGCACGTTCCGTGCGGATTAAAGCATTGGCGGCACGTTCGGAAATTCCAAACTCAGTACGGTCTGTACCTAAAAGTCCTCCCACTCGGGAAGACTTTTCGTGCAAATCAACTTGGAAACCTTTTTGAGCCAGTCTGAGCGCAACTGTAAGTCCCGCAAAACCGGCTCCAACCACTGTGACCTTCTTCATATAGATTGAGAGAAGATACGTGTTTCGGGTTGTTTAAGCTTCAAGCGTTCATCAAAAAACACGCAAGCATTTCTTAAGAACGGACGACCGGATTCCAAAACACGCAGGGTGTTCCCCTCAATTGCTACAAGGTCGTCTTTGATCATTTCTGCAAGAAACTCAGATGCTTGATTTTTTTGTTCGACACTTAGGAATTCCACTTCGAATTCAGTCATCAATTTCAAAATTTGACGACGACGAATTTGGTCCTCTTCTGTTAAGACGTGACCGCGCAAAGTAGGGATCAGGTCATCATTCAGAGAAGATTCATAGAGCGGCATCACTTTTTCATTTTGATGAAAGCTGTATGGTGTTTCAGAAATGGAAGAAACTCCCATACCTAAGAGCACATCAGTGCGTTGATCCGTGTAACCCATAAAGTTACGGTGCAAGCGCTTTTCATTCATTGCCAGGCTCAAGTTGTCCGTTGCCAGGGCAAAGTGATCCATGCCCACTTCGACGTACCCGGCCTTAAGCAAGATGCCACGAGCAATTTCATAGAGCTCACGCTTTTCAACAGCTTTTGGAAGATCTTCGTCCTTAAAAAGACGCTGTGCCGGTTTGATCCAAGGAACCAAAGCAAAGCTGTAAAGGGCAATGCGATCCGGGCGCAGGCGAACAGTTGCCTCTGCAGTTTCGCGGATGGATTCGGCAGTTTGCTTCGCCAAACCATAGATCAAGTCAAAATTGACAGAGGTATAACCCAATTCGCGGGCCGCATTGCTCAATTTTTCAGTAATTTCCAAAGGCTGAATACGGTTTACCAAACGTTGAACTTCAGGGTTGAAGTCTTGTACGCCCATGCTGACACGGTTAAAGCCCAGAGTTCGCAAAGCTTTAAGTTGTTCAGGTGAAGTTCGGCGAGGATCCACTTCAATAGAGCCTTCAAAATGCTCTTTGTCTAAAGTCACTTGTTCCATGATAGGGCGAAGCAAACGCAACAAAGCATCTGCTGACAAAAAGGTCGGAGTCCCGCCACCTAAATGGATGTGCTTTAAAGGCGATTTCAAAAGTTCCGGCACTTGCTGAACATAGAGTTGCCATTCTTTTAAAAGTAAATCGACGTAGGGAGTTTCTCTTTTGTGATCTTTCGTTATGATATTGTTACATCCGCAAAAGGTACAAAGCGACTCACAGAATGGAATGTGCAAATACAAAGACCAGCCTCCATTGTCTTGAGACAACGTGGTTTTTAAATGGCTGATCCATTGTTCACGGGTAGGATTTGTTTCCCAGTAAGGAACCGTCGGATAAGACGTGTAACGAGGTGCTGGGACATCGTATTTAGCTAAAAGATCTTTCATCATGATAACACCTCGCGAACAGTATCGATAAATAGCTTAACATTTTTTTCCGGCGTTTTTGGCAAAACACCATGACCAAGACCGCAAACCCAGCCAGCGCGTTGTTCTGGGCTCATTTCTTTCATTGGAGCCAAGAAGTTTGCCACAGCCTTTTTGAAGTCGCCGCCATCCATAAAGAGCAAGCTTTGATCGAAGTTCCCTTGAACAAAACCTTTGTCCTGAATTTTGAAGCATTCAGGAATGTAGCATCTGTGGTCGAAACCTTGGCCAGCCCATGGTAAAGCGGTAAATTCTTGGTTGAAGAATGTCGGTTGCGTGCCTTTAGAGTAGTAACCGATTTTCCCAGGGAATTCTTTCGCCAAGTTAGCAATAACCGGTTGGATCCATTCTTTAAAGAACAACGGGGATACTTCGCCAGCAGCTGTATCAAAGATCATCACGATTTCAACGCCACCTTCAAGCTGTAAGCGGATGTTTTCTTTGATAAGTGGATACATCTTTTCCAAGAATTTTGGGAAAAGTTGAATCAAGGTTTTTGATTGAATCAAAGAACCTGCATGGGAACCTTCTACTGCATATACGAATAAAGTCCAAAGACCGCCCACAAAACCGATCAAGGATTTGTTTTTTGGCAAAACCTCGCGGGTCGCTTTCACAGCTTCTTTTTGGAAGTTCATGAACTCAATAGCCGGAGCCACTTCACCTAGCTTGCTGATGGATTCAGGGTTCAGTTTGAAGCCCAATTGAGGACCATGATCCGTGTATTCTAATCCCATGCCCAAAGCTTCCAAGGGATACAAGATGTCACTGAATAAAATAGAGACGTCGAAATCAAATTCTGCAACAGGACCCAATGCAACTTGCGCAGCAAGCTCAGGGATTTTGCAAAGTTGATCGAAAGAGTGCTTTGCACGCAGTCCTTGATAGTGCTGGTGGTAACGACCCGCTTGGCGCATAAACCAAATCGGAGGAACTGCCTGTGCTTTTCTCTGAAGTGCGTTGTGGAATAATGTGTTCATGATGGTGTTTCCTCCGTAGCCCATTGGTAGCCAACCCCGCGCACCGAGCGAATGCACTTGTCGCCGTCTTCACCCAATAAATGGCGAAGTCGAACGATGGTGTTATCAATTGTGCGGTGACTTGGGTTTTTATCAACGCCCCAGATCTCGTTCATGATTTCATCACGACTCAAGACGCGTGGAGCTTTATCAATTAATAACTGCAAGATCTTCATGTCAGTGACAGCCGGGTACTCAATTTGACCTGAGTCCTTGCGCACAGACATGTTTGTAAAACTAATGACACACGTTTTTAGTTGCACCTCACGCAGGGGAGCGTGAGCCGCAAGGACGTGTTTGACTCTGATCAGAAGCTCTTTCAAATGGAAAGGCTTTGGAATGTATTCCTCAGCGCCCAATTCAAAGCCTTTAAGGCGGGACTCAGCGTCCGCTTGGGCAGTCAGGAATAAAAACAAAACCGGGGAGACTTGCTTCATTTTAGCAGCTAACTCAAAGCCGCTGCCGTCAGGCAAGCCAACATCTAATAAAACTAAATCAAAGTCTTTGTTTTTAGAAAACAAGGCCCACGCTTCCGCCAGGCTCTTGCCCCAGGAAACTTCGTAGTCTTTACGCAGGCGTTCGGTCAAAGTTTCACCTAAGGAAAGATCATCTTCGACCAAGAGGATTTTACGCATCATAGATGACCCTCCACGTGAAGCACGGACTTAAAGCCCTGATTTTCAGAGGATTCAAAACGAACGTCACCCTTCATTTTTTGTAAAAGGCGTTTTGTGATCAGCAGGCCAATCCCATTTCCACGGGAATCTTGAGACGTTAAGATTTCCGAACCCAGTTTTTCAAGGTTGCCCTTAAAGCCCAGGCCATTGTCTTCAATAAGAACTTCGAGGTGATTGCTGTTAGTCTGGCGCACCTTAAGACGGATCGTGCTGGCTTTGCCATGCAAGACTGAGTTCTGGAAAAGATTGCGGAAGACACTTAGTAAAGCTCGACGGTCGCCAATGATAGAGGCTTCTTTTTCAAGCTCCAACGACAGATCTGCAAATTCACCACGTAGGCTTAGAAGCAATTCATTTAAAGAGATCTCTTCGTGCAACAACTGACCTTCTTCAAGATTCGCCAGCAACAACGAGTTTTCTAACTGAAGATCCAGACGTTGAATGTCTTGGATCAGACGTTTCATAACGGCAGGGCTGCTGCTGCTTAAGTCTTCTTCTAAGACTTCTGCCTGAAGGCGTAAGCGAGCAATCGACGTTTTGATGTCGTGACTGAATGTTGAAAAAAAGAAGCGAAGACGTTGATGACGTTTTTGATCTCGATAACTAAAGATGATCAAAGCAACGCCACCAATCAATACGGAAGCCAGTAAGATACTGCCTTCCCAAACAAACATGCGATGTGGTGTGAAGTCTTGGATTTTGAACAAGAAGAAAATCCACCACCAAGCCACAAGTGAAAACGTGAACGCGAACCAGATGATCGCGAGCCCCGTTTTAAAATGTGATTTGAGGAATCTCTTCAACATGTTGTTTCCTATTCAGCAGCATTAACGATGATTTGTGCCGCTTCCGCCAGCAATTCATCCGAATGAGCCATGGATACGAAACCAACCTCATAAGCATTCGGAGCCAAGTAAACGCCTTTGTCCAAAGCTTTTAGGAACAAGCCTTTGAAAGTTGCGCTTTGGTTCGCTGGGATTTGCTCGATCGTACGGATTGCGTCTGTAGAGTTGCCATGGATCCAGAACAACGAAGAATGTTGTTCAACTTTAAGAGAAACACCTTTTTTAGCAAAACCATCACGCAATGCTTGTGTAAACTTTTGCGTGCGTTTTTCCAAAACATTCCAGCCATCAAGGCGTTGCATCTTTTTTAAAGTCACCAGGCCTGCACGCATCCCAATTGGATTCGCGCTTAAAGTACCAGCCTGATAGACATCTCCACTTGGAGCAACCATGTTCATCAATTCTGCGCGGCCACCGTAGCAACCCACTGGGAAACCGCCACCGATGATTTTACCGTAAGTCACAAGATCAGGAGTGATGCCAGTTTTAGCAACCATTCCACCCAGACCGACACGGAAACCAGAGATCACTTCGTCAAAAATCAACAAAGTGCCGTTCTTTTTGCAGATATCAGCAACTTTTTGTAGGAACTCTTGGCGTTGGACAAGTAAGCCGTAATTTGCTGGAAGAGGTTCGATGATCACAGCTGCTATATCTTTGCCTTGAGCTGCGAAAACTTCTTCAAGCTTCGCTTCGTCGTCAAGAGGCGCCACCACAGTCGTATTTGCAACTTCCGCAGAGATCCCCGCAGAAGAAGACGCCGCTGCACCGGCAAGTCCTGAACCCGCTTTAACAAGCAAGTTATCCACGTGTCCGTGGTAGCAGCCTTCGAATTTCAAGATTTTGCTACGACCTGTTGCCGCACGAGCCACGCGAAGGGCTGACATCACCGCTTCAGTTCCTGAAGAAACGAAACGCAGTTTTTGCATGAAAGGCAAAGTGGAAGAGATCCACTCTGCTAGCTCCAAAGAGTAAATTTCTGTGGCACCGAAAGTCCAAGCTGTGTCCACCATGCGATGAACTTCTTCTGCGACCTCTGGATCACGATGACCCAAAATTAACGGGCCAAAGCTTTGGCAGAAGTCGATGTATTTTTTGTCTTCAACCGAAGTCAGAAAAGCACCCTCAGCTTGTTTAAAGAAAACGGGCGCACGATCTAAGCCTTTAAAAGAACGAACCGGAGAGTGAACACCACCTGGAGTTACTTTAAGAGCGCGTTGGAATAATTCTTCAGAGGTTACTTTGTGCATTGCTGTCTCCAGTTTTCTTGATCGAGATAAATGTTCAATTTGGAAACCTCATAGAGGTTTTTATCCTGCAAGTACTGGCGAATAATCTTAAAAGTATTCCCCGGTCCGCAAGCATGATGTTTATTTAAAATTTCAGGATGTTTGCTTACTGTATCCAGGAACTGACTGCCGCTGCTCCAGAAGAAGCATTCTTGTCCAGCTATAGGTGTTGCAATGCCTTGATCTTGCAGACTGTACGTTGCAATCAATGGCATCTGACGGGCACCCTCTTCGTATCCTGTGTCGTGAGTCAGTTTTGCCCACTTAAGAGGGGTTTGAGCCAGAATACCAATTTGCGATTCCTCTTGTTCACCTAAACCTTCAGAGCAACCGTGAACCCAAACGCCTCGTTGAGCCATGGCCTTCCAAGTTCTGATTCCGGCTGTCCAAACGAATTGATTGAACTGCAAGTGTTCTGGCCAAGATTCACTGCGGGACACATAAAGAGCATTTGTCCCTTCCGGGATGCTCCAGTTATTTAATGTCTTTCTGTCCGCACGAACTTCCGAAGACCACATCTGTTCCGCAGCAAAGTGCGGAGCGAGAGCAGATGGTTTCAGCTCACGAGTATCAAGAACTTTACCGCCATCTGTAAGACCTTTCAGGATCGTGATCTCTCCGTAAGAACGAGAAAGAACCGCCACACCGATTTTCTGGTGGCAACCGCCCCCGAAACTTGCCAAGATGTCGCGCTCTTTTTGTGCGCACTGGAAAGTTGTCGGGTTGTCGATTTTGGAAAGAAGGTCTTTAAGGTCGGCGCGGTCTTTTCTAATCTCAATAGCCAAGGCACCTTGTGCGGCAGCATTCGGATTCACTGATAAAGGCAATGCTGCGAACTCAACTTGCGTCAAATAAGAACGCAAAAGCTCCTGAACTTCTTTGAACTCCGCCTGAGGAGCTGTCAGCAAACGATCCAACGCTGCTTTCGCCACGATCAAGCCATCTACTTCCGTGCTTTCCAAAAGCTTACGGATACGTGTTGGAATATTTCCACGCACGCTTTCAAATTTTACGGATTGTAAATCGAATGGAAGGTGTTCTTTAAAGAAGTTTGTCAGATTGTATTCACGACGAGGTGAAGAGCTGAACACACGCATATGCTTTTCAGAACGAAGCCGCGCGAAGTGAGACTTTTTAACCAACAACAAGTCACGTTGGTCTGCACGAGGCAAGGTCGCTACGATTTCCGTCTGAGTACGAGCTTCTGTTGGCAGGTCTTTCCAAGAGTGCACGACCATATCGGTTTCGCCGTGGATAAGTTCACCCAAGAAGTCTTCAGTGAAAACGCCTTTTTCCGGAATTTGCCAAAGAGGTGTCGTGAGATTGATATCACCCAGGGATTCTTTGAATTTAAATTCGATTTCAAGACCGGGGTTTTTTTCTTTAAGGACTTCGCCAACCATGTATGCCTGAAGGCGGGCTAAGTCACTTTTACGAGCGGAAATTTTTAGGCGCATATATCGTCCCAACCAAGTGGACGAAGCTCTGTTCTTTGCGCGAAGGCCAAGGCTTTTTCCATCAGATACTCTTTGATCTGCTGGATTTTGGTTTGCCTGTCTTTTTTGGTCTCTTCGATTTCAGCAAAAAACTGTTGAAGGGTCATCAATGTAACACGCGGGAATTTTTCCTGAATCAATGCAGGAAGATTGTTTTCTTCGCCGCGCAGATCATAAATCACAACAGGACGTGTATCCTGTTTCGCAATTAGTTCCAAGATGCGTGCATCGCTGAGCGGGGCCGCAATGACCATCGCTTCACCATGAACATAAGCTTCGTTGTAGTTTACAATAGAAAGATTATCGAATTTCTCTGCGAAGCTGCGCATCTTTGTGCATTCACGGCAAAGGACTTGAACGGTTCGTTTATGGGCCACCCAAGGAAGAATTTCTTGAGCCAATTGGCCCGAGCCGCAAATCGTGACGGAATCCATGTCTTTCGAATAGCGGCGAAGAAGGCTGCCATAGCTTTGGGACCCGATGCCGACCAAATGTTCAGCACGAGTTCTTTTCACTTCTGCCATGATGAAGTTCAACCATTTCTGGTTGTCGGCAAAAAGTGTGTCGTTCAATGTTTTTCTGGAATCGACGAATTGTCTGAACTGACCGAAAACCTCGGTTTCACCAACGATCGGCGAATGAAGACCGCAAAGAATTTCTAGCAACAAGCTAAGACCTTCTTCGCCACGAAGAATTTTGTCTTCAGGTTCAAGCACTTCAAGGAAGTTGTTCACTTCATCTTCACGGCAAAAAAGAATTTGGCGCAGACATGTTTTCCACACGGCTGAGTCTTGCAGGGACTCAGCAAAATTTTTGCTAGATTTTCTATGAACGAGGAGTATATCTTCCATTTGTTAAGACTAGGTTTATCACTAAACTTTCAATAAAGTGTCATAGAAATGTCATAGAGAATGTTTTTAAAAAACGTTTCGAAATGACACCCCTAAGCACATCCCCAAAGGGTAGAACCCCCAGGTGGAGGAGAAGTATATGAAGCTCACGCAAAGACCCAGAAGAAATCGCAGAACTGAAGCCGTGCGCCACATGGTCGCGGAGACGGATTTAAGACCTTCACAGCTTGTTTTGCCATTGTTCCTCGTTGAAGGTACAGGGCAGAAACAAGAAATTGCCTCAATGCCGGGCATTTTTCGCCTGAGCCCTGATTTAATTCTAGATGAGGTGGGTAAAGCGGTTTCCTTGGGCGTAAGATCCTTTGACCTCTTCCCAGCTTTGCCAGAAGCCAAAAAGGATACTTATGGCAAAGAGTCCTTGAACCCGAATGGTTTAATGCCCACAGTCCTGAAAAAAATTCGCGACAAATACCCTGAGGTCACTTTGATTACAGATGTGGCCTTGGATCCGTATTCTTCCGACGGTCATGATGGTGTTGTTAAGGACGGAGTCATATTGAATGATGAAACTGTAGAGATCTTGGCAAAAATGAGCGTGCTTCACGCGAAATCAGGCGCTGATATTGTTTCTCCTTCAGACATGATGGATGGCCGAGTGGGCGCAATCCGTGACGCTCTTGATGCAGAAGGTTTGATTGATACCGGAATTCTTTCTTACTCGGTGAAATACGCTTCGGCATTTTATGGTCCATTCCGCGAGGCTTTGGATTCAGCGCCGAAATTTGGCGATAAAAAAACTTACCAAATGGATTACCGCAACACGCGCGAAGCTTTACGCGAAATTGATTTAGATGTGGAAGAAGGTGCAGACATCGTGATGGTGAAACCTGCGTTGAGTTATCTGGATGTGATTGCGAAAGTAAAAGCGCATACGAATATTCCGGTGGCGGCTTACAACGTGAGTGGTGAGTACGGCTTGATCAAGCTCGGGGCGAAGGCGGGGATCTTGGATGAGACTCGCGCGATGTGCGAAACGCTTTATTCAATTCGTCGTGCGGGTGCGGATATTATCTTTACTTACTTTGCGTTGCCGATGGCCCAGTGGCTTCAGGAAAATGCATAGGCAGATGAGGTCCTCCCGAATTTGAAGGCAATCTGCCACGGTTTTTTCGAGTTAGACGAGGGCACTCCTTTGAAATAGACTTTCTTTATGACACACGCTGAATCGGTAACGAAAATGTGGCAAAAGTATCACGAGGCACTTGGAGTTTTGGCGCCAGTTGCAATTGTCGCCGATTCTTTTTCCGATAACCCACAAGAAGCGACTGAGCTTTCCGTGCTCGTAGATCAAGGTATCAAACGGGCAACAGCATCTGCTCTTTGGTCTTTCGAGAAAACTTCGACCGAAATTCCTGCGGTTGGCGGGATCTTTATCGTAACTGATGGTAAAGGCGAAGCAGTCTGCGTCGTAAAGACTACGAAGGTGTCCATTATTCCTTTTAATGAAATTAGTGAGGACAATGCTTTTACGGAAGGCGAAGGTGATAAGTCTCTCAAGTATTGGCGCCGAGTTCACATTGAGTTTTACAAAAGACAGTTTGCGCCATTAGCCCTCACATTCGACGAATCAATGCCTATCGTTTTCGAGGAATTTGAAAAGATTTTTCCTTAAGAGAACAAAACCCCGCGCAGACTTGTAAGTCGCGCTTTTTCTTTTTTGGGTAAATACATCTCGGGCCGGTGTGAGCAGTGGCCTGTTCTTGTCTTCCAATAAGATATTATTTTTTAATCGCCGGGGCTTCGGCTGGGGTGGCCCAATTGAAGGTTTTGATGATTTGGTTGCAGTTTTGTAGTGACTTGGTGAAGGACTCTTGAGTGTCCAGGCAGGTCATGATCGCAACTTTTTCTTCATTTTTTAGAACGACTTGGCGGATTTGTTTATTCTTTGAGCGTGAGAGCATATCCACGATCAACGCGGGATTTCCATTCAAGTTGAATTGCTTTGTTGCCAGAACTTCAAAACCATAGCTTGGGTAATCACGCATCCACTTGCGAGTGTACAGTTCTAGCGAGGCAGTCTTGGCTATGCGGTCTGTGCGCACACTTAAAGAGCCATCATTTGGGTTTTTGGGTGAGGCAAAACGGATTGTATCCAGCAAGGCGCCGTCTTCTGTGGCTACAGGGATCCAATCTGTGCCCGTTGTCTTCACGATAAAGCCTTTGTGAAGGAAGTAGTAACCCTTTTCTGGTGCCGTTAGCGCAGAGGTGCTGGTGGCTGGATAAGGGGCCGCCAAAGACAAAGAAGGCATCAGTAGTAAGAGAGCAAACAAACTTTTCACTCTTTAAGCGTAACAAAGCCTTGGAAGTGGAAGCAAGACTAAACGCCTCGTTGAAACTTTTCTTAGTTGGAAGCTGCGGCAGGTGTCGCTGGAGCGTCCGTCGGAGCTGCAGCCGGCACGGCGACCGCATTCTGCTGCTCTAAGCAAGGACCGAGGTCCGGTGGCAAATTTACAATATAGATTTGCTGTCTGTCTTGGAAAAGGCGGGAAAATGCCAAACGCTCGCGGGATTCATTTGAGACGGTCGGGTAAAACAAGGAATCAGCCCCCTTGAAAACCACCTGAGTGCATTTTGTTTCTACGTTGTACACTTCCAGTTGGTATTGTTTTTCGCCGTTGCGAAGGATGCTGTAAAACAAACGGTGCGGAGATCTTGGGGCAAAGAACAGATCCCGATAAAGGCCTTCGCCAGTTTTTAGTGTGATCGCTTTGTTTGTTTTCATGTTTAACAACTGCATACTGAGGTCGCCGGACTTTAGATCTTTTTCGATAAACGCCAGGTCTTTTTGATCTGGACTGATCGTCGAAGATTTGCGGTCCTTGTCTTTTTCAGCCGAAATGAGGCTCACGAGGACATGCTTCAAATTCATTCGATAGATCCCCGTTAAATCACCGCGACGGGAAGTAAAAATGATGTACGGTTCTGTCGGATGTTTCACAAAAATCGGTTCCGCATCGTAACCTGGTTGTTGCGATAAACGAACGATGTCTGCTCCAAAACGATCACTCATGTAAAGATCAGAAGGTGGAAAATCTTTATCAGGATTCTTGTTTAAAAAAGGACTTTCTTTGATTTCGTCCGTCGTGGATGCGTACAGAATTTCGGAATCGCTCATAAAGACCGGATCGAAAGCGTTGCCATCAGAATAAGTCATTCGGCGCTCTTTATTCCGATTCAAATCTAGTTCAAACAGCTGCGAGTTTTTTTGATTGCCACGATTGTGACTGGTATAAATCAAGCGACTGCCATCGTCGGAAAACCGAGGGCGTTCGTTGTCGCCCAAGAAAGTGACTTGTTGAGAACCTTTGGACAGAAGATAATCTGGAGTGAGAACATACTTAGTGGCGCTTAAGTGAGAACATCCTGAAAGGATGCTGCTACCAAGTACTAAGAACTTCAAACTCCATAGCTTCATATATCAACCTTGTGCAGTACTTTTTGTAACAATGAAGACGGATTGACCTTCTTCAAGTTTTTGATTTCAACCCATTGGATGTTTCGGCCGTTTAGGTTCTTTTTTTGAGTGATTTGGATAAAGATATCATGATGAGTGATGTTATGTTTAACATCATAGTCCTTGGGCTTGTCCTGTTCCATTGTGATCGTCCCAGGAAAGATCATTTGCCCTTTCAAAAAGGGAGCATAGTCGTTTTCGATCAAAGCCACTTTATGGTCTTTGATCGCGACAACGGGATTCCACACCCACACTTCGCTGTCTTTGCGTGGCTTTTTCAGAGGCAATTTTTCGACCATGTTTTTTTCGCGGGCAATGCAGTCCGATGACCAAGGACACATTAAGCACATGACTTTTTGTGGAGTGCACACGGTGGCACCCAACTCCATGAGGCCTTGATTCAGACTATCGGATTGTCCAAAAGCCGCGAGCTCATCAGAGATCCGTTGCAGTTGAAGGCGCGCTTTATTGTTCCACCATTCCAACTTCAAACCATACTTGCGTGAGAGAACACGGATAACATTTCCATCTAAAACACCGACTTTTTCTCCAAAGGCGATGCTGGCGACCGCGCGCGAGGTGTAAGGGCCAAACCCGGGAAGTTCCAAAAGTTCAGCAGCAGTTTTAGGAAACCCTTGAGCGGCTAAGGCTTTAGCTGCCTTATGAAGGTTGCGCGCACGGGAATAGTATCCTAGACCGGCCCATGCTTCCAAAACATCGCTTTCTGAAGCCTTGGCCAAGTCTTGCACAGTTGGGAATTTATCTAGAAATTTCTCAAAATAAGGAATGACGGCAACAACTGTTGTTTGTTGCAGCATGACTTCGGAAAGCCAAATACGATACGGATCTTTATTCTCTCTCCATGGGAGACTGCGGCGATTCTTTTTGTACCATTGTACTAAGCTTTTGTGATCGTCTTTATGGTCGTATTTTGCTCTCATTCGCGGTAATCTAGTCGAGATAAATGAGGAGTCAATAATGGAATATAAACCTCTTAGCGGACGTGAGTTTCCCCGCTTTTCTGCGATTAAAACTTTCTTCAGATTGCCGTATACAGCGATCGATGCGGATTACGAAGTGGGTATCTTCGGGATTCCCTATGATGGTGGCGTTTCTTATCGTCCCGGAGCGCGTTTTGCTCCGACGAAAGTGCGAGAGATCTCGTCTTTAGGGCGTGGCTTTCACATGACTCGGATGGAAAACTTTTTTGAAAAGTTAAAAGTCGCAGACATTGGCGATTGTCCGACGGTTCCGATTGATCAAAACCAAACTTACGAGCGCATTGAAAAATTCGTCGGTGAAGTTCTATCGCACAATAAAAAAATCGTCTCTGTCGGGGGAGATCACTCGACGACGCTGCCAGTGCTTCGCGCTCTTAGAAAAAAGTACGGGAAGCCTTTGGCCTTTATTCATTTCGACGCCCATTTGGATACGTATCCAGCAGCCTGGGGTTGTGAGTATCATCATGGTGCCTTTGCTCGTCATGCAGTTGAAGAAGGCTTAGTGGATCCCAAGAAAATGGTGCAAATCGGTATTCGTGGCCCATTGGCGAGTGGTGATGATTTGAACTTCGTGCAAAAACATGGAATTCGCGTGATCACGGTGGATGACGTCAGAAGCCAACCGCTGAATGAATTCCTTAAAACGTTGCCAACGTTTGACGACACGCCAACGTATATTAGCTATGACATCGACAACTTGGATCCAGCTTATGCTCCAGGCACGGGGACTCCGGTTCCGGGTGGATTAACAACTTACGAAACTCAGCGCATCTTTCGCGCCTTGAAAGTACCGAACTTGGTGGGTTGTGATGTGGTAGAGATTTCTCCGCCATATGATCAGTCAGATATCACGGCTTTAGCCGGCATGGATGCGATCTTTGAGATGCTGCATTTGTTTAAATCAGGAAAATAGATTTTAAAGACGAAAATAAAAAATGGCAGGTTTCCCTGCCATTTTTTATTATTAGATTGTTACTTCGTTCGGGGGAGTCAGACCTTTCTTTTTGATCTTCTCTACCAGCGTTGTTCTGTTCAGTCTTAACAAAGCTGCGGCCTGATTGCGATTCCAGCCAGTCTTTTCAAGAGCTTTCATAATCAGATTGTTTTCGAAGTTATCAACGGCCGTATTAAAATCCATTCCAGAGTCCGGAATTTCAAAGTTACCAGAGTCTATCGACACCGGCTTTACCATTTTGTATTTGGGTGGCAAATCTGACACTTCAATCGCGCCTTGGCCTTTAAGGATCGTCATGCGCTCGACTAAGTTTTCCAACTCGCGGATATTTCCAGGCCATGGATAGTTTACCAAAGCCTCCAAAGCATCAGTGGCAATTCCAGTTAAGCCGCGACCTTTAGTTTTATTAAAGATATCCATAAAGTGCGTTAGCAAAAGAGGAATGTCTGTTCTGCGTTCGCGCAGAGCCGGAACGACCAGAGGAATGACGTTCAGACGATAAAAAAGATCTTCACGGAAACGGCCGGTGTCGACGGCTTCTTCAAGATTAATATTCGTTGCTGCAATCACGCGCACATTCACAGAAACTGTTTTTGTAGAACCCACGGGTTCAAAGGAACGCTCTTGCAATGCGCGAAGAAGCTTCACTTGCAGTGAAGGTTCAAGGTCACCGATTTCGTCTAAGAAAATAGTACCGCCGTCAGCCATTTCAAAGCGACCGATACGATTTGCAATCGCACCGGTGAAAGCGCCTTTTATGTGGCCGAAGAGTTCGCTTTCTAAAAGCTCCGCAGGGATCGCTCCACAGTTGATGGGCACAAAAGGACCTGTTGCGCGCGGCGAGTTGTAGTGAATCGCGCGAGCAATAAGTTCTTTACCAGTTCCGGATTCCCCTGTGACCAGCACCGTAGAGTCCGAGTCGGCCACGCGTTCAATCAAGCGCAACACACTTTGAATTTGCTCACTGGAACCAATGATTTGGTCGAACTTATATTTTTTGTTCAATTCAGAACGAAGCTGTTGGTTTTCTTGCTGAAGCTTTTTGTGAGTCAGAGCTTTTTCGATCAAGCTCATCAGCTCTTCAAGATTGAAAGGCTTGGTCACGAAGTGGAAAGCCCCTTTTTGAGTCGCACGAATGGCAGATTCAATAGTTGCATGGCCTGTTAAAATGATTACTTCCGTCGCAGGATTGACGGATTTCAAATAGCTCATGAACTCAATGCCATCACCGTCAGGCAAATTCAAATCAACGATGGCAAGATCCACGGGCACATCGCCTTGGCACAAGACTTTGGCTTCTTCAATTTTATTGGCCGTGATTACGTTCAAGCCTTTACGGTCAAGAACTCTAAAGAGTGCGGTACGAAGAGATGATTCATCATCTAATATAAGAACACGTTGGCTTCGCAAGTGAACCTTCCTTCCATGGTGGGTCCTAAGTGAACAGTAAAGCGTGCTTTATGCTCACTTGATAAGGATAGAGTATTTTTGACGGGACTGTCAAAAAATCCGCGCCCAGTGGGGCTTTCAGGACCTTAAAACTAGACGGTGGAAGGAAATTTTTGCCACGTTTTCTTTATCCGGATCCGAGAAAAATTCGAGATCAGCTTTGTGGTCTCTTAAAATTTGTGAAGCGACAGGAACACCTAAGCCTATGGGAAGACTTGGATTTTTTTCTGGAATGCCGTTGTCTTTGATGAAAATTTGAGCAGAGTCTAGTCCTGAAGTGATCTCAATATCCAAAGAACCTTGGAAGCCTTTTACCTGTCGACTTTTTTCAGTCAGGCGATCAATCGCATTTTGCAGGACATTTTTTAATGCCTGGGCCAATAGATTCAAATGGCCAATCGTGATCGCTTCATCTGCCGGGAAGTGCAGTTTAACATTGATGCCTTGGGATTTAGTTTGAAGTTCCACGATTTTAAGAGCTCGCGTGCAAACTTCTTTCAGGCTGACTTCCCCTTCTTGGTCGGCGTTGGGATTTCGAGAAAAACCTAAAAGGTTTTGAACAATCTCTTTACAGCGCTGAACCCCAGCTTCCATTTCCAAGATATCGGGATACAACGGGTGATCGCCCGGCATATCCATCTTAATTAATTGCGTGAAAGACAAAATTCCACCCAGAGGATTGTTGAGCTCATGGGCGATGGAAGAACCGATAGTTCCGAGCTCAGCCATTTTTGCTGACTCCAGAATCTGGCGTTCCATTTTTAACTGTTGAGTGATGTCGTGGTACAGATTAACGAAAACCGGTGGTTTGTCTGGATCGATAATCAGACTTTGGCTGAACACTTCGAAAGATCGCGGTGAAGGGTCTTTGGATTGCATGCGGAAATTAGATCCGCGTTGGCAGCCGGGGCAAGGGGTTTCGCGATCGTATAAAGCCGCATAACATTTGCGGGAATTTTGGGTCTGTTCGCGCTCAGTGAGCTTTTCCCCTGCCGCTTTGTTGTACTGAATAATATTGTAGTCTTGGTCAATTAAGACCACGGGATCCGACATAGAGCTGAACGTGGCTTCCCATTGTTCCTTTAAAGATTCGGACTCTCTCAGCTTTTGAATACGATCAAGAGCTAACGCCACAGCCTCTGCCACCCGCGTAAGGAAATCACTTTCTTCTTTATTAAACGGATGATCGGGGGCCCTTAAAAAGAAAATGGAACCGACTTGTTCGTGATGACGAAACAGCGGTACTTGCAACTGGGTAAAGCTGAGTTGGGCAGTGACTTGGCTGGCGAACTGTTCGTCTTGAGGGTGAAAGAAAATACGAATCCACGAAGTCTGGACGGACGTCGCCAAAGAATCATTCAGCAGTTGTTCAATTTCACCGACCGAGCTGGCTTGGTGAACTGCCATCAGGGCGATTTTGAATCCCTCAATGCGAGTATTTGTAAGGTAAAGTTTGCGGCGAGCTTCTGTCAGGAAGCGAGTGCGCTTGTGAACGCGTTCTTCCAGTTCAATTTGCAGGCGTTTGAGTTTTTCTGTCTGTTCCCGGATAAGTAAGGCGAGGTTTTCATCCTGCTTGCGCTGATTGGTTTCTTCCAAGGCGGTGAAAAGATGGGCTTCCATATCGGGGTCGTTAAAGCTCTTCATAACTCGAATAAATGAATACTCTTTGTGCAGAAGTGCTAACTGGTTGGCGGAAAAATCCACCGGGACCACGGCAATAAATTGAGTGGAGGGATTGACCCGTTTGATTTCCTCGTAGAACTCATCAAACTTTTTACCCAGAATCAGTGTCACCGATAATGCGACGACGTTGTAGGTGGAATCTTGAATCCAGTGCCAGGCTTGAGAAAGATCTGTGGCAATATGGGCCCCGAGCTCTTGTAAGCGGGAATCCCAAGGACCGATCAGCAGGAAGCTTGCTTTTAAAGTCCGCATACCTTGATAAGATCCTTATGGTGTTGAATCGTAAAATCAGGATGATCTTCAGGGAACTGAGGAATTTCACCCATATGTTCGCCATGGGCAAAATAGCAAGTCGCTGAGCCCAAACGTTTGGCATCTCGGATTTCACTGGAAAGGCGGTTGCCAATGCTTAATAGATCCGAGGGCGCATGGCCTTCGGCTTTAAGGATTTCTCGGAAGGCAAATTCTTTTTTCTCTCCGATAAAGCCATTTAGGATAAAGATCTTTTTAAAAAATTTCTCGATTTGCAAAGCCTGAATTTTCTCGGCCTGTGCTTCGAAGGACCCCATGGTGACCAGGTACAGATTGTAGCGCTCTTTGAGAGCCAGTAAGTTGTCCGTGGCGCCTGCCAACAGAGGCAAAACCGCGGGAACCTCAGGATTGTAAAATTCGTCCAAGGCGTCATGGACGGCTTTTCCCATTTGATTGGAACCGTAGCGGTTGGCGATCTGGGTGAAAATTTCAGTATGCGAAAGGTTGGAAGCCAACTCATGGCGCATAGTCATGCATTCTTCTAAAGAACAGCAGACGCCCGCATTGATCATCGCTTCGCAAGCTCTTTGAGAAGCCAGCGGGACGAGCAGGCCTGAAGTATCTACAAGCGTGTCGTCCAAATCAAAAGCGATGGATTTAATCAATGACATCAGTTTCCTCGTTTTGTGAGCAAAAGCTTCAAACCCGTTTTAAAGTGAGGCCAGACCAGATTCAGATCGATGTGCTCTTGCTCTTCAATGCAGATCACGGGAGTTTGTTTTTCGATCCATCCATACTGCCCCAAGCTGCCCGGGGTGGGGTATCCGATGTCTTCCCGGCACTCATAACCAGTGCCTGTGGCTAGGATTTCCGCAGCCTTTTTGCCCGGCTCACCTGTGTACACAACGCAAGGCTCCCACGAATGAAAGTGTACTATGAGTTGTGGCTTTTCGTCCTCTATGAGTTTTACCAAAGCCTGAACTTCTGCTTCGCTTCCGGGCGAAGGACCAGGGTAGTATCTGGGAGCTTTGGCTTCCGGGCTCCAGTCGCGGCAAGGAAAGTTGCGATTTAGGTCGACGCCAGCAGCATTTGTCCTCTGTTTCTTGTTATAACCATCAGGATTAATACAAGGGATCAGGATCCAGGGGCGAAGATTTTGGCTTTGGGTATTTTCATTTTCTTGAAGCCATTGTAATAACTGCTTTGCAAGATGAACTCCCTCGGGTTCATCGCCATGGACGCCGCCAACGAACAAGATGGGCGGTTCGGCAAAGTCGCCGGGAAGGCCACTGGAGCTGTGTGATTTTTTATACAACTCTATAGGAGTTCCCGAAGAGGTCGTGGCCCAAGAAGTTTGGTGAAATATTCTTTGTTGCATGCGATAATTAAGCCTGTTTTTTTTAGAGAAGAAAAGCTTTTAAAAGGAAGTTTCTAAATGTCAGCAAATACCTCTTCTGAAAAGTTGACCGTGATAGCTCTTGCCGCTGGGAAAGGGACTCGTATGAAGTCTCCTCTTCCAAAAGTACTTCATCCTGTGGCAGGTCGTCCAATGATCGAAAAAGTGATTCAAGCCTCTAAAGGCGCTGGTGCCACCGAAGTCCGCGTGATCGTTGGACATGGTCAAAACTTGGTTCGCCAGGTTGTGGAGCCCATGGGTGTTTCTTGTTACGCCCAAGATGAACAGTTGGGAACTGCGCATGCCGTTCGTTGTGCAAAACCAGAAACAATTGAAGGCGACGTTGTTATCATGAACGGGGATCACCCATTGATTGAAGCGTCGGACATTAAAGAGTTTTTGCGTATCTTCCGCGAAGAAAAATTTGATCTAGCAGTGGTGACGGCGGAATTGAAAGTCCCAGGTGAATTCGGTCGTATCGTTCGCAATCGCGGGGATCTTGTGGCTATCGTTGAAGCGAAGGATGCTTCCGCAGAAGCTTTGAAAATCCGAGAAATCAATACTGGCATCTACATTGCGAAAGCCTCAGTGTTGGCAGAATATTTGCCTCAAATCAAAAACAACAACGCCAAAAAAGAGTTCTACATCACGGATTTGATCTCTTTGTGTATTCAAGACAAATTGAAGGTCCAAGCTATCAAATCCACCCCGAAAGTGGCGGTGGGCGTAAACAATCAAGTCGAGTTGGCTAAAGCGACACGTTTGTTGTTTAAGCGTAAGGCTTTGCGCTTAATGGAAGAAGGCGTGTTGATGATTGATCCACGCACTGTCTATATCGAAGAGAGCGTGCAAATTGGCGCGGGCTCTGTGATTTATCCTAATGTCTTTATTCGCGGTCGTGCGAAAATTGGTTCCTTCTCTGTGATCGAATCTAATTCCTACATTTCTGATTCTGAAATCGGCGACAGCGTTCAAGTGCGCGGTGGCTCTTATTTGGAAAACTCCACGATTCATCATAAGGCCTCTGTTGGTCCTTATGCTCGTCTTCGTCCTGAAACGGAAATCGGTGAGGAAGCACATGTAGGTAACTTCGTGGAAATGAAGAAAACGAAGTTCGGTAAAAAATCAAAAGCGGGTCATTTAACTTATCTTGGTGATGCTGAGATCGGTGAAGAGGTGAATGTAGGTTGCGGAACTATAACTTGCAACTACGCCGCGGATCGCAAGAAATATAAAACGAAAATTGGGAATCGAGTCTTTGTCGGCAGCGACACACAGTTTGTGGCTCCGATTGAAGTAGGTGATGATGCCATCATCGGTTCAGGTTCAACAATTACAAAGAATGTTCCGGCAAAAGCTTTGGCTGTCGCCCGCGGTAAACAGTTTATTAAAGAAAACTACGCGGTTAAAGCTGAAGAAACAGTGACGGAAACTGAAAGCAAATAGGTGAGTGTATGTGTGGAATTGTTGGATATTTAGGGCCACAAAATCCTAAAGATATTATTATTAATGGTCTTAAAAAACTTGAGTACCGTGGATATGATTCAGCAGGTATTGCAATCCTTGATAACGGCACAACGAAACGTGTTCGTGCTCAAGGGAAATTGAAAAATCTTGAAGAAAAACTAGTGAATGAAAAGTTCTCTGGCCACTTGGGCATTGGTCACACTCGCTGGGCAACTCACGGTAAACCGTCTGAGCGTAATGCCCATCCCCACCAAGTGCGCGGCATTAACTTGGTTCATAACGGTATCATTGAAAACTATCTTGATATCCGTGAAGAGCTTTTGGCAAATGGCGCAGATATCACTTCGGACACGGACTCTGAACTGGTTGCGCATTTGATTGCGAACGAAGTTGAAATCACGAATGACCTTTTCAAAGCTGTTGAAAGAACTTTGGAAAAGCTTCGTGGCGCTTTTTCGATCCTAGTGATGTGGGAAAAGCAACCAGAGAATTTGGTCGCCTTTAAAGATGGCCCACCTCTTGTGGTTGGCTTGGGCGATAACGAAGTCTTCGTGGCAAGTGACGTACAAGCTTTGATTCAATATACGAAAACCTTCGTGTATTTGGATGACCGTGAAATTGTGAAAATCAACGGCGCGAAGGTAGAGTACTTCTCTGCAAATGGTTTCCCGATTCAAAAGAAATCTGTCGTATTGAACTGGAACCCTGAAATGGTTGAAAAACAGGGTTATGCGCACTACATGCTCAAAGAAATCTATGAGCAACCTCGTGCCGTGGCTGCTGCAATTGAACCCCACGTGAACCCAGAGACGTTCTCTGTGGCGCTTAAAAATGTGGGCTTCGGTGGTCAGCCTGTACAAAAGCTTGAAGAGCTTGATGTAAAAGCAGACTGGGTAAAAACTCAGGAAGTTTTCAAAGGCATGGATCGCGTCTTTATCATCGCCTGTGGAACAAGTTTCTATGCGGGCCTTGTTGGTAAATACCTTATTGAACAATTGGCTCGCGTTCCGGTTGAAGTGGATGTGGCGTCTGAGTTCCGTTATCGCAACCCGGTGATTCCACCAAAAACTTTGGTTATCACCATCTCTCAAAGTGGTGAAACAGCAGATACTCTCGCAGCAATTCGTATGGCCAAAGAAATGGGCGCTACGACTTTGAGCATCTGTAACGTGCGCAATTCAACGATTGATCGCGAAGCTCATGGTCACTTGTATATGAATTCAGGTCCAGAGATTGGCGTAGCATCGACAAAAGCTTTCACAAGCACCTTGGCTGTTTTGAATTGCATCTCTGTAGCTATGGCTCGCACTCGCGGCGTAATGAAAATTGAAGAAGAAGTCGAGCTGGTAAAATCATTGCTAGCGACTCCAAGCCAAATGGAAAGCATCTTGTCTTACGACAAGTACTTTGATGAAGCGGCTTCTAAATTGAAACTTTTCAGAGGTTTCTTGTATATGGGTCGTGGCACAAGCTATCCAATTGCGATGGAAGGTGCCTTGAAGTTGAAGGAACTTGCATACATGCACGCGGAAGGTTACGCAGCCGGCGAGATGAAGCACGGTCCTTTAGCGTTGATTGATGAACGTATGGCGATCGTCATGGTTGCTCCGACAGATCACTGGTACGAAAAAACGATCAGTAATTTGGAAGAAGCTCGCGCTCGTGGCGGTAAGATTATCTCTATCGGCACAGGCGAAAACGAAAAACTTCGCGGTATCAGTGAATACTATTTGGCGTTGCCAAAGGCTCACTGGACAACGAACACGATCTTGTCCGTGATTCCTTTGCAGTTGATGAGTTATCACTTAGCCTGCAACTTGGGTTACGATGTGGATCAGCCTCGTAACTTGGCAAAATCAGTCACAGTTGAATAAAAAAAGGCGCTAGAAATAGCGCCTTTTTTTATGGCTTGAGTTGTCGGTGTGTTAGGAAGTGATTCCGGACTTTTTATTTCCGGAGGAGGGGTCGACTAAGGGAATTTTCAAAACGATCTTGGTCCCACGAGGGTGAGTCGGAGTTGATGATTCCTGGGAGGTAAGGATAATAGTACCACCCATCATTGTTAGATATTCCTTCACCAAGGGCATTCCATATCCAGTGCCTTTTTCGCCATGAGTTCCAGCACGGGTTGTGGCTGTGTCTAGACTAAAAATCTTATCCAGCAAATGATTGGGTATGCCAATCCCATAGTCCTGAATTTCGATAATTGCCATTGTATCGAAAGCGTAGGCTCGGAGATCAATTTGATCGCCGGGAAGCGAGAACTTAATCGCATTACCGATTAAATTGCCCAAAACGACATTGCTGAGAATTGTTTTTTCACTTTTTATGATCATTTTCTCACGTGATAAGTCGAGAGCGATTTTGATGCATTTTTGATTTGCAACAGTTTCCAATTTCTCCATGACCTCATGGAGCACAATAGCGACCGATACAGAATTTAAAGGCAAATCTGCTTTTCCGTCTTTGACGGACTTCAAGTGACGAACTTGGCTTAAAAGATTATTGATATCGTTTACGGCTCTCTCCATTTTGTCCAATTCCAAAGTCATTGGTATTGCCTGTTCTTGATCTTCTTTAGCTTTGATCAAGTTATAGGTCATCCCAGACAGCGTATTGGCAACATCGTGGAGCAAAACTCGTAAAAGATTTTCGACATCCCAGTGTTTTTCTTGGAGTCTCTTGGTGTATTTTTGTTCGCCTCTAATGTAAAGGTGTGTCGTCATGCCTGCAAATGCCAGGAATGTGCAAACGTTGAAACTTTTTTCAAAATTATAGTCGCCATAAGCTGCAATGATGTTCACGCTTCCGCCTTGGCGTTTCAAATACCAAAACCAAAGCATCGTCGATAAGACGACAACGTAACCCAGGACAGCTCCTCGGACTTTCAAAAGTACACCCATTCCTAGGGGAATGGCCGCCAACCAAAATATTCCCGGGGCTTCAACACCACCTGAAAGATAAAGAAGGTAAATTAACATTGCGGAGGCCGATACGCTTATTGAAAGTGCCGAGTAGATGTAGTTCTTAAGGTAGTACAGAAAGAAGGGCGGGATTATTGCAGTCACAATCCAAAGAGTTAGAATTCGCGCGTTATAAGTTGGCACATTATATTCAAAGTTGAACTTGATAAGATAGATACTAGAAACCATCAGACAGATTATATAAATCATCTTCAGAAAAAAGAGTCTCTTCTGTTGTGCTTCCTCTGTTGTGATTTTAAACTCAAACATTCGCCTGTATTCCAATTCATGTCTGCGTACATATTTATCGGCACAATCACAACAAGATGGGAGGAGATTGCTGGATTTTAATCCTTTGGTGTTCCATATCTAAACAGGTTTTAGGGGACGGATTTAACTGTAAAGATATTTCAACAGATTGGTGCGTCCTTCTATGGTTTTGATTTGACCACCACCCATAGGTCTTCATTGTCTCTTGGCAGTTTACGGGATTTCAGATTTCCCATAATCTTACATAAACAAAGGATTGTGATGACATCAAATAAGACAACGCTTGAGTTCACAGAAAGAATGGCTGGTCATATTGTTTCGAGACCTTTCCTTCTTTCAGCCGACAATCTATTAATGAAAAAAGAATTTGAAACTTTAGAAGAGTCTGTTGAGAGAAAGCCCTTCGAATTCACATTGACCATCAAAATTTCGGATATAGATTCGTTCATTGCCGATCCCTTAACTCAAGCGGAAGGTCTCGGCGTAATAACAGACTATCAGATTGAAAGTGGTCAGTTTAATTTGTTTGTCCGGCCACAAGCGAGTTCAGCATTGGATACAGCAAAGGAGATGCATTACTGTCTTTTCTTAAGAGATCATCAGGGACAACCTTGGACTTTTTTTGGCTTTAAGGAAGTGACCAAAGAAGATTCTTTTGAAGCGTGGAATCAGACGACAACGTTGTACTATTATATTTGGGAAGGTCACTCCGGATACAGTTCCAGAGAACATAAGAAGGTCAGTGGAGTTGGAATTCTAAGAATTTCGGTCGGTGATTTTATCCAGCAATTGGGCACGTTCAAAAGTGATGCGCCATCAAAAATTGAAGAACAAGAGGCTATCTGCAAATTTCTTAATGTTTTTGCTAAAAACCTCTGGCAAGCCTACGCACCATTTGTTTTCACTACGACATCTGCTCGATGGAATGAACATTTTTTTCCGATGCACACAACGAAGGGTGTGGCAGTCGGGGAAAAGAGTCTGCACCCATTGGACACCCCAGATGGATTAACGATTTCAGTACAACGTTTTAAAGCCAAAGAAGCCAAAGACGTTGTTTTGCTTTTACATGGCCTGACGACTTCTACTGATATGTTCATCATGCCGGAACATCAAAATTTTGTGAACTATCTACATGGTAATGGCTTCACTGATGTGTGGTCTTTGGATTGGCGTGGCAGTGGCCGATTCACTTATAATCTCGCACCTCATCGTTATAATTTAGATGATATCGCCAAAAATGATATTCCTACAGCGGTGGATTTTATTCGCCAGGAGTGCGGCAAAGATGTGAAGATTCATGTTGTCTGCCACTGTGTAGGGTCCCTTTCATTTATGGCGTCCCTGGCCGGTGGCCACATTCATGGAATTTCCAGTATTGTTGCGAACAGTGTTTCATTAACACCTAAAGTCCGCTGGCAGGCGTTTGTGAAGATGCTCTTTGGACCGGAGCTCCTAGAATATGTTTTCGGGTATGCCTATATCAGTCCACGCATGGCCTATTTTCCTGGTCCTGGTTTCGGGAAATGGCTTTACTGGATGGAGAGAGGAATTCGCCATGAGTGCAAAGAGCCGGCTTGCCACCTCGTGAGTTTCATGTGGGGGTGGGGATATCCTGCGGCTTATGTTCATCGCAATATTCATCCTACGACGCATCGTCGTTTAGTGGATTTATTTGGCGGCACCAGTTTTCATTATTTCCGTCATATCAGAAAAATGCTTTTTGCGAAGGCCTCTGTTTCTTTTGATAAATCAAAGAATTTTTTAGAAATATGCAAAAACCAGAGATTACCACCAATGCTCCTGCTAAGTGGTTCTGAAAATAATATTTTTCCGGGCTCTAACAAACTCACTTTCGATTCGTTGCAAGCGGGCGTCAATGGTGGAACCGTCGAGTATATTGAAATTCCCGGATATGGGCACCAAGACACTTTCATGGGTCAGTATGCTCACTTAGATGTTTTCCCGAAAATTCTGAACTTTTTAAATAAACAGAGGACATAAAATGCAAATCGATTTTCATCTTGGTGTGACCTATGTCCTTGCCCGTATGAGTGGGTTTTCTCCTTTTGAAGCAAATACTATCGCCAGCAGTTCGCAATACGTGGACGACGCTGTAAATTCTGGAACGATCCTTTTTCAAAATCGATCAGCTTATGAGTTTCGTGCGAGTGCACATAAAATGTTGGATTATCGAAATTTCAAGGAGCTCGCAAATCACCATGTATGGATTCCGTTTCACTTCATACCTGGAAACGAAGTTCGAGCTACCAGTGTTGATCCTTTTGCACAAAAATTAGTATGTCGTCCCAACAGTGCGATCGCACAAGATGTCGTCCAGAGCTGTGTTGCAAATTTCAATAAGGCATTTGGCTATCATCTTTTAGGTGTGACAACTCATGCCTTTGTCGACACTTGGGCCCATCAAGGTTTTGCGGGAATCACCCATGAAATAAATAAAGTGACTGAGATCTATGACTACGATGGTGTTTTGGATGCAGAAATGATGAGGTATCGGAAGAAATACTACAGGCGCAGTTATCTTCGCAGATTTTATGATTGGATCGTGTCTTTCTTTGTAGGTGAGTACAATCCCATAGGACATGGTACGGTACTTTCGTATCCCGATCTTCCATATTTACGCTGGAGCTATCAGGATTGGCAGGGGGAGACAGTGCAACGGGATAATCCCGCCGACTATATGCAAGCCGTAGAGCACGTGCTTAACTTATACAGGGACGTAAGAAAGGCTCACGGTCTACCCCTAGTAAAGGTCTTTGAAGAAGATCTTGCCAAAATTAAAGAACTTATTAGTTCTATTGATCTTGAAGGTGGAGAAGAGCGACTGGAAAAGTGGCGTGAACATATACTCAAAGGGAGTTTTCAATTTGGAAATGATACTTGGACCTATTCCGTTGAAGGTTCAGGGAGTTGGCTTAAAGAAGCCTTTGATTTTGAAACCCTTGAAGATTTTGAGATGAATAATGTTCCATATAAAGAAGAGTTCCTGAAATCAAACTGGAAACTGATGCATGATGCTTTGCAATTCTACCGCTTTATAGTCCTGCACGATGTTTTGCCGAAGTATCAAATTTGTATTGCCTGAAAGAGCGCTGTTACAATTTTACGCTTAACCAGCAATAGTCATTAAACTGTAGAACGATTTCACGCGCTCTACAAATTCCACGGTCTCGTAACCGCGAGCAAAGCCGTATTCTAATTTTTCTGCATACTCAGGTTCTGCCAATAGTGGCAAGATTTCCTTCATATGGTGCCAAGAATAAGGATTGCGTCCCATTTTTTCCGCCAGCTTCTGAGCATCACGTAAATGAGCATAACCAACGTTGTAAGCTGCTAACGCCAAAGCCATGCGGTCTTTGGTGTTCAGATTCTGAGGCATTTTATTTAATAGATAACGAAGATACTTCGATCCTCCCCAGATACTTTGTTGAGGATCTGTGCGGTCTTCGACCCCCACATGGTCGGCGGTATCGTTAGTTAATTGCATCAGGCCGCGAACACCGGTGAAGCTTCGGGCATCGGGATTCCAGTGTGACTCTTGATAAGCGACAGAGGCGATTAACTGCCAAGGCAGGTTGTGTTCGGCTGCCGCTTGTTTGAATGATTGACGATAAGTCGGTAACAGCTCGTCAATATTATGGAAAAAACGACTGATATCATTTTTATCAAGTTCGGTGATAGAGGCCTTATAGCGGTCCATGATGCGCATGACTTCATCTTCACGGGAAGCCCGCTGATACCAAGCTTGCATCAGACGTAATAGATCCTGACTATTGGGTGTTAACAACCAACTTAAAGAGTAAGCGTCCGTCAGAGTTGTTATTTTTTCTAAGCTCGAGTGGAAGCGGACATAAAAATCGCCACTGACATTTTCAGCAACGGCGCAGTCGAATTTTTTTGCAGAAAGGTCGCCTAATAAATCTTGGGTCTTTGTTGTGTCGATTAACACGATTTGCGCAAGTGGGGAGATCTGAGTCAGGCGTTGCGCGAAGCCTTCATAATTGTCTTTTTTAAGCAGGCCGATTTTTTTGCCATTAAGGTCTTTTACGTTTTCGATCTGAGATTTCTTTTGGCAATAAAGACTCAGGGAGGTTTCTTCGTATGCGGGGCCGGCTAAATAGCCCTGACGGTTTTCCGGGGTTCTTATGCGGGCGGCAGCGATATCGCCTTCGCCCTTCGATAAGGCTCGTAAAATGGCGTTCTCGTCTTTAAGGACTACGAACTTTACTTTAAGTTTATAATGGTCGGCAAAGTTCTGAAGCAGATCATGGTCGATCCCCTGAGTTTCACCTTTTTTGGACTGACTATATATAAGAGGATTTTGCGTGGTAAGAACTGTGATCTCTCCACGGCTTTGAACTTTGGCTAAGCTTTCTTTCTCGTTCCAGTAAATAGCATCGCAGCCGTTCATAAAGAACGTCAGGATTGCCAAACTACTGACCACGCAGAACTGGCTTAATTTCTGTCTTAATCTTAAATTTCTCTTCATAGTGCTGGGCCTGAGTAGCCCATGGCGCAGTGCCAGCGCAAGCACTAAGCACCCTCTTGCAGACATTAAATGTGAAAATATGACGGTTTTTGAAAGGTTTCGTGGGTGAGTCGGAAAAAACTTCAGTATCATTGGTCGCTT
>JBJTMR010000207.1:0-4808 GCA_046070625.1 Bdellovibrio sp. | reverse complement strand
AAGAACACCGACAATACAATAAACTTTATTAAGAAGAGATCCCCAGAAAATTTTTTTAACAATTGGCAGCTCTCGGTCCGCCGGAGTCCCCGTCACAACATCGGCATTAACGGCCAGATCATCAGACATGATGGCACTTGTTTTGGTCATGGCCACTTTAGTCATCACGGCGACATCGTCCAACGTTGTTGCAATATCATCTAAAAGGGTCAGTAAGCTGAGCATAAATTCTCTTTTTTAACGTAAGGGGTGATCCTGACCATCATACTTCAGTTCCCCCATAAACAACTAGGAAGAAAAAGAGCGATGGCGATCTTCGAGCATTTCTAAGTACTCTTCACGATCAACATACTTGCCGCCCAGTTGCTGTACCACGGGGGTTACCATCTGCACGTCGATCCATTCATGGCCTTGATCCTTCAGATAGTCGACCAAGTACCAAAGGGCCAATTTCGACGCATTCGGTTTTTTATAAAACATGCTTTCGCCACTAAAAACACCTTCAACCAAGACTCCATAAATACCGCCAATCAAAATGTTCTCTTCCCGCACTTCTATGGACAGACAAAATCCCGCCTTATTGAATTCGTGATAAGCGCGTTTCATGATTGGCAAAATCCAAGTACCCTCCTGACCAGGACGAGGCTGCTTGGCGCACTCTTCCATCACGTGATCCAGATCTTTATTTACGGTAAAATGAATTTGCGTATTTTTTTTGCGAAAACGACGGAGACTTTCGGGTACATGGAAATCCTTAAAGACCAACACGCCCCGTTTTTCCGGAGAAAACCACAACATCGGGAAGCCCACTTGGGGCCACGGAAAAATTCCCATCGAATACGCCGTATACAACGTGCCGACATCAAGCTTACCGCCAACGGCCAAAATACCTTCAGCCATCGTGTCACGGGGATCTGGAAAATCAACAGAGGAATGGAAACGCACAGAACTCACTTTCGCTGATAAACGATCTTGTAAATCACACCGGCCTTGTCGTCAGAAACTAGCATGGCCCCGTCTTTCAACACTTCGACATCGACCGGACGCCCCCATACGTTGCCATCTTTCTGCAGCCAGCCTTCAACAAAAGGCTGCACCGAAGTGACCTGACCGTCTTTCAGTTTTACCAACGTCAGACGATATCCTTGAGGTTGTGAGCGATTCCAAGATCCATGCTCCGCCAAAATAATAGCATTATGATAGTCCGCTGGAAACATCGAACCCGTATAAAAACGCATCCCCAGAGCCGCGACATGGGCCCTTAGCTCTGCCTCGGGTGCTTTATACGACTTGCAGTCTTTACCTTTTCCAAACTCAGGATCAAGAATGCTTTTGCCGTGGCAGTACGGAAAACCAAAATGTTCCCCAATCTTTCCCAAATGATTCAACTCATCTGGAGGAACATCATCCCCCAACCAATCGCGCCCATTATCCGTAAACCACAAACTTTTATCGACAGAGCTCCAATCAAAGCCCACGGTGTTGCGCACACCTTCAGCAACAATATTTTTAGAAGTCCCCTTTACGTCAATGCGATAAATACGACCATATTCTGTTCCGGTATCACAGATGTTACAATTTGCTCCCACCGGCACATACAACATACCATCCGGTCCAAAGCGAATGAATTTCCAACCATGATGAGTGTCTTTGGGAAAGGTCTGTGGTAACGCTCGTAGGGGTTTCTGTTTGCCCTTTTTTGAAATATCAAACTCGAGAATTCTGGAAATTTCGGCCACATACAGTTTTCCATCGCGAACCGCCACGCCGTTCGGAGCGTCCAGCCCCTCGGCGAATACAGAGGCCTTGCCATTCTCAATCACGTAAACTTCACTGCCCGCACGCGTTCCCACGAAAACCCGCCCATCCGGAGCCTGAGCCAGGGATCGCGCATTGGGAACTTCAGCATAAATGGAAATTTTGAATCCCGATGGCAACTGAAGTTGTTCCAAAGGCAACTTTGCCGCAACAGCGGGCAATAAACGCATTGAAACAATTAGAGCGCAAAAAAAGAATTTCATCATCACACATCCTTTCGTGATAACTTTAAACGCTCTTCTGAAAACCCGGCTCAAAAATCAACAAGACGGACAAAGATCATTTTAAAGGATCAACGTTAAAGATCAACTTTGTCGACCCACACAGATGTCACATTTCCCACAAGGAGCTTCATGCTCGTGTCCGAAATATTTATAGATATAATTCATCCGACACTCTTGTTCTTGAGTGGCCCAACGAACAATTTCTAAAAGCTTCGAATTTTGCGCACGCAATATTTGTGGACCATTTTCCGCGGCAAACTGCTCTGCCGTGGGCTCTTGTATGCATTGAAATGGAAATGGGTCTTCGGACTTTTGTAAACAACCCCAACGTTCTAAGATGTTAACAGCGGCCTCCACACGGAAGTCTCGACGATTTCTGAAATTCATTTGTTCACGTAAAAAATCAAAACCTTCTTGATTAATACGCAGACGATTGTCTTCGATCAACTGGTACACCTTGCGAATGAATTCTGGCTCTGGGTGAGACCACTTTAAAAATTCCATTTGGATGCTGACGTCATCTTGATCATAAAACAAATGACAGGATGATTCCAAACCATCACGTCCCGCGCGACCGACCTCTTGAAAATAGGATTCCAAAGTACTTGGAACCTCCGTGTGAATCAGCAAACGCACGTTGGCTTTATCAATCCCCAAGCCAAAAGCCGGCGTGGCAATCATCAAAGGAGCGTCCTCATTAATGAAGGCCTTTTGATTGCGTTTACGATCCTGAGGCGACAAATCCCCGTGGTACACTAAGTGCTTAAGTCCCAGACGATTTAACGATGACGAAATCTTTTTTAAGGTTTGAATCAACGAACAATAGATAATAGCGGTTCCACCATGCTGATGGCGAAGTGCGACCATGCCGCGAATCTTCTCGTCAATTCCATAAACATCATGAACATTCAGCGACAAGTTAGGGCGCTCAATCCCTGCCGAAATGATCTGAGCCTCGGGAATTCGCAACTTTGCCAAGATATCTTTTTGAACTTCGGGCGTTGCCGTGGCCGTCAAAGCCAACGTGGGCGGGTTACCCAAGAGTTCACGAAACTCTCCCACGCGGGAATAATCCGGGCGAAAATCATGACCCCATTGAGAAATACAATGCGCCTCATCCACAGCCAGCAACTGAATCTGGCGTCCTTCAATGGCTTTCAAAAACTCGGGCTTACGAAAACGCTCAGGCGTGACGTACAGAAGTTTATAGTCCCCCCTCGCCAAGCGCTCCTGGCGCTGCTCGCGCTCATCACGGGTCAAAGTGGAATTTAGGCAAGTGGCAGGAATGCCGAGGTCTTTGGCCTTCAGAACCTGATCCTGCATTAATGCAATCAGAGGTGAAATGACAATCACTAGCCCCTCTCGGATTTTCGCGGGGAATTGAAAACACAGGCTTTTTCCCATTCCTGTAGGCATTAACGCGAGCAGATCTTCATTTGCCCATACTTTGCGCAAAATCTCTTCTTGTTCGCCCCGAAAGGAGCTAAACTCGAAGTTCCTTTTAAGGAGTTCGTGGAGGTTCATCATGCCACCAAGCTTACTCTAAAATCCTGCCGGCAGTCAGGTAAGAGAGTGCATCTTTTACAATGCTTCGCGTCGTCCTTAAGGGGTGGATTCTTTTTTTGCATCTATATGTGTTTGATGATAATTCGATTACTTTCAATTCAGTAACTAATACTTAAACGACCAATTAAGAAGGGTAATTTTATGTCCAAAAAGTGGAATATTGATATGGTCAGAAACATCGGTATCTCGGCTCACATCGACTCGGGAAAAACGACGACTTCTGAGCGTATTTTGTTCTATGGAGGCCGTATTCACGCTATCCACGAAGTTCGTGGTAAAGATGGCGTTGGTGCTACGATGGACTCCATGGATCTAGAGAGAGAAAAAGGTATCACTATCCAGTCTGCGGCGACGCAAGTTCACTGGAAAGATTATACTATCAATTTGATCGATACACCGGGACACGTGGACTTCACAGTTGAAGTTGAACGTTCTCTTCGCGTTCTTGACGGTGCGATCCTATTGTTGTGCGGTGTTGCCGGCGTTCAATCTCAATCCATCACTGTTGACCGTCAAATGAAACGTTATAGCGTTCCTCGTTTGGCATTCGTTAACAAATTGGATCGCCAAGGTGCGAACCCATACCGTGTTACTGATGCTTTGATCGAAAAATTGCGTTTGAACGCAGTTATGATCCAAATCCCAATCGGTTTGGAAGATCAACACAGAGGCCACGTTGATTTGACTGACATGAAAGCTTACATCAACGAAGGCGACAACGGTGAAGTTATTAACGTAACTGATATCCCACCAGACCTAGTTGAAACAGCTCAAAAATACCGTCAAATCATGATCGGTAAATTGGCTGACATCGACTCTGCTATCGAAGAAAAATTCTTGATGGAAGAAGAGCCAACAACTGAAGAAATCCGTGCGGCAATCCGTAAGGGCACAATCAGCTTGAAATTGGTTCCAGTTCTTTGCGGATCTGCTTTCAAAAATAAAGGTGTTCAACGTTTGATGGACGCGGTTACTTACTATCTTCCGTCTCCAGCTGAGAAAAAAGAGCAAGCTCTTGATCTTACTAAGAACGAAGAAAAATTTGATTTGTTCCCAGATCCAACAAAACCATTGGTTTCTTTGGCGTTCAAACTTCAAGAAACTCCATTCGGTCAGTTGACTTACATGCGCGTTTACCAAGGTAAACTTGGCAAAGGTGATTTCATCATCAATCAAGTGAACAAGAAATCTGTTAAGATT
>JBJTMR010000206.1:0-2912 GCA_046070625.1 Bdellovibrio sp. | reverse complement strand
CAGCGCCAAAACAGCTAGGAAAATGATTTCTGACATGCCTAAACCAAACATGGTCGCAGAATAGTGGAATCACCCTTGCTTGCCAAGCTTTACTTGGTCTTGCGGCAAAGCCAAAATGCCCATCTCTACGAGCTTTTCCCTCGCGAGTTCTGAACCCGTGCGTAGATAGCGGTCATAGAGTCTTAAAATGCTCTCATCGCTCTTAATAAACGAATGATGGCTAATGTAAGTTAGCACGTCGACAAACTCACCGAAACGCGATGAAAAAGTGCTATAAACCTTAGCCATTGCGTCTTCCCGGGTGTGATGCGCAAGTGTTGCATAAGCTGCGCCGCCGATATCCGCATAATAATCTACATCAACAATTTTTCGTTGAAGAGAATCTCCAAAAAAACCACTGATATACAGTGTACGATCACCCAGCTTACGAAGCATATCAGCCTTCACAGAGGCTTCCGCACTTTGTGCAATAAGATACGTCTCTGCAAGAGTTTGGGGATTACGCTGCCCACCTTCACTTGCGTATTCGCTATCAAATAGATTCCTGGCGTCTAGATAGTGTTGCAAAAGGTTTACAAGATAACTCTCCACTAAAGGATAAGTTTGTACCTTTCTCTGTGAAAGCCCCTTCGAAACAAGTTCCTTAAAGAAGCCTTGGGGGCTCACGAATAGTTCGACTGATTTAGGCTGCGAGTTACTCTTCATTCGCTGCTAGTCCTCCGAGAGTCTCATTTTAAGATCTTTCTCGATGATCCTTACTCTAAGTCTAACAACGTATCGGAATCATCCGGTTAATTGTTTAGATTGAATCTGGGCCTTTGTCGGATTTTCGCATTATCTGCAGATCTCAATTTGAGACATTCTTCGCCTAATTCGGTTCATTAACGGCAATTGACTAACTTTCTTACACTTTCTAGGCGCCCTGTTGATGCCTATTCGTTTTTAGCTGGCATCCCCATTGCTCTAAGGATCTGTGAAGAAAGCGTGGAAATGCATGAAAAGACTAAATAACTGGTCCCAAAAGATCTCTAAAAGACACGTTACTGGTGGAGTCATCACCATCTCTCTTTTAACGGGTAGCTTAGCCCTTTTCAATTCTGCCAACATTCCTGAGGCTCCCAAAGCCGAGGCCGTGGTGCAAACAGATGCTCTCCAAATCAAAGAAATGATCTTTAATGCTTTAGCATTCAAACAAGAGCCCGAAGTTAAAGAGGCCACTTTTGATCGTGAACAAGTGCTAAATGACTATAAGAATCTTATTTCTGAAGACTTTAAAATCCCTGAAAATCTTCGTGATCGTGCCGGTTTCTGGTTTGATATTTACACTAAGCATGACTCGATGAAACGCCTGATCCACCATACTGACTTCCCATGGATTGTGTTTGAAGTGGTGGATGTAACTCCAATTATCAATGCTGAAACTCCAAAACATCGCTGGTTGCGCAATGTTAAGGCCGATCAATATGTAAAAGACGAAGTAACTAAAATTAAAACAGCATTAAAATCTCTTTCCAAAAAGAAGACTTTTGAAAACCTTAGTGAAGATGAGCAAAAGGTCGCGGATGTGCTTTCGAAACTTGATGGTGATCTTGCGAAAAAAGCCAAAGTCGCTTTGCAGAATATCCGTGTGCAAACCGGCCAAAAAGACTTCTTTCATGAAGGTCTTGAGGTAAGCCCACAGTACCTTCCGGGCATGGAAGAAATTTTCGCACAACATAAACTTCCGACAGAGTTGACTCGTATTCCATTCGTAGAAAGTAGCTTTAATAAGCATGCGACTTCTAAAGTTGGTGCTTCCGGGATCTGGCAATTCATGGGCGGCACTGGTCGCAAATTTATGATAGTCGATAATAACATCGACGAAAGACATTCTCCATTTAAGGCTTCAGAAGCAGCTGCGCGTTTGCTTAAGGAAAATCACATGATCTTGAAAAAATCATGGCCTCTAGCAATTACAGCTTGGAATCATGGCCCTCCGGGAATCCGCAAAGCAATGGCAAAAACGGGCTCCAAAGACCTTGGTGTTATCGTGGAAAAATTCCGCACTAAGTCCTTCGACTTTGCCTCTTCTAACTTCTATTGCGAGTTCTTGGGCGCTTTGTATGCAGAGAAATACCACGAGGAAATCTTTAAAGACGTAAACTATGAAGAGACTCTGAACCTGCACACGGTAAAGCTGAACAGAAATATCGGCGCAAAAGAACTTGTCCGCCTAAGTGGTCTTAGCAATGATGACTTCATGCTCTTTAACCCAGACTTAAAGAAAGCCGTAGCGATGAACGCTTCCATCCCGACAGGATTCACATTGATGTTGGACGATGGCGCCCGCGCGGTACTGAAGAGTTTGATTGCAAAAGAATCTTCTGCCAGAAAAAGAAAGCTAAGCAAGAACGACTTCTCACTTAGCTCTCCTATCGCTCGCGAATAACTCTAGATATCATTAGGCCCAACCAGAGAAATGATCTCTGGTTGGGAAAATATTTTCTGCGCCAGATTTTGAATATCTTCTGGCGTAATTGCAAAGTACTTATCAGCTACATCCAAACTATCACGATAGTCTAAGCCATAAATATCATCGAACAAGATGGCATTGCAGATTGTGCTTTTTCGTTGCAGCTCAATGTCATGACGGCCGATCAAATAACGTTGTGCCCGAGTAAGTTCTTCCTCGCCCACTTTTACGTCTGCTAATTTTTTAAATTCTTCCTTCAACATCTGAATGGACTTTTTAGCCTTCTCTGGAGAGCAGCCAATATATCCACCAAAATAGCCTCCTTCGATGCCTTCCATGTGCATCGGAGATACCGAATACGCCAAAGAATTTTTATCGCGAAGCTCAAGGAATAACCGACCGCCTTGGCCACTCAAAATCGATTGAATGACTTCCAACGTGAATCTCTCAGGACTCTTCA
>JBJTMR010000205.1:0-6894 GCA_046070625.1 Bdellovibrio sp. | reverse complement strand
GAGTTTTATCCGACCAAAGTCATGTTTCGATATGGAAAAGATTATCGCTATTACCGACCAAGTCGCATCGCTTTGGAAGAAACAAAGCAGCGCAAAAGAAAAGCAATTGAAAAAATCAATTCATCGGTAGAGAAAGGACCTCTCAGTGACATCACCACGGAAGAAGATTGAAATGAGCCCAAGAGAAATGCTCTCATTCCGAGTCTCGCTCGGTATGGATGAGAAAGAATTTGCGGAATTTATCGGAGTCACCTGGCAAGCAGTGAGACTTTGGGAGACTGGACAAAGAGCCATCTCTGAGACCACGGCTCGGATTGTGAGACTATTTAAAAAATATCCTGAACTTGTGAAGGAGTATTAATCATGGAGATGGAACCGATCCGATTTACGAAAGATGAAGTTGCAGGACTAATGCAAAGGGTCCTTCCGTTTGATTGTTCTATTGATGAAATGCAAAGGACTCTTAATTTTCTCATCAAACTTGGCGTGATCTCAGAATATATTTTTGCTTCAGATCCAAAGGACAAGAAATGAACGACATCCGAAGACTCCAAAAGAGATTTGAGCAAGATCCTGTTTTCCATACGATGGTCAAGGTCATCTATCATCAATTGGTGTCGGCTCACCTCTCCCCTTCTGAGGTCCGAGAGGCAGCGATGCTGGCTTGTGCAAAATTTGAAATGATTCACGCTCCGGTTTTGCGAGAAGATCCGTTCGCAGCGGGAATTGAAATGAAATATGGTGCAGAGGAGTATTATAAAAAGTAACCCCACTGGGTCACCGTACCCTATAGGGTATTAGCCGCCCTGCCATTCGGTTCCTTTGAAGTCCTCGAATGCGACCTGCTCCAAGCGTTCATCGCTCAATCCAAAGGGATTCTGGGCTCGATAAACGTCTATCCAAGTCGGATGCTCGGCTTTATATTCTTCCCATTTCCTTTTCGCGACCAATTCTTCCAGTTGACGCCTTGCCGCTTCCGCCTCTTCGATTCGCTTGAATTCGGCTTGAAGCTCTTTTTGAAGATCTTGGGCATATTCTTGCGAAACGTACTCCCCGCCTTTGTTCAAGACACCGAAAAGAATATTGGCGACGTTCTTTTTCTTTCCCTTCGATACGTCAAAGCTCAAAGCTTCCAAGCTGCGTTGAACAATTTCGAAAGAACACTTTCCGGTTTCCACCACACGTTGAAGATTTACCGCAGAGATCCCAAAGGGTTTCAGGTTGTCTGGGACTTCGACTGTATTTGTATTTTCATTTTTTAAATTAACACTACTACTATAGGGAGTCTTTGGCTCAAGTTGTGGCCTAAGTTGTGGCTCAACTTTGGCTCTACTTTGGCTTATGTTTGGCTCATGAATGGCTCTAGATTGCATGACGAGCTGAGAGTAAATATCTTCAAAAATCTCGTATTTTGTCCAGCCTCCACGTCCATCTTTCCAAGCGTATCTTTCAATAAACCTTTTGTCGTGTTCCAGACGTTGGACCGCTTTGCGAACCGCTGCAGATGTGGTTTTTAGAGCCATCGCCATATTTTGGACTGCGATACTGGACGAGATTCTAGATCCACCGGTGACACAGTTTTGGAAAATATAATTCAGCGCATCTCTTTGCAGTCCAATGAGTGAATGAATGTTGCGCAAATCACGCGATTTTGGCTCATGTTTGGCTCTAGTTTGGCTCAACTTTGGCTCATGAAGTGGCTCAGGTTGCGGCTCAGGTTTGGCCCATGATTGGCTTACGTTTGGCTCATGAATGGCCTCACTTTGGCTCATAATTGGCTCAGGTTGTGGCTTATGATTGGCTCTAGTTTGGCTCACCTTTGGCTCATGAATGGCTTCGGTTTGGCCTATGATTGGCTCATGATTAGAACGCAATCCGTTATAATAATCGAGTTGGACTTGTTTGTGATCTTGGCTCAAGTTTGGCTCAAGTTTCTCGGATCGATAGGGGCGGGGAAGAGTCTCTGAGAGTTTGCTTTCAAATCTCAGGTTCGGATCAATCTTTTCCTGTCTCTCAATATATTTTTCGCCCTCTTTCTTTATTCTCTCGGCTTCAGTTTCGATAACTTTCCAAGTGAGAGGAGTGGAAATTGGCTCATGATTGGCTCTAGTTTGGCTCAAGTTTCCGGAATAAGCTGCGTCCGCCATTTCATTCATTTTAGAAATAGCTTCTTGAGCCTCAGTTTGTCGTTGGCTCATGATTGGCTCAGGTTTCAACTCTTCAGCTTTGCGGCGCTCGGCGTGAACTCCCATGATACCGGGGTCGGTATCCATGAATAAGTCCTCAACAGAGACCTTGCTTTTCTTAGCCATTGCCAATGATCTCCATGACACCTTTGGTGAGAAATTCATATTGAGCGGAGGCACGAACGTCGAGGTCGTAGATAAATTGCTTCTTCACTGAAGCTCTTTTGACTCCAGCGTCTTGGTTGATGGGATCGAAGATTTTATATTTGCCGCCGAAGTGCTGAACAATGGATTCTAAAATGGTTCTTTCAGTCGCCGATCGCTTGTCGACACGGGTAGGGAGGATGCCCAAGATTTTTGGTTCCTTCTCGTACCAACCTTTAAGGGTCTCCAAATTGTTGATCACGCCTTGAACGGTGATGAACGTGAAAGCGTCCATATTCACTGGGATCAAAACGTAATCGACAAAAGTGAAGACATTCACGTTCATCAGTCCCATGTAAGGAGAGGTGTCGACGATGATAAAATCATATTGGCTTTCTAGACCAGACTTTTCAAAACGGATTCTCATCATTTCATCGCGCTTTGGGAGCTTTTGAAGTTCCGTCTCGGCGTCGGCCAATTTGGAAGAGGTGAGAAAGAGATCAATTTCTTTTCCTTCAATTTGAACTTTGTGAAATCCCTCTTCGGAGAGTTCTCCTTTGAGCAGGAAATTGGCGAAATCAGCTTTTCCCATGAGGCGCAGACCAAAATACGCTCGGACATTTCCCTGCGCATCGGTGTCGACGATGAGAACTCGAGCCTCAGGGTGAATGAGCTTAATTCCAGCTGCGAGATTGACGGCCGTGGCTGTCTTTCCAGCTCCACCCTTGAACGATGAGACCGCGATTTTCGTGCATTTTCCTGGGATTGGTCGGATTCCGTTGTTCATTGCTTTTGAAACCTCCTGATAATTTAATTCATCGTATGAATGGTTTCTTTTATAGACAATGGTTTAGGTAATTTTTGCCTTATGCATGATGTTAAATCAGGACTTCTGGTCAGATCCATTCCTATTATTAGGAATAAAAAGTGGCTAATAATAGGAATGAAAATAGGGACGGGTGATGAAAAAGGGTCAGGTTTATAAAAGTCGAGAAATCTATTACGTTCTCGTCAATGATTACGGTCATGTCAGACCGTTGGTCTTGAACGGGCGGAGCCCACTAGAAATGAATACGGATTTCAAACTTTGTCCACGAGTGGACGATGCCAAAAAGATGGGCAACGGGTTTTACCACGGTGATGAATTGGTAGCCGAAACCCTCGAAGAGTTCTTTAAAACATGGACGGGTGATGAACCAAAAAGCTCGTAAACTTCAGAAAATTAAAAACTCCAAAGCGAAACGGGTCATTGAAACCGATCTTTCGGCAATGCTGAACGAGATAAAAATCCCGGAAAAATATGTCAGAGCCAGAGCAAACTTTGAACGTGAAATGGATGCTTTCAGACGTCGGATGATAATAAAACCCGCCCGATAAGTTCTCTTATGTAACATAAAACCTGGTATTTTTGCGATTTGCTTGAATTTTCGGCAAGAAGATTAAAAACTTTTAATCTGTGAGAAAAACAAAACACGATTATCGATTTGGCGCCAAAGTGGTGAGAACCGCTCTGTACACCTGCGAGGAATTTAAAAAACACTTCCGCGTCGGTGACCGGCTTTACATGGCCAATTATCAACGAAAAGATATGATCGAAGTGACGGCCATTGGAGAGCACCGGATTCTCTATAGGTCACTCACTGCCGTCGCACCTGAAATGAGTGCTGCGATTGGAAGCAGTGGGTTTGCTCATATCAATACGCCTCAGTTCTCTCTGCCCTCTTCATCAGTAATCACAAAGACTTGATCTCGAACGGTGAGATCAGGATTGGCAATGAGTTTGAGCTTCTCGCCCATATGACCTTTATACATGAGCCATTGCAGACCGGACTCGACTCTTGATTTTGGAATTGGGTCGGCAACGTGTTTAAAGTGATGGATCACGACTTTCTGGGACGGGTAATTGTCTTTACCGCGTTCTTCTTTCACAAATTTAAAGATTCTCTCAGTGTCGCTCAGCTCTTTTTCAAGCTGCTGGGATTTTTTCTCAGAGATCGCCACACGAGAAAATAAGTACCCGTCTCGCAAAATAACAAAAGGCTTATTATAAAGCTTGGATCCGTCGGTATATTTATTGATATTGCACTGAATGGCACTTTGGTTCTCACCAAGCTCATTTCCTGTAAGATCGATATATTCTTGCGGTGTCATGGCGTGCAGCACTCGAGAGATCCTGGAATTAGAAGGCAGTCCCGTACCACCACGACCGGCAAACTGAGTTTGGTCTTTGCTTTGAGATGAAGATTTTCCCATGTGATTGATCATCTCAACTTGCGCTTCGGAATAATGAGCAAGCCAACTTGCAAACTTCGTCACGGCTTTTGCCATGTCGTTGAGAGCATTCTCTGATCCCCAAAAATTAGCGATCGGATCAAAGACAATTCTTTTGGGTCGCAGATCATCAATTGCTTGCTTTAATTTCATCATGGCGTCGTTGTTGGGCTGTAAAAACCCGGTCGATTTATCTTTGGTGACCAGACAAAGGTCGGCGTCTTTTTTAACGACGATGGATTCAAGAATGATTTTTACTTTCTCCTCGTCTTCCATGAGTCCCATTTGCCGGATGATTTGGCCGATCATCGCGCCTAATTTTTCTTCAGTGTCTTCTCCCGTGATGAATAAAGTCTTGCCAGTCTGTTTGCAGTCAAATCCTAGGAACCTGTCACCAAGTGCTAGGGCTATGGATTCGTTCAAGGCCAATGTGGTTTTTCCGGTTCCTCCATCGGCCGTCATAATGGTGATGTCTTCAGAGGACCAATCCTGGAAGAGCTGTGGTTTTCTGAGTTTTGAGGTGTTCAAGAGATCGCTCCTGGTAAATTTTCGTGGTGTCCATCGCTCGGGAGGTGGCGGTGCTTGAGGAATCGGGAACGCAGCCACAGGAGCCGAGTTCGGGAAGGGACTTGTTAGAGGATTTTTCATCCCTCCGTCAAGCCCGGACTTGATCGTAGCATGAGCTTCATATTCAGGTTTGCCGCGAATCCGCGCCGCTTTCATTAATTCAGCTTCAGCAAAATCCCTTGTAAATGCACCACTTAGAACCAGTTGACCGACCTTGAAACTCTCAACATTTAATGTGTTGTTGGATTCTCCTGCGGCGGCATTTTTAATCTCTTCTAAACAATTATTTAAGATCCCTTGGGCGATCTCTGGAGCCATTCGAAAGGTCTGGGACGGATCGGCTGTCGTCGTGTTCTTTTCTTCTTTTACAGATGCAGTTTCATAGAGCCATTCAGGGGCGTCGACAATTGGTATTGAAAAATCCATCCCGTAATAAGCAATCCAGCCGCCCGTTGAGCGAATATCAAGACCTGGAAGAAAACCAACACGGTTCTTTAAGGGTCGCTCGGGATTAAATTTAAATAAAAAGTGAGCTCCGCCACTGAGAGTTTTTTGCGAAAGGGTACGCGGGATTTCAAAGTTCTTTTCTTTGAGTGTCTGCCAACCGTTAACTTTAGATTTAATATCCACGTCAAGGGTCACGATGTTATTGGTGGAACCGCATGGAATGCCCCAGAGAGTGATGCGGTTTCCAAACTGCTGTTTCCATTTTTCGATTTGCGTCTGATCTGCGGTCGCAAGCTTTTGCCAATCTGAAATCAGTGGCACCTTTTGTCCGTTCGGCGTGAGCCATGCCGGAAATACTTTAAAATTAATCACGGTCTTTCCCCTCAAATTTTGGTCTTCTTTCAAGAAAAACTTCGAGGGGAAGGCAAAGACCACACCTTGTCGGGACGGTAGCGAGCCGCCCTATCCCCTCGAATGCTTAATTTACTTAATTAATAAACGGTTCAGCGAGTGCAACATGTTGGCTTGAAAAGTGTCAACATTATTGGCAAAGAAGCCGATCCCTCCTTTTTTTATAACAAAATCGAGAAAATTCTTTTGCGCTGCCTCGTGGGTGTCATTTGGATTGAAACACCAATCCTCCTTTTTAACCTCTGCAGCAGTGAAAATACCTATTGTTTGACCAACCATTTCAGGAGTAATGACGACAGAAGTAATTCCTATCAGGTCGCTCGACTTGAAAGTCTCGTTCACTCTTTTAGAGATGTTACCGAGTCCAAACCTCACCGTACGTCCATTGACGTCCTTCAACGCGCCGGAGTTGTTCCTCAGTAAGATGGATCTCAGCTTCGGCGCTTCCATTAAAATCATCTGTTGGATTTCATCTTCACTGCGACTCATGCTTCTAACAGTTCCGTATCGATTTGGAATTGTTCTAAGTCTTCACTCATGGCTTCTGCGATCTCAAGTGCCCGCTCATAGCTGACAAGGTTTGTCTCCATCGTGAGGCAGCGTAGATCACACGGCTTGCCTGTCTCGATGTCGTTAGTAAAGCGAATGATGATTCTCCATTTTTTCATAAATCTCCCTCAAGTCTTTCGATCAAGGAAAGCATCTCAGCTTTTGGCTCTCCGAGTGCTTCCCAAATTGTCATTTCATAATGGATGTAAAAATATTTATGGATCTGCCGGTCGGTCATACCATTGGCGCGCATCTTTCCGGCCCACTTGGCGATGACTTCGGCTAATTTCTTTTGCGTCTCAATTCTCTCTCTTTGGTT
>JBJTMR010000204.1:0-1406 GCA_046070625.1 Bdellovibrio sp. | reverse complement strand
CAGCGCCAAAACAGCTAGGAAAATGATTTCTGACATGCCTAAACCAAACATGGTCGCAGAATAGTGGAATCACCCTTGCTTGCCAAGCTTTACTTGGTCTTGCGGCAAAGCCAAAATGCCCATCTCTACGAGCTTTTCCCTGGCGAGTTCCGAACCCGTACGTAGATAGCGGTCATAGAGCCTTAAAATGCTCTCATCGCTCTTAATAAACGAATGATGGCTAATGTAAGTTAGCACGTCGACAAACTCGCCGAAACGCGAAGAAAAAGTGCTATAAACCTTAGCCATTGCGTCTTCCCGGGTGTGACGCGCAAGTGTTGCATAAGCTGCGCAGCCGATATCCGCATAATAATCCACATCAACAATTTTTCGTTGAAGCGAATCTCCAAAAAAACCACTGATATAAAGTGTGCGATCACCCAGCTTGCGAAGCATATCCGCTCGAACCGCGGCCTCTGCACTTTGTGCAATGAGATACATTTCTGCCAGAGTTTGTGGCGCTCGTTGACCACCTTCATTCAAATATTCATTTTCAAAAAGGTTTCTGGCATCAAGGTAATGCTGAAGTAGATTAACTAGATAACTTTCCACTTGAGGAAAAGTTTTCACTCGGCGTTGAGACAGGCCCTTAGCGACAAGTTCCTTAAAAAAACCCTGAGGGCTTACAAACAATTCAACTGATTTAGTCTGCGAGTTACTCTTCATGCGCGGCTGCCTCCGAGCGTCTCAGAAAGGGATCCAAGGAATCCTCTCTTAGTCTAACAATGTATCGGAACAATTCGGTTAGTTGTTTAGAAGAAAACTAGTCTTTTGTATTACTACTTAAAAAGATTACCTCGATCAGACGAAGGCATATTCATTTAAAGCCAATTTGCTCCATGCTCGCTGATCCAATTTATAGAACCATCATCTTCTTGGACATCCACCAAAAGCGGCTTATTGGTGGTATTTTGATAAGGGATTAATGACTACTCGTTATCTACAAAATCCAAACTAGCTATAGTCCCAATTTGAGACATCTTCGGCAAAAATGGTTCTTTCTCGGCAAGCTGTCTAACTTTCTTACACTCTCATCCTGTCTCTCTAATACCTATTGGTTAATGGCTGGCACCGCCATTGCTCTTAGTATTTGCTGAAAGTGTGGGAAAACATGAATAGACTAAATAACTGGTCCAAAAAAATCTCAAAAAGACATGTTACTGGTGGGATCATCACCATCTCCCTTTTAACGGGTAGTTTAGCCCTTTTCAATTCTGCAAACGTTCCTGAGGCTCCCGAAGCCGAGGCCGTGGTGCAAACAGATGCTCTCCAAATCAAAGAAATGATCTTTAATGCTTTAGCATTCAAACAAGAGCCCGAAGTTAAAGAGGCCACTTTTGATCGTGAACAAGTGCTAAATGACTATA
>JBJTMR010000203.1:0-5949 GCA_046070625.1 Bdellovibrio sp. | reverse complement strand
CAAGAAAAACTCCTTTTGCCTGCTCAAATTCTAATCACCCAAAAAACAAAATTTCGCTAAACCTTTTCAGGGTTTAGGTGGGCTCGTTAAACAAGTGCACTTACTCTACAGAAGGGGTTGTCAGGGGGTCAATGAATGGGGGCATTTGGCGCGGAGGGTAATGTGTGACGCGCTGACTTAAGGTGTTGGAAAATTGAATTCAAGTATGATGCGGCCGTTATTAATCAATAGAGTGGAGGCGTCCTTCATAGCAAATTGGTTGGGTCTTTTTGCAAAAACACCAAAGGCGGCATCGGGCCCAAGGCTTTGTCCGTTGCACCAAGAAGACGAACCCGTCAGCGTGCGACAATAAAGCTTATCGTTAAAAAGATAGAAAACTTTTGATTGGTCCGGTGTCACAAAGAAGTTCAGGATGCCGCCGGTGTACGCGCTCACTCCATCGTCTTTGTGAGGAGCTGTTTCGGTGAAAATAGTTTTCAATGTTTGCGAGCCCGGAGTGAGTGGGTTTGTGATGACTCTGAAATCTCGTTTTTCTGTAAAGTACAACAAGTCGTCACTTGGAGTCGCCGGATTGTTTTCTATAAACTGCAACGAACAGTTATTATTGATACAAACCGAAGAAAGATTTTGTGAAGTTAAATCCGTTCCCGTCAGGTTGTCTGACGCAGGAGTAGGGCCTCCGACTCCGCCCAGGATGTGTTTGACGATGGAGTTGCCAAAATCAAGGAGGCGCAGGAGCGGAGCATCCGTGTTGAGATTGGTCGGGGAGTGATAAGAGCCCATCAAAAAGACGCCATCTCCTTTGAAGAATAAATTTTGTCCAAGGCCGCTGACGGCCATCCCCACGTTTGCAGGGTTGGATCCAGCAGCTGCTGTTTCCCAGGATGTCGAGGCTGTTTGGCGCGCAACCACAGTACCGGAAGATGTGAGTGAGATCAGACGTCGGTTGTAACGAATCCAAGGAAGTCCGTTAGAATCAAAAGACATCACGCGACCATCGTTATCATAAGCGGCCCCGAGTGGAACTTGATCGCTGGTTTGAGTTCCTGCGGTATGATAAGTTGTAAAGCGTCTTTGATTTCCCCATAAAATTTCAACAGTGTTGTCAGAGCGGAATCGGCCAAAGACTTGGCCTGCGCCCTCAACAAAATAAACTCCAGGAGTATAAATGCTTCCGGGTTCTGTGGTGGTTTTGGCAAAGATCGAGCCCAAGGCATTTGCACGCATGAAGGATTTGTCTTTGTCCTTGCCATAAAAAGGCAGAGTTCCAGCAACGGTTTGCATCTTGTCGCTATCGTCGACATAGCGGAGTCGATAAGGTCTTGGTGATAAGGTGATAAAGCCATCCGTAAAGATCAAGCGTCCTTCGCGAGTCACGCTCAATGGATGGGACGCCACAACGCAAGCACTGCTGGCAAGCTTGCCATCTTCTAGGCAATCTCCAGCTGTGCCAGCTGCAGAGGCCACCGTGCTTTGGAGGACTTCACCTCCTGCTCCAGCTGTCGAAATAGACCAATTTTGAATAGATCCGTCGGCGGGAAGTCCGTTGGAAACATGAAGTATGTTTTTGACAGGATTATAAGCAAGTCCCCGCGTGGCAGCGGTATTTATGACTGTCGGGTAGTGAATGCCATTGATGATTTTATAAAGGGGACCGTTGAAGGCGTTGTAATAAATTTTATTACCATGGTCCCAGACAGCCAAAGAGCTGTAATTCGCAAAAGTATAATTATTAAAAGGCGTGTTGAGTGCTGCGGCTCCGGAGACCGGTGCACCTGCAGCACAATTGCCGGCGACGTGAATAACTTGGTCTGCCAAGCCCTCTGCTGTCTGCGTGATCTTAACAAGCTTATGTCGAGCGTTGTTTGACCCTTGTGGGTCGCAGAGCACGAACGCGTAAAGAGAATTGTCTTCATCGAAGGCGATAGGAGCCATCTCTGTCGCTAGATCACGAGGCGCGGTGCCGTCAGCTGTCGTATTTCCTCCGCCAGCATACCAGCGGCCCGTCATGCGATCGAGATCAATTTGATAAATACGAGTGCTTTGTTTTCCGATCAACGTTGATAAACTTGCGTTCGCAAAATTAAGGTAAAGGCGACCTTTGCTGTCGAAGTTCATTCCCGTCAAATAAGTCAAAACGCTGAAGTTCGAAGGCAGAGCTTCGCCATTTTCCGGAAGATTGAAGATTGACCAGTCGGGTGTAGTGGTTGGATCTGAAGTGACCTGAGAGTTATAGCCCGAAAATTGTGAAATAAGACCCGTTCTGACATCCAGTTTTAAAATCCCATTGCCGTCAGAAAGCATGTAGATATCGCCAGTTCGCGGATGAATGGCAAATTGTCCCGCTTTGGATTCATTGTTTAATAACGTCACACCCCTGGCTGAATTTCCAAACCCATTATCAAGGTTCCCCGCAAAGATCGACCAACCGCCAGAGTTGAGAGAGTTGGAAATCACTCGATAGCTGTAGTTGCCTGCGAGGTCTTTCGCTTTAAGACGAATTTGGATGAAGCCCGCAGATGGAGCTGCGAACAAAGCATAAGATCCAGAATATGTTTTTGGGTTTCCACTTAAGTTGCCATAGGAAGTCACCAGTGGAATCCATGTGGCACCGTCCAGAGTGTAGTCTATCGAGATCGGCTTGTTGTCGAGTCCTTCCAGATCTTCGGCAGTCCACTCAATTTTGATAGTGTCTCCCGTTTTGAAAACGGTGGAGTTGTCTGTCGGGTTGTAAACTTTGAGTGATGTGATTTCCGGTGGATTGCCGATGTCGAAGGCAATAGAGTCAACATCAACACTCTCGGTTCCTGTACTTGAAGTCATGACGGATTTATTGCCAGCACGATCTTCAACCCAGACGCAGATTTTTTTAGAAGTGACTCCGCCTAAAGAGAGTGTGAAGGGATGAGTTACTGTTGTTTGGCTTTGTTCATTCCAGGAACCTGCTGAATAAATGCAATCGCTCGACGCTCCAGCAAATTCGATGAGGCGCACTTTTAATGGGAAAGCTCTGTTGTCCTGAGCGGTGACGGCAACATTGACGAATTGAGTTTTCGCATAGTTGTCTCCGTCATTGATAGTAACAGAGGAAAGCGTCGGCGAGACGGTGTCGCGATACCAGTCAGAATACAAAGTACTGGTGAGTGGGAAATTGTTCGTTTGTGAAAAGGCGTAAGAGCGAATACCGTCGGTATTGAATGCAGCCGTCGTGTAAGTCCAAGTTCCTGTAGGTGCGGATCCAGTACAAGCAACTGTCGTGTTGATGGCAGGGCCTGTGACGGTGACATCCGTGACGGTCATGCTGGCGCTAAGATCGCAGGTACCCCCAAAGGTGTACGTGTTGGTGTTAGTAAAAACTTGAGTTTCTTGAGTTAAAGTGAGTTTTGGAAGTGCGCGGGAGATCGCGAAGTTTCCTGAGATCACTTGCGTGCTTTGACCGAGACTGTCTGTAGCTGTGAGACGAATTTTCGCAAAGATCGTGTCGGCGATAGTTGCCTTCCACGAGAAAGCTCCGGAATTGGCGGTGGAGCTTGCGACAATGCTCCACGTGATGCCGCCATCAGAAGACGCTTCAACTTTTATAGGTTTTGAATCAAAGTGATCATCGTGAGCGCTCCATTGTATTGAGACCGTTGAGTCTCCTAGAATGGATTCTCCTCCAAGAGGATAAACGATTGAAAGTTGGGGAGATGTGGAGTCAATACTAAGTCGACTGTTCGATTGGGATTCCGAAGATAATCCGACGCTATCTGTGGCCTCTACTTTTATTAAGACATCGTTGGAGTTGATGAGTGGTGGAGTCCAAGAGTAGGAACCGCTGTTGGCGAGGTTGCTCGCTATAGCGTTCCATGTGGTTCCCGCATCACTGCTGTAGCTTAGAGTAATAGGCTGCGATGTTAAGGTTAGATCTTGAGCGTTCCAGGTGATTTGAGTGGAGCTGCCTCCCTTGAGTACCTCGCCCCCCAGAAGAGACCGAAGGCTGATAACCGGCGGCTCGTTGTCGATAACGATATTGTCAGAACTTAGCAACGTGATCGGTGAGCCAAGATATCCCGTGTAGCGGGTTCGCACTTTGAAATGTGGAATATTCGCCGCTGGGACTTTCCAAGTATAGGATTCTTGAGAAGCTAAAACCTCAACCACCGATTGCCATGTTGTACCGTCATCAAGGCTTTGTTCGATCGTCACATTTTGAGTGGCTGTCTTTTGTACTTGGACTTTCCAACGAACCGTAATATCCGAATCAGGTGCATAAATTTGGGAGAGACTGGTGGTGTTAAGGAGGCCTTGGCTTTCGGGGAAAATGTCTTCAACAGCTGTATCCAAAGTGCAGGATGCCAGCACAGCGGTCAGCAGCGCAAAGAAGACCATCTTGGCCGTGAAAATGAAGGGCATGTTCCGATATTTCACAGGTATTTTATCGGAACTTTAACAGAGACTCTTTAGAGTAAGGGTTGTTCTTATTCAAGTTTAACTTATCTTTCTCATTTTGAGAAACTAGCTGAAAGCTAAAGGGATGGGTGTAATATTCCATTTAATTTCTGGCATAAAGTCTTTACCAGCTTTTTTATAACTATAGCGGTCCACATACTGAGGCCTTGATAATAGTTCACGCTTTCCATCAGTCTTTGTGTGGAAGAAAGCATGTCAGAAACAGCGTTCATTTTTCAGAGTGTAAACACATTGTTGTGGCCTTTGAGGGGTGCTGTATGCTGCATAACGATTGGTATCTCAATATCTTTTGGTGAATGAGAAACGCGAAAAAACGTCTCTAAAAAAAAGTCGTGCTATAAGATCTTCACTGGAAGAAAAACACGGAGATCAAAAACATGGATTTTAAATTTATCTCAAATGACGAATTGATTCAATGATTTGAAAAGTTAGTTCGCACGGAAAGAAAAATTACTCATTTGGTGCTGCTACATATCGCAGAAATCGAAGAACGTAAAAGCTACGCCGATCTGGGATTTGACGGAATGTATTCATACCTAACTCGCGGTTTGGGTTATTCCGAAGGCAGCGCTTACCGTCGTCTGCAATCCGCGCGATTGTTAAAGCAAGTTCCTGCGGTTGCTCAAAAAGTAGAAGAAGGTTCGTTGAATCTATCTCAATTAACTCAAGTTCAAAAATGCCTAAAAGAAAGTGCAAAAAATGGAGAGTCTTTCTCCATTGAGCAAACTCTTGAAGTTTTGGCGAAACTTGAAAATAAAAACTCCTTTGAAACCCAAAAGGCTTTGGCTGTAGAAATGAATTTGCCTATAGAAATTCATCAAAAAGTAAAACCTCAACAAGATGAATCTGTGCGCCTAGAAATTACTTTAACCAAAGAACAATTTGCTGAACTTGAACAAGCTAAAAACTTGTTGTCACATATTTGTCCAAATGGAAGTTGGTCTGAGGTCATTGGGATTCTTGCAAAAAAGCACAATCGGTCGAAACTTTCAGGTAGGAAGGTTGAGCAATCCGCCATCGCTACGGGGTTGGATTCGGATTTTCATTTGGGAAAAAACTCTTTCACTGAACACTCTGATACTCCTTCAAGTCAGAAAAATATGAGTCTTGTAGTTGGCTCGGAGAGAACTAATCGTCGCCAGTATATTTCTGTTCATGTAAAGAGGGCGTTATTAGTCAAGGCTCAACATTGTTGCGAGTATGAAGATAGGGATGTTTTTCAGTCTTGTTGTTAAGTCCAAGCTTTATGTGGTCTAGGTAGAGCGATAATCATCCAAGAGTATCCACAAAAACTAGAACACCAACTCTATTTCCCCAATGAAAATCCCATTTTGACCGCATCGGATTCTAGACTCGCTCCGGTTTTCGAAAAACTAGACCAGGGTTCTTGTTAAATACATGTTTTCCATTTGGTAGTTGGCATGAAAAGGACTACGATTTTCAGTGGTTATATAAAATCACGCTAACGCAGCAGGAGTTTTCTATGAAGTCACCACG
>JBJTMR010000202.1:0-17389 GCA_046070625.1 Bdellovibrio sp. | reverse complement strand
CAACAAAGCGACCATTCGGACCGACTTCAAACTCAACATATACGTAACCAAAATGGTTGTACTGAGCCAAGAGGGAATCAAACATCAACTGTTGATCTATTCGTTCAAACACCTGATGAAAGTAAGACCATTGATCCGTTTCAGCAATAAAACTTTCTGCTGAGGTCTCATAAGATGAGCTGTCATTGAAGGCGGTTGCTTTGCCGTCAATGAGAGACTCTGTTAAATTAAGTGTTTTAGAATTATCCGTATATGATCGGCCAAATATTGCCATTTTCTTTGCCGAAGAAACTTCTGCCGCAACTCGAACGCGAGCATCCTTTTGCAGTTGTGCCTTCACAGGAAACCCAAGGTTTTGAACAGGAGATGATGTCAAATCGACGACGAGAACATCTGGTTTTTTAGTCTTTTCATCTTCAAGAAAAAAAACCAAACCGAATATGATGAGCCCGTGTATAAATATTGATAATACAAAGTATCCGTGATGCCTCATGGAAAGAAGGCTACAAGCCCCTTTCCATGGTTTCAAACTAATTATTTACATTTCAATCCGGGCTGATCGCCTTCACTGCGGTAATCAAGGTAAGCGCGTTTTGCCAAGTCGTTGATAAACAACTGTCCTGTGTATTGCCCGTTCGCAGAACCTCTCACCGTCTGTGGATAAAGCTGTAGATAAACCCATTCTTGATGGCCATCTCCACGAATATTGATATCATCAGTACGACCAGATACCGGGCTCAACGTCATTTCAGTTTCATAGGTTTGACGAGACCATTTAGGGTAAACTTCCAATTTTCCTTCAAAAGAAAAACGACCGATCCAAGGACTTTGCGGATCAAAGGCATGCGCAAAGTTAATATTCACTACATCTCCACGAATAGTCGTGCAGTTCAACTTTGACACCGTTAATGCCATCGTCGGCAAAGTTACCAATGAAATGAATCCAAATAAAATAGCTCTCACAAAATCTCCCTTGATCGTGTTTTCGTTTAACCTCTCCCCCCAATCGAATCAAGATTGTTTTTCTAATTAATAGCGCATTGAGAAGACCCTTTTTACCTATAAGCTGTCTAATCCTTTTACAGCCCCGAAAGGTTTTCCCAGTTGGCACTTAATCCCCGAGTTTCAAAGCACTTCTGGTAATCTCCACGCATTATGAAATCATTGGCCTTCAGCACTTTTCTGATCCTCGCAAGTTGTGGGGTCCAAAATGAATCAACAATCCAAACCATCTCCGGTGAAGCCGTTATCTATGGCGAAGACAGTCGAACCGAAATAAATGATGCTGATTTACACTATTCCCTCGCACAAGCCACAGCGATGATCATCAACTCTCAAACAAAGTACTTCTCGACACTAGAGGAAGCCTACCCTTTGTGTAAAAATGAACGCTTCTTAGAACAAAAATTAATGGGCTCTTGTTCAGGTGTCTTGATATCTGCCAACAAGGTGTTAACCGCCTCCCACTGTGTTGATCGCAAAGATAGTTGTGCCAACAGCAAGTTTGTTTTTGGCCTGACATCATCAACAAACATCACCAACATTTACAAGTGTAAGACCATCACAACTATTGATACCGTGATGGACTATGCGATTGTTGAAATGGATCGTGATGTCACCGACGCCAAACCCGTCACCGTATCAACTCGGACAGCACTTAAGTTGAATGAATCGGTGATAAGTCTTTCTTATCCCCTAGGTTTGCCTCTTAAAAAGGATTTCGGAAAAATAATTACTCTAGATTTGATGGGTAACACTCGTTATTTCCGCGCTGAAGTCGACACCTTCAGAGGTAGTTCTGGTTCTCCACTTTTCGATTCGACAGGTGAACTTATCGGCATTTTGACCAATGGCGCTGATGATATTTTGGAAGACGAAATTTACCGCGTAAGAATGGAAGGCGGCTGCGTCAACTTCAACCACTGCAAAGACAATAGCTGCCGTGGTGAGGTCTTTCTTAAGTCCATTCTAATCCCCCAAGTGCATTAATATTTCAAACGGCACTTGACCAAATGATCTGCGAATTTAATCCTGCTGTTATAGATATTTAACCGCAGGAAATCGCGAGATCAATATGGCTAATACTCCAGCACAAAGAATTGAGTTTTCAATAAAATGGCTTACCCACGATGTCTTTCCTTTGTGGAGCAAAAAAGGCATTGATACCATTCGCGGTGGCTTTGTCGAAAGCTTGACCTTCGAGGGTGAACCCATGGATCTTCCGCGTCGCGCGATGGTTCAATCTCGCCAAATTTATTCATTCCTTACTGGTTTACGCATGGGCTGTGTCGCTAAAGATGTTGCCGGGGTGGCAATTGAACAAGGTGCCAAATACATGGTTGAAAAGTTCTCTTTGGCAAATGGGGGATTTATTTATTCTGTGAATCCCGATGGAACTCCAAAAAGTCTCAATCCAGATCTTTACACACAAGCGTTTGCACTTTTTGGGTTGGCTCAAGCCTACATTCTTGAACCAAAAGCAGAATACAAAACCCGCGCCAAAGAATTGGTGAAATATCTTTACCGCGAACGCAAAGTAAAAACTGGTGGATTCACTGAGCTTGATGAAAAAGGCACTGTTTCTTACAAATCCAATCCACATATGCATATGTTTGAGTCCGCAATTGCGTGGATGCAAATCGATAACGACCAAGAATGGCGTGACCTTGCTGATGAAATTGCAAACTTGGCTCTCGCTAAGTTTATCGATCCACAGACTCAAGTGCTTGGTGAATATTTCGACGAAAATTGGAACCATCTTCGTGAAAATGGAAAGTTCATATACGAGCCCGGCCACCAATATGAATGGTCGTGGTTGTTTTCTCTTTATGACGAACTCACGGGAAAAGATACGATGAGTGTCCGTCATCGGTTGTTCAATTTGGCCGAGAAATATGGCACTTCCCGCGATCGCAAAGTCGTTTATGACGAAATGTGGAGTGACTACACTCCTAAAACGATTTCATCACGCTTTTGGCCTCAAGGTGAGCGCATCAAAGCTGCCGCCCGCTTGGGAACAGAAGTTCCGAGTGCACAGGCTGGCCCTTATGCCGCAGGGGCAGATGAAGCGATGGATACTCTGTTTAAGTTCTTTGGCACTCCCAAAAAAGGGATGTGGTATGACCAACTTTCTGCCCAAGATACATTTTCAGGGAATTCTTCCAAAAGCAGCTCCCTGTACCATATCATTAACGCCCTAGAGGAATACGCTATTCATCGTCCTAAATATTAGGCATTTTTCGGGGTTTGAACACCTTCCAACCCCGTTTAAAACGACTCTAAATTGAGGACCATGAAAACAAGACACAACCTTAACAGTTAAATTCCTAACTGCCTTAAATTATTACTCCTTTTATTGACAGAGGTTACCTCCGCAGTCTAACTAAAGGCCCACTTTAAGGAGACTCCCGTGAAGAAGTTTTTGGTCATAGCACTGCTAATGGCTTCGACCGCCCATGCTGGCGGCATCAAAGAGCTCAGCATCTTGGCAACTGAAGATGTTGAAGAAACCTTGAATTTATTGGACTTGGATTATCGCTATAAAATCGTCACCCAAGACTTCGCCGAAAAGACTGAAGGCGCTGATGTGGCGGTTCAAACTGTCGTCAAGGTTCAGAATCTGATTACAGGTCAAACGAAGGAGTGGACATGTGTTACTCAATTCGTTAAAACCGCTACGTTCTTCGACATTTTTTCAACTATTTGTAATTAACTAAGGAGATATCTAATGGCTATCGAACAAACATTCTCAATCATCAAGCCAAACGCTATGAAAAAAAATGCTATCGGTGACATCGTAAGCATGTTTGAAGCAAACGGTTTGAAAATCGCTGCTGCAAAAATCACAGTTTTGACTGCTGATAAAGCTGGTGAATTCTACGCTGAACACAAAGCTCGTCCATTCTTTGGCGAACTTGTTTCTTTCATGACTTCTGGTCCAGTTATGTTGATGTGCTTGCAAGGTGAAGGCGCAGTTTTGAAAAACCGCGAAATCATGGGCGCAACTGATCCTAAAAAAGCTACTGCAGGAACTATCCGTTCTAAATTCGGTGACAACGTAGGTGAAAATGCAGTTCACGGTTCTGACTCTGTTGAATCAGCAGCTCGCGAACTTGCTTTGTTCTTCGAAAAGCATGAAATCTGCAACGCATAGTTCATGACTATTCATTCTCGCATCACAGTTAAGATCGAGAAAATGGCCATCGGAGGCGCGGGCATCGCCCGCCACGATGGCCTTGTTATTTTTGTGCCTCTTGCTGCGCCGGAAGACGAATTGCTCGTTGAGATCACGACAGCGAAGAAAAACTTCGCCGAAGCTAAAATCATCGACATTCTAAAACCTGGGCCGTCGCGCAGAACTCCCCCATGCCCGGTTGCAAATGTTTGTGGTGGTTGCAATTGGCAACACCTCACTGAAGATGAACAGCGTTCTCAAAAATATTCTTTGGTATTAGAAACGCTAAAGAAGTTCAATCCTGAGTTGGTTTTCGAATATCTGCCATTAAAACCCAGCCCACGCACACTCCGTTATCGCAACCGCATTCAGCCTAAATTCCATAATGGCCGCTTCGGATTTTTTGCAAGAAATTCTCACGACATCGTAGAAATCGATGACTGTCTGATCACTGAAGAAGTTCTGACAAAAAAATTCTCTGAAGTCCGCGAATGGGCTCAAACGAAGAACTCCCGCGAGTTGCAACGCCTTGAAATGTACATTTCAGAAAACGAGGAAGTTCGCTACGGCCTTATCACTGATGAAGATGATGGGATTGGCTTCTCTCAAGTAAATCGCTTTCAAAATGAAGACTTGTTGGCAACAGCCCTAGACTGGGCTGGCGAGGTCCAGTACCCACAAGTATTCGATCTCTATGCAGGGTCTGGAAACTTCACGTTTCCTCTTTTGAATAAGTATAAATCAGCCCAAGTCACAGCGGTCGAGTTGAACCCGAAGCTTGTAGAACGAGGCCGAGCCTTAGCGAAAGACAAACGCTTGCGCTACTTCCTTTCAGATGTGGAAAGTTATATGCGCCGTGCTTCCGTTGGCGAGCAGGACCTTGTGGTCCTGGACCCTCCCCGCGCGGGAGCCAGCGAATACATCATGCGCTCTCTTGCCGCTGCGGCTCCTCAGAAGATTATTTACATCAGCTGCCACCCGGTGTCCCTAGCACGCGATCTTAAATGGTTCTTTACATGGTCGCAAAAATTGGGTCGAAAATATCGCCTTTCTCGAGTGCAGGCCTTCGAGATGTTTCCACAGACAGACCATGTGGAGACTATTGCCGAGCTGAGGGTTGACTCTTAGCTCTCGAATGGTAGGCTTTTTAGCATGCGTAAATGGATTATCGCTCTGTGCTCCCTCACCATGATGGGTTGCGCCAGCTGGAAGCAAGACAAAGACAAAGGGGAACTCTATCTTCGAATGGGCAACGCCTTTATCGAAGAGAGCAACTATCCCAACGCGGTCGCCGCGCTTTTGCAGGCACAAAAATACGATCCCGAAAACCCTATGATTCAAAACGCCTTAGGCCAGGTGTATTTTTTGCGTGAGCGCTATGACCTTGCAGAACAACAATTTCGCAAAGCCGTTACTCTTCAAAGCACTTATTCAGATGCCCGCAATAATCTTGCACGCACTTTGATTGAAGAAGGAAAATACGCGGCCGCAGAAAAAGAATTGAACGTTGTACTGAATGACCTCACCTACGGCGGGATCGACAAAGCCTATATCAATTTGGGCTTGGTGAAATTCAATCAAAAACAATGGGCCGCTTCTCAAGAAGCTTTTCTCAAAGTTCTGAAGGCTCACTCTGATGATTGCGCAGCCAACAGCTATTACGGCCGTGCGTTCTTTGAACAAAAGAACTATTCACAAGCAGCCGAAGCATTGGATCGCGCCATTGGCTTCTGTCAAAAAAATCTTTATGATGAGCCCCACTTCTATAGCGCATTGGCCTACTATCGTTTGGGTGATAAATCTAAATCGATGGCCCGCTTTGAAGAAATTCTGCGCTACTATCCCGAAGGAAAATATCGCGAGAAGTCCAAAGGCATGCTTGATCTGATTCGAAAGGGACACTAATGAAAAAAACTGGTGAAATTCTAAAAGCAGCCCGAGAAGCAAAAGGACTGTCCTTAAACGAAGTTGGTTTGTCCCTAAAAATTGGCAGCAAAGTGCTCAAAGCCATTGAAGACGGTGATGACAGTCACTTACCTGCAAAAACATTTCTTCGCGGTTTCGTAAAAAGCTACGCAACTTTCTTGCGCCTTGATGCGGATAAAGTTCTTGAGCAATTTTATGCGGAAATGGGCTCGACACGCCCTCAGCCTTATATTCGACCAGAAACAACTTCTTCGCAGAAAGAGACTTTAACGGTTAGTGAAGTCGCTCCTTCAGCAACAACTGAAGGCGACCTGTCAGCAGAAGCAACGGTAACGCCGATTCGCAAAGAAGCAGCTACGCCGCCACCGCGCGCTGGTAACTACTCTCCACTTCAAGAAAAAAAGAACACCAAAACAGTCGGGGTATTCGTTATTCTTGCGGTGTTGGTAGGACTCATTCTTTTCACGAAGCGCATGATCGACAAATATTCCAAGGAAGCTGAAGTTCCTACTGCAGAAGTCGCGCAAACTATCGAAGGTGTAACACCGGTTACACCTACAGCTGGCGAAACACCTGCTCCGGTTGAGTCGATGAATCCACAAGCGAGCCCTGCGCCATCACCTTTGTCTGGCATCACAACTCCGACAGCGGAAAAAACTGCTCCGGCAACAATGGCAACGCCAACACCTTCGGCAACTCCTACACCAACAGTAACGCCTAAGCCAACGGTGACTCCAACACCAACTCCATCTCCGATAGCTAGTGCGACAGCGGCGGCGACACCTTCGCCAACTCCGACGCCCACACCTAAGGAAGAAAAAAACAAACCGGTGGAATTGATCGTAGAGGCTCTTGATACTGTGGAAATTGAATATGCCTCTCCGAACGGGAAACCTCAAAAAATTAAACTTTCTTCAGAACAAGTTCATACTTTCAAAAGCAAAAGCGGTTTGAAAATTAATTTTTCAAATGGTGGTGCCGTTAACTTAATCCTAAATGGTAAAGAGATCGGTATCCCGGGCGATTTGGGTAAACCAATCAAATTGAGTTACTAATTGAAAGATTTAAAGCGGCTATGGTTCATCAGTCTTTTTGTGAAACTCATCTTATCGGCACTTATACCGTTAAGTGCTGATGAAGCCTATTATTGGGTTTGGTCACATCGCCTTCAGTTAAGTTATTTCGATCATCCACCGATGGTGGCGTGGTTATTCTATCTGGGACATTTCCTTGAGCCGATCCTGCATGCAGTTCGATGGCCGGCGGTGATTTTAGGCCACGCAACTTTAGCCATTGGAATTCTACTTTTAAGAAAACATCTTGCTCTTGATAAAGTCCGTTGGTGGATGTATCTGGTGCTGTTCTCTCCCCTTTTGGGTTTTGGATCGCTGATCGTCACTCCAGATCTGCCAGTTATTTTCTTTTGGGTTCTTGCTCTGTATTTATTCGAAAGAGTTTTAGAGAAAAAGGACCTGGTAAGCTATGCGGCACTTGGAGCCGCATTAGGGCTTGGATTCTGTGCCAAGTACCACATAGTTCTGTTTGTTCCCTGCCTGTTGCTTTACATCTTGTTTGAAAAGAAATGGAAAGACATTCAGTGGAAGTATGTTCCAGCGACTTTGATCCTCGGCCTTATTTTTTGTGGCCCGGTTCTTCTTTGGAACTTTCAAAATGATTTTGCCTCCTTCAGATTCCAGCTTGAACATGGACTAGAAAGACCTGACTACAATCCGCAATGGACGATTTCCTATGCTCTGGCACAAATCGTAATAATATTCCCATTGGTTTTTTGGGCCGCCCTGCGCGCCAAGGTCACAGGCACTCTAAGGTTCTTACTCTACTTTGCGTGGCTTCCTTTGGTTTTCTTTTTCCTGACCTCATTCAAAGCCTTGGTTGAAGCCAATTGGCCAATCATCGCCTATCCGGCGGTTTTTGTTTTGGCAGTCTATTACCCACGTCTGCAAAAATGGCTCAAATTCTATGTTGGCTTCTGGGGTGCAATAATCGCGGTCGCCTTGGCAACCCTCTTTATTCCGGCGCTTCGTAATCTGAACAAAAAAATCAGCGAGCCTTATGATTTCCAAATGCTTGCGGCGGAAACTGCAGTTTATCAGCCTCTCTATGCAAGCTCCTATCAAATGGCATCTTCACTGTGGTATTTCAGCAAAACACCGGTCTTTAAACTTAAAGATATCAGCCGCTTTGACTACTTTGACACTCTTCCTGAGGCTGTTCCCTCGGTGAATCATTTTTATTTGGTGGAACGCGAAGGCAATGGTTTACCGCGCTGGATTTCCGAACAACAATGGACTTATAAAGAGATCAAGCGGATCTCTCCAGATTTTGTTGTTTTGGAATTTACACGCCCATGATGAAGTCGCTCGTCGTATTGTCATTTTTATTGGTCACATACTTTTTGTATGGTTTTTATATTAACCAATACGACGCCACAGTTATCCCCAGACAACTCACCACAGAGCATGCTTCAAGTTACTACGACTATAAAGGCGTCATGAATGTGCACACCGATCTTTCCGCTGGATCGGCGCCACCAAGCTTCGTTATCACTTCTGCCAAACTGGCAAATTTAGATTTCATTGTATTTACAGATCTCAATTTGTTTAACATGCCAACTACATTTGAATCCTATCACGGAAACTTACTGGTATTTTCTGCGGGAAAATATTCCTATTTGGATTCGCGTTTAATCTATTACTCGTTAAGCCAAGAAAGCATCGGCAGCAGTTTAGGGGAAGCTCAAGTTAAACTCGCGGATCTCTTGTCACAAAAAACAGGTGCCAGCAAAGACACCATGACCGTGTTAGCTCATCCTTACAAAGCAGGTTATTCGTGGAATGGCGAAATTCCGACGGGGTTAGATGGCTTTGAGTTGCTGAACTTGAAGAGTCTTTCAAATCGCGCATGGGCTGAATCGAAACTATCCACCATTTGGAGTCTGCTGCTTTACCCCTTCAATCCTCGTCTGTCGTTTTTACGTCTCTATACAGAACCCACGGATGAGATTGCACTTCTGGATAAACTCAGTACCCAACGAAAAGTCGTTGTTTATGCCGGTACAGAAGCTTCGGCTCGCGCAATTCCCTTAGCAAATTATTTTATTCGTTTCCCCAGTTACAAAAGATCCTTTGAAATCATGAGCAATCATATTCTGCTTAAGTCTGAACTGACAGGCAGCTTTAACAGTGACCGTGTAAAGATATTCAACGCCTTAAAACAAGGGAACTTCTATATGGCGATGGATATGCTGGGTGATCCCAAGGGATTCATTGCGACCATTGAAGATGACGGAAAATCCTTTTTAATGGGTTCCGAGATTCACCTTTCGAAAAATATGTCTTTGAAAGTAAAACTGCCAGTAACACCAAAAGACTTCTTTGAAATTGTGATCTATAGAAATGGCGAGGCTATTCAACGTTACAATCAGCCTGAAATTGTTATGCCGATTCGACAGGCCGGCACATATCGAGTGCAAGTTCGGATTTCACCGATGCTGCCACTGCCTGATGCCAAAAAGTGGATTTCATGGATTTACACAAATCCTTTTTTTGTTAAGCCTTAGGAATTTCGATGACCAATCCATCCAAGGGCGGAGTCTGACATGCTAAACGTTCGCAATCCTTAAAGCCCCGGTCTTCGGCCATCTCGGATTCTACTTCATTTCGCGGAGGTAAATTTTCGAGCCCTTCTCGCACAAAAACTCTGCAAGTGCCACAGGTTCCAAAGCCCCCACACGTATGATTCAAAGCCAAGCCAGCCCGGAGAGCCACATCCAAAACGCTCTGATCTTTATGACTCACCAAGACATTCTGTTTGTCCGGCGAAAAGGTTATACATTTTCCAGACTTAGGCTTTACCAGAGAGAACTCCTTTATTGAGCCACTCTTTTGTTGAAAGGGCTGCTTCCATTTTGTATCAATGATTCCATGAGATTTGTAGCTTTTGACTTTGAAACCACCGGAACTGTGCCTGGCGTTGACCAAATTATTGAAATTGGAGCTGTACGCTTCATTAATGGTCAACCTGAGGCTGTATTTGCAACCCTTGTAGATCCTCTTCGTCCAATTGCGCCGGGCGCATCAAAGGTCAATGGCATCTTTGATCATATGGTTAAGGGCAAGCCGACAATCGATACGCTTTTGGATTCTTTAGCGGATTTTTGCGGAGACGACATCTTGGTAGCCCACAATGCTCCATTCGATGCTCAATTTCTAACCGCTGACGTGAAAAAACACGAATCAAAAGCACCACGCGGGATTGTTCTGGATTCACTTCCAATTGCGCGTAAAGTTTTCCCCGGTCTTCCAAACTATAAACTGGGTACTCTTGTTCAACACCTGAAAATCCCTACAACTGATTTTCATAGAGCTGAAGAAGATGCGACTTATCTGGGTCACATGTTCACCGCAATGTTGAAACGAATTTCCATTGGCGGCCAAGCTCCACAAATTGGTAACTTAGTTGCACTTACCGGAAAACCGGAATTGCGCTTTCCACAAATCGTGCGCCAGCCAAAACAAATGGATTTCTTTGGCGTATAGAACTTATTGAAAGTATTTGGGATTAATTAAACAAAAGGCCGTCAAACGACGGCCTTTTTAGTTTCTATTCTTTTGCTCGATGGGCAATTGGATATCGACGTCCCCGTCCAAAAGCATGCCCAGATATCTTTAGAATCGGTGGGGCCTGCCAACGCTTAAACTCTGTTCGTCCCAAAATCGGTAACAACCATTTATCAGTTGCGGTTTTTGCGGGCTTAAATTTTTCCACCAGTGAAGTCACGGATTTATCCAAATCCTCATAAGGAGGCAAAGAATCTTGGTCCTTTTGATTAGGACGAAGCTCTGCAGAAGGTGCGCGCGTGATGATGGACTCCGGGATGACTTCGCCTTCTTTGTTATAGTGACGAGCCAAGGCATAGACCTGTTCTTTAGTTAGATCACCCAAGGGAGCTAGTCCCCCACACATGTCTCCGTACAAGGTAGAATATCCAGAAGCATATTCGCTCTTATTTCCCGTCGTTAAAAGCATGCTATTTTCTTGATTAGAAAATGCCATCAAAGTTAAGCCACGAAGGCGCGCTTGAAGATTCTCATTCACAACTGAGAAACCCTTTAAAGAAATTCCCTCCTCTAAAGATCTCACGACTTGTTCATACATCGGCGCTATATCTACAACTTTGAAAGCGACCCCTAAATTGCGAGCTAAATCTTCGGCCAAGGTTAAGCTCATAGCCGCATTGTATGGCCCCGGCAAAGCCACCGTCGTCACATTAGCAGGTCCCATCGCGTCCACAGCTAAGGCCGCTGCCACGGCAGAATCAATTCCACCGCTAGATCCTAAGTGCACCTTTTTCATTCCAGTTTTAGCGCAGAAATCACGAATACCTAAAACCAGAGCTCTGCGAAGTTCTTCAATAGATTCAATCTTCGCGTTCTTATGCCACACTTCCAAAGTATCAAGATCAATCACATTGATATCTTCTTCAAAAGCCTGGCAGCTCAATAACTTCTTACCCTTTTTATCCAAGACAAAGCTGGCGCCATCGAAAATAATTTCATCTTGAGCACCAACAAGATTTGCGTAAAGAATTGGTGCCTTAAAAGCTGCTGCAGTTTTTCCTGCCACATATTCCCGTTGTTTCATTTTGCCGACAAAATACGGTGAAGCACTCAGATTGATAACCATATCAATCTTTTGCTTCTTTACTTTCGCCAGAGGGTTGATGCGGTAAGGTGTGTGACCTTTGGAATCTGGCCACGCCCAAATATCTTCACAAATCGTGAGGAAAAACTTTTTCCCTTTCCAAGAAAAATAGTTTTTTGAAACATCACCAGGCTCGATAAATCTGGCTTCGTCAAAAACGTCGCCGGTTGGTAAAAGTTGCTTATGGAAAAAGCGTGGCTTCTGGCCCTTTACCGCCATCACTGCGGAATTAAAATAAGGACGCCCCATTTTACCCGAATTGCGTGTGATCATTCCGAAAATCACTGCAATACCTTTAGGAATTCTTTTGATCAGATCTTTCATCTCTGCTTCTTGATTCTTAACGAGCTGTTCACGCTCTAAAAGATCAAAGGGATGATACCCAAACAAAGTACATTCTGGAAAAACCACCATTTCGCACTTACGTTGCTGGGCTTGGTGAATGAAGTTTAAGATTTTTTCTTTATTGTATTTAAAATCCGCAAGTGTCGGATTGATTTGGGCTAAGGCGATTCTCATGGGCTCACTATACGCTTTTTTCAAAAGCTTGGTAGCAGTCCTTGGTCTAGGTCCAGGGGCAGCAAATGTCTCAGATTGAGAATCATCATAAGAATGAAAATTCATATTCAACACTTAGCGTCTCCCCATATTCGGCCACTGTCTAAACTTTCGACATTTAAAACGTCGTATTTGTAATGTGTGCGATTTGAAGAAATTTTTACATGGCACCCTGGATGCATTTGTTATGGGTGACAGAGCTTTCTCTGGGAGGACTTATGTATAACTTAGTTGTAGTATCCTTAGCCTTTTTATTGATGACCACTGCTTGCACAAAGCAACGTGACGCCAAATTTGCTCAAGGCCAAGGTGAAAACCTTTTAAATGTCGCTGACTACAACGGCAAAACATTTGAAATTACGACAGGTTCTTCCATCGAAGGTCAAAAACAGAACTTCTCGAAAGCTGAACACCTTGATGTAAATGCTAAAAGCCTAGGTGATGATGCTTTCTCAGTTGTTTCCTATGAAGTTAATGATCCAATGGCAAAAAAGCTTTTGGGCGATACTCCAATCATCGGCAAAAAAAACAAGAAGTATAAAGGTCTGATCCGCGTTGAGCAGAACTACCTTAAAGTATATAAAGTGGCGGCAAAAGAAGATCTTCCTCTTAATGAAGTTACTTATGCAACTGCATTAGATAATGGTCAACTTGCAGTTCCTCTTATCGGTTACCCAGTAACTGGTCGTATTACAGTTGAAAGAGCTCGCAATGACCTTGGCGAAAACACTTCTACAAAAATCGAACACCAACAAGAAGACATGAGCAAAGCGACTCAATTCCGTATGGATATGTCTCGCGGTGAAATCTTCGAAGCTGTTGTTAAAACGGATGTTTTACCAACCGGCTATTTTGAAGGAGACTGGTATTACAACGAAACTGTTACATCGGCTCCAGAAGAAGACTCTGAGTCTCTTGGTCAAGGTGCTGCTTATGACCAGACATTGACTCCTTCAACACGTGTTAAATTCATTAAAAATGAAAATGAGCTAAAAGTTGTAAACTTGAATATTGACCAACGCCTTATTAAAAAAGAAGACGTTAACTTTAAAACAGCTCTTACGATTCCGGTAGAATGGAAGTCTTATAAAGTTACGAGCAACGGTACTGGCATGTCCGAAGCAGAAGATGGGAAATCTCATTGGAGCAAACGCCCATTCCTTTCTGTAAACTTCGGCAGTTCTCGCTCTATGATGAATCCTGGCCAAGCTCGCCTTGTTGCTCTTGAAGTAAAAGACGACTACCTTTCTTATGCTGTAGAAGACAAAAGCAACAACTTGCGCATCCGCTACTCATTCATGCGTGTAAAACAAACGGGCTATAAAGCAAAACGTCTCTATAAAGACGACAAGCGCCTTTTCGGTTTCTTTGAAACTGAAAAACAAGTTGTTAAAAACTTCGAAGTGACTCGCCAAGAAGATATCGAGAAAAATCTTTTTATCTCCCGCTTTAATCCTGAAGCTGGAAAAATCGTCTATCACTTCACTAAAACCACTCCTCAATGGATCCGCTCATACGTTCGCGAAGCAGTTCAGGGCTGGGATGATGCGTTCAAGGCAGCTGGTTCTAAAGTAGATGTCGTTCTTGACGAAACTTTCGACGTGGAGTTGGGTGACCTTCGTTACAACGCTATCAACATCATCGAAAACTTAACTGCTTCTAACTTGTTTGGTTTTGGTCCTTCAGTTACTGATCCATTCACTGGAGAAATCATCTCTGCCACAACAAATGTTCACTTTACGCCAATCCGTGAAGCCGTAATTGAAGAATTAAGAACTTACATTGATATGAAATTGGGCCGCCTCAATGAAGGCCGTCTTGTTGGAATCTCTGGTCAACTTCAGGCTATGAACGAAATGGTTCTTAAACAAGCTGATAAAGTGATGCAAGTGGCTTCTGACTTTATCCCTGCGGTAAAAGGCTTAAAACTTTACGTGCCTGACGAAAAGAACTCTAATCAGTTCAAATTGCAAGATATCGACTTCAGAAAACGCACGACAAAGAATGCTCAGGAGTTCGACGTAGCTATTGCTTCTGGCAATATCCACAAAGAAATCGAAGCACAATGTCCTGATTTAGTGAACTACGTAAGTACATTGATCAAAACCAAAGCAAGCCACAACGAAGATGAGATCAAGGTGCTTGATGATTGCTCTCGTAAAATCGCTGTCACTAAGTTCCAAGGCACGTTGACACATGAAATGGGTCACAACTTTGGATTGCGCCATAACTTTATGGGCTCTAATGACATAGCAAACTTCTGGTCTACAAAAGAATCCGGAACTGAACACCAAGTGCGCAGCTCTTCTGTGATGGAATACCCATCCTTCAATGAAGACCGCCTTATCAAACCAGGTAAGTACGATATCGCTGCAATTCGCTTCGGTTATGTGAACACTGTGGAAGCAAAAGACGGTGCCGTGATCTCCCTTGATCCAAATAAAACAATCGCTGCCAATGTTGCTGCAAAATCCAAAGATTTGCGTGCTTTCAAATTCTGTACTGATGAAGACGTCTACTTCGCAGCAGATCCTATGTGCCAACGTCATGATGCCGGCGTGAATCCTCTTGAAGTTGCCCGCAACTTGATGGCAGATTACCAAGCTTCTTACCAACTTCTGAACTTCCGCAGAGACGCGATCAGAAACGTAAGCCCAAGTCGTTTGATGATGTACAGACTGTCCCGCTTCTTCATTCCATTGGCTCGCTTCTATGAAGAATGGCGTGTAGGTCTTGCTCGTTACGTAGGTCAAGATGAGCAATACCTTGAAAGAATGGATGCCGCCCAACTAGATGCTGTCATCGCTAAAATGTCCAAAGATCCTCAGTATGCTGATTTCGTAAAACAATATCGTCCAGTTGCTACTGAAGTATTTAACTTCTTGCTACAGGTTGCGACTTTAGAAAACAAATACTGTGTACTTGCGGATGAAAAAGGTGCTCCAAGCTTGATGGAACTTGATAAAGTACGCCAACAAATGTTCTTTACTAAGAACACAATTGTTCGCTCATGTGTAGAAGCTCAAAACGCCGGTTTTTGGTCAGCACAAAAACTTCGCGTATTGAACGAAATGGGTTACGAGCTTGATACATTTAGATATGACATGTCTGCGAAAGCAGCGATGGAACCAATGGATGTCATTGGTACTCAAGGTGACCGCATGATGGCGATCTCTGTCCTAACTGGTCATATCTCAACATCTTATAACGGTGACATGACGGGTTTCCGACCATCATTTATGGATGAACCGGCCTTCCGCAAAAAGGTTCAAGATACCATCTACGCACGTGTAACGTCTGGTGTTCCAGGGACGTCTGTTGCGAAGTATCTTCCAGAAGGAAGCGATGACCAATCTAAGAAAATGATGACGGCTTACAAAGACTACTTGAACAAGATTAACTTTGCGCGCTTTTCGTCAGAGCAAGATCTTTTAAACAGAGCGTTTATCTCTACTGTAGTGGGTTCTTTAATCCCAGGTAAAGAAGAGGCAAGCGCATCTCGTCTGGGCACATTGGCTGGTGTTTACACTCGTAACCCAACTGAAGAACTTATGGCGAAGGCAGTAACTTACGCTTCGATCAATGGTGGTTTGTTTGTCGTCACTAGCAAATCATCGACTGATGCTATTGCACTAGTTAACAAGTTCAATGCCCTTCAAGCAATCAAAGCGAAAAAGGCTTTCAACGCTCAAGATGCCGTGAACGCAAAAGTTATTAGCATCATCAAAGCCTTACCTTCTGCGGCTGAGTTGGCAAAGATGACTGTAGCGCAAGTTGGTGAAGTCTACGTCAAGGCAGCTCAAGGGCTCCAAGGCACGGGTGTTGATTTGAAGTCCATCAGCTTCCTATTGGGCGAACTTCAAGGCGTCCTAGCAAACTTAAATGCTTTGGAAGAGAAGAAAGAATCGAACCCTGACGTCTATAAGAAGTTTACTGAAATGAACTCTGTAGAGTTTGCGACAAAATACTTGGGTATGCCTAATGGATTCCAAGGTAGCGACGGTGTGGATGCGGCAATTGCTAACAATGCAAAAGCTGTTGAGAACTACGAAGCAAACCGTGTAGAGATCGATACTCAAATCAATCTTTTGATGAATATCCTCTACTACATCGCAACAAGTGTGTAAGACCAATAAAAAAGGCGGCTTTTGTAAGCCGCCTTTTTTATTTTAATATACAAGAAATCTTAAATGAGTGTCTTTCTACCAGAAAATCCATCCTGATATCCGTGAAAGTGATTCACCTCAGTCTCTGGATACTTCCAACAAAAATAGCCCTCACCGCTATCAAAGTCGGCCATCCACAAGCCCTTGGGCTCAGCACCGAGCTTTTCCATCTTTACCTGCCAGCGATCGATAATCCCATTGATTTGCTCTTCAATGATTGTAACAGAAGGATGACTTTTATCAGAATAAGCTTCAATCCTGTTAACGTGACCACGAACCTCACGGGAGGATTCTTCTGTTAAGCGATAAATTATAGGCAACAGTTTTTGTGCCTCGCCCAACGTAAAATACTTCTTGCGATTGATCTCAATCACATTTTCCAAAAGTCCCCCTCGAAACATTTTGAACATATAAAATGAAGGCTTTGTATCTATGAAGACGCCCAAGGATTCAACAATTTCCAACTAATGACAGAGAAGTTAAGATTTATTTGAAATTTGTCTAAGCGCAATGCATGCAATAAGGATTAATTTTCACCACTCTTCGACATTTGTAGTGCCTGACCGCCAATGAAAATAATCAATGCGAGGACCAACGCCGAAATAAATAGGTAACGTATAAAATTTCCAATTGTGAACGGTTCTTCCTCGGAAGCCAACTCGCGCTTAGGCTCAGGTTTCTTGACGGAAATTTTCTTAGGTGGAGCCCCAAATTCTCCGGAGGAGACTACTGCATTTTTGCCCCCCGAGGCTTTCTTTTCGAGCTTCTTTTTTTCGGCATCCGTTAAGCCGGTCACACCCACTGATGTGATTTTTCGTCCCTGTCCAATATAGCCGCCACC
>JBJTMR010000201.1:0-3514 GCA_046070625.1 Bdellovibrio sp. | reverse complement strand
GGTCACTATTTGTTAAGCCATTACCTTTACCCAATGTTTTGTCACCAGAAGAAGCAAAACTTCCAAAGCCTTCCGCACTTGTCGTCGATTTCACTGCTGTAGATCCGCAACCTTCAAGCATTGGATTCTTAAGACAGATACACTCTGGCAGCTTTGCGTTCGTTTCAATCGCACATTTTTGTTCCAAAGTTTGAGCTGCAACATTTGCGGCAGAAGTCGCTTCATCACAGGCTTTACCTTGATTTAGTGAGTTTGCAACAGACGTGATTCCGGCAATTGCCGAAACAGCCAATTGTGCATATTTACCTGTGCAAAGTGCAGCCTTACCAGCAACGGACTTCTGATCAGCTTTGTCTAACTCCTTCGCTATCAGATCCTGAGTACTCCTTTTCAGAGAATTATAAGATTCTACCATGCCGAGGCAGACAGCATCATTAGAGGTACAGGTCCCAATCTCTTTTAACCCTTTTTGAACTTTCTCTACTCCATTGCGAGCTTTTACACAGGCATAACCGCATCCCGCTTTGGTTGTACCACAAGCCGCGGTATAGGCCGTCATACCGGCCTTCGCAAGATCCATAGCTTTAGCAAAAGTGCTACAGCTGTCGTTAACTGAAGAGCCTCCAACAGCGGACATCATTGTATTGAGTCCCGTCACGATATCAGTAATATTGGGACTCAGAGTTTCTAAACACCATTTTGCGGCGGTATTCTGTCTGGAAACACAATCAGCTTGATGGTTATCATATTCTTTCGAACCAGATTTGATATCAGTAATTCCCTTATCAAGGATTCGCCCCTCCACCTGCATCTTATTCAAAGTGATGATATTACCTATAATTTGTTCTTTTTCATCCAGGCCCGGAGATTCCGATTCCTTTTTTTGGGCAGCTTTGTCGGCAGGGTTCACGTAGTTAACTATTGCATCTTTTGCCGCTATAGCTTTATCCGTCAACGCCTTAACTATAGATGGATTTCCAGCCCCAGCATTGCCGTCACTTGAAGTCGCATCTTCAGCAAAAGAAATAGATGCAGAAAATATTCCCGCCATGAATATAGCACTATAGCGATGCACCGACTTTTTCATAAACTTTCCCCTACCCAGGTCTTTTCGGCCAAAAGTCGATAAATCTTGAACCTATCGGTGATCGTCTCAGAATGAGATAGCGATAATCAATCTAGTGTACCTAGAAGTCATCCGGAGGAGGATTCTTAATATTTCCAGCACCAGAGGCTTCGCCCCCCAGTTGCAATTGTGATTTGAGATAGTCGGAAGAAATCATCTTAACAGAATATCCCGTGGTTCCACCGACCACACAGTTTCCGGAGGTCGCGGGATTTGCTTTGCCAGATTCTGCACCCACAGGAAGATACTTACATTTTCCAAAGCGCGTTTCATCCAACGAATAATCCAAAAGCCCTTTGTCCGCCCATCCGGTTAAGACGTGCTTCCAATCTTTCGCGATGTAGGTCAACTTCGTGTCGTATTCAAGTCGGAGTTCAGTTTCATTATTGTTTGTCAGAACTGCAAATTGATCCTTCACGCTGAATTCATTAAGATTCAATCCGCCTCTATTATAACCCTTATGGTATCCAATATCTGGGCGAACTAACTTATCAAAATTTGGCAGAACTTTTGGAATAAAGTTATCCCTGATGCGCGTAAAATAATTGTGATAAAAATCTGGCTCGATCGAGTAATAAGCCATGTCGAACTGATCCGGCAGCACCGCCGTTAATTCCAAGTTTCTAAAACGTGATGGCGAATCTGTAGAAGAACTCCACGCCAATAAATCTCCATTACCAGAAGTTTTATTACTAAATTCAAAAGGCAACTGATTCCAGTGACCAAAATTCGGTGCTGTATCACTGTAGTCAGGGGTGGCATTACCGGAAACGACTCCGCCAGGGGATGTTGAGTAATCCCAATTCGCATCCAATTTAAAGATAGCGCGCCCATACTGAAAAAGAACATTTCTGGTTTTCAATCCGAATTCATCTCCGACAAAGCGGCTGTAGTTCGCAGCGCGAGTTGGATCTGTGGGTGCACCGATGTTGGAGGTATCGAAAATTCGTGGTGGCAAATTCTTATCTGTTTTTCCGCCACCATTTGATTTCTCTGAACTGCTTGGCCACTGCTTATCATACCACGGCCCCATGCGGCCACCGAACGGTTTGAAAAAAGCTCGTGCCTTTAAGGTGACCGGTCCAAATGGCGAAAAGGGAATCGAAGGACTCGAGGTGGCGCTGACACCCACATAGGCCATACACCATGGGTTTTTTTCGACACCCATGGAATAGTTGTAGGGATCGTCAATATTAGGACGAAGACCTACGAATTGGGAAAGTTGATCAATATCACCATAGAGCTGATGGCTGGTGTCTTTACGAACCTCGTCCGGCCAATACTCTTTAGGGTAAGCAAGCTGCTTGCCCTTAGTCACGATATTGGATTGATTGCCACATTCCGTATCAATGTAAGTAAATGCCGGGGCAATCTTGATCGGCACCAACCACTTTGCAGGCTGTCTGGAGTCACTCGGATTATTGCATCCTTCAGCACCTAATGAATTATAGACTTTAAACTGAACCGAGCTTCTGTTAGCAGAGGTCAGATTGTTTTCTAGAGTTTTCTGAATGCCATCCGTAACACTGTCACCGTCGATATCATAAAAGTCTAAGGTACTTTTGCTCATCGAACGGGAAATGGCCGCCATTAATAACATACGATCAGCTTGATCGATATTATAGGCCACAACATATTGAGCTAACAGTTTGTAGTTATAAGCACCAAAATATTTACAACGAGCCAGCGCATTGGCCTTCATAATATCTGTGAAAACTTGGATGTTCTTCGAGAAGTTTTGAAAGCCTGCAAAGATCCCGGGAGCCGTAAATAGCTTTACTCCACTTTGGTTCTTAAGATCACGACAAGTATTTTCCCCCGAAGGCATCGGCTTGAAAGGAACGTATGTCGCACAAAAGGAAGGTGCATCGTAAAAATCTTGCGCCTGCGGATTGATGTCGTCCGTATCTGCTCTTCCAGGATAAAGAGTTAAAGACTTATTCCGTTTATCCAGAGGATGCTCCGAAAAATCCCCTGCGGTCCCTATTGTGCGGTAACGCCATGCTAGCAGTTTCCAACTTTGGCGAACCTGATAGTTGATGTGCCCTAGCGCATTCATATTTTCGGCCTGCTTCATAGCGCCGTAATACGCCGCTAAATCGACCGAGTTTTGTAAATTGATCTTATGATGAACTAACAAGCCAACGTTGATGACCATCGCAAAAAACAAAAACAGGATCTGAAATATCAGAGCCACGAAAAGAGCGACCTGCCCTTTGCGATTTTTCATACTTAAAATGAAAGTACTGTGACTGTTCAACATTGATGAAAAACATTGTCTCGTATCAAGGCGCCAGAGGCAATAACTCGACCTCGAAAACTTTGACTTGTCCTATAGTGGGATGACAGACTTTTAGCCATAGTTCCAAGGAGGAAACTCGACAATGG
>JBJTMR010000200.1:0-31554 GCA_046070625.1 Bdellovibrio sp. | reverse complement strand
TGCCAACTAAATCAGTTCCAAAAAGGCACCACTTATTTTTTTGTTCTAATTTGTAGCGGAGGCATAAATGATACTGCCACCTTTAACCATGTCGATAAGTTTTGTGCGGTACGACATTGTCACTGCAGGACAACCCCAGCTGCGTCCTTGAATCACACTCGCCTCAGACACATAGTCTGCACCATGAATCACAACTGCGCGCGCACGTGCGTTGGAATTTGTTTTTGAAAGACCATCTAAGCGCAAAGAGTACCCATGACTGCCGCTGTATGTTTCTGCCGTTTTATAAATTCCAATCGAACTTGCATTGGAACCGGAAAGGTTGCTGAATTTATTTGCGTAACCATCATGATCCGGATCAGAACCTTTACCATGTGCTGCGTGAATGCTCCATACTTCACCAGTTTTCATGTTGATGATATGGAAACGTTTTTTCGTGGACGACAAACTAAAATCCAACACTGACAAATAATCGGTGTTCTGAATTTTAGACAAATTCTTGTGGTAATAAAGCAATGCATTCTTCAACATGCTTTGATTCACAGTTTTATTTTTGTCGACATAAGCATACTTCGCCAAAATTTGCGAATCTGTTGCTGTGGAGCTAACAGCTGAAGTGCTGTCACTTGGTGCCGTGGAACTTTGCGAAGACGATGACGACGACTCTGGCGGAACAACAGCTGCGCTCGAGTTATCCCCCGTTGTTTGTTCTGTTTCAGGATCGTCCGCTAACTTCGTCGAAGAGGTATCAAAACCACCCGGAGCACAAGCCGCCATTGTTAATGTAAGTGCAACGAGAGCAAAAAGATTTTTGTTTTTGAGTAGTTTCATACCGAGCCTCCATGTGGTCATATGGAGATTTCGGTGTATTCATATTAGAACTTTAAATTTTGGATTTGTGTCTGACAGGTCGACACGAGACCTTCGTAAAGTGTTTTCCTTCTTGTCGATCTCATTCGCAATTTATTCAATTTACCTCCTCTTATCTAAGATCCGAAATCTAGGAATTCGGACATCCCCCGACGCTGAGATCGAATATATCAGCGTTCTGCGATTTTCTGCGCTGGCCTAGGCTTTGCGATGGTCCCCGCTCGAACCATTTAACGAAAAGGACTCCAATCCATGAAGCTATTTATTTTAACCTCATTCTTCATATACACATCCCTCTTCTCTTCGGCCGCCCACGCCCTGTTCGGCATTCCCGGGACACCATCCCTTCCACTCTTTGATCCATTAGACGCCGCTCGCGAGCTCGAGCGACAGCAACGATGTGCCAAAGAGCGCGATGATGCCAATAAGAATCAAAGAATCGCTGAAGCCGGGCAAACAGAGGCTCAATTGGCATTGGACCAGGATTTAAAAAATGAATATTCAATTTAAAAAAGGCGAAGCGGCATTCTTTATCAATAACAAACGAATTGAAATGCCCGCCTCAATTACGAACATTTTTGAGTTTGAAAACGTAGTCGTCGTTACCTTAGATTTCGACTGGGATCTCCAAAACGTGTTTTGTTACGACGAAGAAGGCAACCAACTTTGGCGTATTGAAAAACCGGGCTTCTTCACTGCTGGTACTCAAGGGTATGACTTCGTAACCATGGATTCAGGTCTTGATGAACGTTATTACATCAAAGGCAGAATTTTAGCATTCAATAGAGGACGTCCTTTTGAGTTAGACATTAAAACTGGAAAAGTAACTACGATTCCTGGAAAGTTTGAGAAATAAGATAGTGAGCAAGGAAATGGCACTTAAATATAAAAAACGAGAAAAAGTAATCACTATTAACGGACACGTGATCAACCTTCCTGCAGAGCTCAAGGATACGATTTCGTTTTTATCTCTGAGTCCAAAGATAGAAAAGGACAACTCATGGCAATGAATCGAGGTCGTCCGTTAGAGGTTTTTAATATGAACTTAAATTACACGCTAGACGACTACTTTATAACAATTAATAGCAATGAAATAAAACTACCCGCTACAGTAAACCACGTATTTCCATACGGAAACTTAGTGATTGTCACTGTCGATTTCAACTGGGATCTACAGAATGTGTTCTGCTTTGATGAAAGTGGGAAGCAAGTTTGGAGAATAGAAAAACCTGGGTTTTTCACAGCAGGCACACAGGGGTACGACGGAGTCGCAATTGATTCAGGTACGGATGCACGCTATTACGTCAAAGGGCGAGTTCTCGCTTTCAACCGCGGAAGACCTTTCGAATTAGATATTTATACAGGAAGAGTAACTACTATCCCAGGAAACTTTGAAAGATAGGTAGAGCTTCAGATGACAAAAATGCTCCCTGCTCCCATCTGGGAGGTATTTCAATATGAGCTGGACATCAAATCTGGAAAAGTAACCACTATTCCCGGGAAGTTCGAAAAGTAATTGAGATTTGATTTTAAAAACTGCCAGTGAGCTTAAAGCTTCACTGGCAGTTTTTTTTCAGACAACGTCGCGGCTGTCGGACTTAAATCAACGATCAAGGGCGAAATCATCAAACCTTTTTGAGAGGCTTCTCTTAAAAGTTTTCCATACTCTGGATCAATATCATCGGCCGGAGTAAAGACTTCGCAATCGTGACGTTGCACTGTAAATACAAGCTCCGCTGTGTGACCTTGTTCGATCAACCCCATCAACTCGCGAAGATGTTTTTGACCACGCTCTGTCACTGCATCTGGGAATTTGGCGATGCCATCTTCACCTAAAGTTACGTTCTTCACTTCGATGAAGTGCATGTGCTGGCTGTCTTTTTTCTTAAGTGCAAAATCCAAGCGCGTTTCGGCTGAAATTTTGTATTCTGGTTTGGCTTCATCAAAAGCCGCCCAGTGCGCGAAGTTCCCCGTTTGCTCACCTTTGCCGATTGTCTGCAACACAGCTTCCTTAACCACCGTGTTCGGAGTCGCCGTATTCACGCCCACCCAAGAGCCTGATGGGGCTTTGATCATCTCTAAAGTAAACTTGAGCTTTCTTTCGGGATTTGTGCTTTCGGAAACTAAGCAAATGCTCCCCGGAGTATTAACGCCCTTCATGCTTCCCGTATTGGGTACATGGGCCACAACGGTCTGACCGTTTAACTCCACGTCAGCGAAAAAACGCTTATAACGTTTTAGAAATGTTCCTTCGAGTAATTTACCGGAATATTGCATCGGGCCCCCAATAAAGAGCTTATTTTTTAGGCAATTTTGCCTTCAAAAAGCCTTGGTTAAGGGTTTAAAAGATGGTCTCGAAAAACTCAACGGATTAACGACGAAAACGCGACTGCAATAATTACCTCCAATGCCATATCTGTGGCTTTCCACAGAGTGAAAACCTTTTTAATTATGCATAGTGTTATGCGGTGCAAATACTCTACTCCCGAACTAGAAGGGAGTGTTTTGAAAATCTATGAATTATCGCAACAGGAAAGGAACTTTCTCATCATGGCGACTGACGTAAAATTGCCCGAACTTGGTGAAGGTGTAACTGAAGGTGAATTGGTAAAATGGTTGGTACAACCAGGTGACTCTGTAAAAGCAGATCAACCCATCGCTGAAGTTTTGACTGACAAAGCAACTGTGGAGGTTCCATCTCCAGTAGCTGGTACAGTAAAAGATTTGAAATTCAAACCAGGCCAAGTTGTTAAAGTTGGCTCTACTATGATCGCTCTTGATGGTAACGGCGCTGCGAAAGCGGCTCCTACTCCTGCAGCGGCAGCTCCGGCTCCAGCAAAAACTTCTGCACCCGCTCCAGCAGCAGGTGGTAAATCTCAAGACATCAAACTTCCAGAATTGGGAGAAGGTGTTACTGAAGGCGAACTTGTTAAATGGTTGGTTAAATCTGGCGACACAGTGAAAGCAGACCAAGCGATCGCTGAAGTTTTAACAGATAAAGCAACTGTTGAAGTTCCAACTCCAGTAGCAGGTATTGTCGGCGATTTGAAATTCAAAGCTGGCGACGTTGTTAAAGTTGGTTCAACAATGATTACATTGTCGGCGACAGCCGGCAGTGCTGGAGCGACGGCAGTCGCGCAAGCTGGAGCAGCTCCTCAAACAGCAGCGGCTGCACCAGCAGCAAAAGCAGCTCCAGTAGCTCAAGCTTCTGTAGCAACTTCTAACGGTATCTTCCCTCCAGTAGCTGATTCAAAAGTTTTGGCGACTCCTGCAACTCGCAGACTTGCTCGCGAAACTGGAATTGATATCAACGCATTGTCTGGTTCTGGTCTTGCGGGTCGCGTAACTCGTGAAGACGTACTTGCAGCGGGTGGCGGCGCAGTTGCTACTTCTTCTGCAAAAGCTCCAGCAGCTGGCATGACTATTCCAAAACCAGCTTACCAAGGCCAAACAGGTGCTGTTGAAGAGCGCGTAGCTCTTATCGGTATCCGCAAACGTATTGCTGAAAACATGCAGCGTTCAAAACAAATCATCCCTCACTTCACTATCATGGATGAAGCGAAGGTTGATTCATTGGTTGCACTTCGTGAGTCTTTGAAAGACTTCGCTGAAAAGAACGGAACTAAGATCACTTATCTTCCAATCGTGATGAAAGCCATGATTGCGACGATTCGTGAATTCCCAATGTTCAATGCTTCTATCGACGATGCTGCCGGTGAAATCGTTTACAAAAAATATTTCAATATCGGCTTCGCAGCGGACACTCCAACAGGCTTGGTTGTTCCAGTTATCAAAAACGCGGATCAAAAAACGATTCTTGAGATCTCTAAAGAAATCATCGACCTTTCTAAACGTGCTCGTGATGGCAAGTTGAAACCAGATGAAATGAAGGGTGCTTGTATCACTGTGACGAACATCGGTTCTATCGGTGGCACTTACGCAACTCCTGTGATCAACCATCCAGAAGTAGCGATCCTTGGTATGTACAAAATCGACGAAAAACCAGTTATCAAAGATGGCCAATTGAAAGCTATCAAAGTGATGAACTACACGATGACTGCGGATCACCGTTTGATCGATGGCGCATTGGCTGCAAGATTCCTTGCTGCATTCATTGGCCGTATCGAGAACCCAGGTAAACTTTTGGTGGAGATGCTCTAGCCAAAGGCTAGGTAGGAGACAGTGATGGCACAATCTTTTGACGTAGTAGTAATTGGTGCGGGTCCTGGCGGTTATGTTGCCGCCATCCGCTCTGCACAACTTGGTTTTAAAACAGCAGTCGTTGAACGTGAAGCTTTGGGTGGCGTGTGCTTGAACGTGGGTTGCATCCCATCAAAAGCCATGATCACAGCGACACATCTTTTGCATAAAGCTCAACACAACTTCAAAGACATGGGCTTGATGATCAAAGGCGGTATCGACGTCGACATGAAACAACTTGTGAAATGGAAACAATCCGTTTGTGACAAGATGTCTGGTGGTGTTGGTCAACTTTTGAAAGGTTACGGAGTAACTATTCTTAAAGGTGATGCTGAATTCAAATCATCTAAAGAGATCTCTTTGAAATCATCTGCGGGTAATGAAGCTATCCAAGCTAAGTACTTCATCGTAGCAACTGGTTCTCGTCCAATTGAAATCCCTGGATTCAAATTTGACGAAAAAGACATCTGCTCTTCAACTGGCGCATTGGCATTCGACGAAATTCCAAAACGCGTGGCAGTTATCGGTGGTGGTTACATCGGTTTGGAAATCTCTTCTTACCTACGCAAATTGGGTACTGAAGTAACTGTGATCGAAGCGATGCCATCTTTGTTGGCTGGCGTTGTTGATCCAGATTGCGCCCAAGTGGTTGTACGTAAGCTTGATAAAGCTGGCGTGAAAATCATGTACGGTGCAAAAGCAAAATCTCAGAAAAAAGCAAAAGACGGCTACGAAGTGACTGTTGAAGTAAACGGTAAAGACGAAGTTGTTAAATGCGATAAAATCCTAGTAACTGTAGGCCGCCGTCCAAACGGTGACCAAGCAAACTTGAAAGCTGCGGGTATCGCAGTTGATGAGCGTGGCTTCGTAAAAGTAGATGCTCAACGCAGAACAAATGTTCAGAACATCTTTGCTATCGGTGATATCTGTGGCCAACCAATGCTTGCTCACAAAGCTTCACACGAAGGTGTGTTGGTTGCTGAAGTGATCTCTGGTGCAAACCGCGTTTACGACGCGAAAACAGTTCCAGCAGTTGTCTTCACAGATCCAGAAATCGCATCAGCAGGTATGACTGAAGCTGAAGCGAAAGCTAAAGGTTTCAACGACCTTATCATCGGCAAGTTCCCATTCGGAGCTAACGGTCGCGCCGTGAGCATGATGGAAACAGATGGTTTCGTGAAAATGATCGCAGACAAAAAGACTCACGTCTTGTTGGGTGTTCATATCGTTGGGCCAGAAGCTTCTAACTTGATCTCTGAAGCGGTTCTAGCGATCGAGATGGGTGCACGTATTGAAGACCTAGCTCTTTCTATCCACCCTCACCCAACATTGGGCGAGACTATGATGGAAGCCGCTGAGGCAACTTTGGGTCACGCGATCCACATCATCCAAAAGCCTTTGAAACACTAGTTTCAAAAGTTCGGACATAGTTAAAAACTAAAAGGGAGTTCTTTCGAACTCCCTTTTTTTATTTTCACAACAAAATGCAATCCAAAGGTTCGGCGTACTTTTAGTAAATGCCGAATTCTTCGGTGTTGCAGGAACCAGCTAGGTCTTCTTGAATCACGCCAGAGACTGCATCAAGACCTTTACTTATTTTAGTCCCTTGATGAATTGCGAAGCGATAGATTTGCACCGCTGACTTTGCGCCCGATTCCAAATCCGTGACTTCCATTTTGACAGGTTCATTTAAAACCAACGCCGTGTAGGACTTCCCACATTTTTTGATTACCTCCGCTTCATCGCCATTTGTATTGGGGCGATACATCGCCGCGATTGTCCCTTTCAATCGAACAGAGGCGCCTTCCGAAATAGCCACCATCTTTGCAAAGGCGTTTGTTGTGAAGAATAAAGTCATCGCGATAAGTACATTTGCAGTTTTCATTTTAGCTCCTTGGTTTGAGTTCATTAAGTTCAAGACCGCTTCGAGAATCTTTGTAATTCATTGCGTTATTTATTAAAACTGATATTATGAGACGAAATGGAAACTTACTTTGGAGATTAAATGACCCACAACAAGCTGCTGGAAGCCTCCGAAAGCTTATTAAGAAGTGGTCAACTATCTAAAGCCACTGAGAATTTCAAAAAAATCGCTCTGTCCAAAATTTCGACAACCGAAGTTATTCACGTAGCTCAATTAGCTCGCAGAACTGGGCAAATTTCAGCCGGAATAAAAATAATGCAAAGGCAGCTTTCTCAAAAGCACGGCATTGATCGCCAAAGTCTTGAGTTCAAAGCCGAATATGCCAACCTTCTGACTCTCTTTGGATGTGTCACAGAAGCGTTAGATATTCTTACTGAAGTCACAATCCAATCTCCCCCTGAGGCGTTGCTTGCCAAGGCCTGGTGTCTGTTTGAAGTTTGGGAGTTTTCTCAAGCGATACCTCTTTTAAAGAAGTACGTACGAGTCCAGAAAGATGATTACCTTTGCTTGGCAGGATCAGTGAATCTTGCAGAGGCTTTCCTAGGAGCCGGTGACGTTGAATCTGCAATTAAATTTGCGACGAAAGCCATCAGCGATGCAGCTAAGAAGTCCTATACTCGCCTTCAAGCAAATGCCCTTCATGTGCGCGCCCAAGCTTATGAGCAAAACCGAAATCTTTCCTTGTCAGATAAAGATTTAACTCATGCTTTGGAGCTTATCGGAAATTCGCGAACTTCCGATGCCTTTTTGATTCATCGGCAGGTTGCCATTAACGAGTTTTTGCGTTTAAAAAAAAGATCCTCTCTTCAAACAATAAAAAAAATGGCCTCAGATAGAGGTGAGTTCGAGAGCCTCCGTCTTTGTGACTTAAAATCACTTCAAGTGAAGTTTAACAATGACCTCTTTAATCACCTTTATATCGGTAGCCCCTATAAACAATTTCGCACGCAACTTTCGCGACAGTTCCCAAACGGAAAACTCAAAAAGAAGATCGCTTGCGGAAGTAAAAAGGGTGTACTTCTGGATCTATCCACACCGGAAATGACTTTTAAAGGTGAAGTCCTTGAAATTACGCCTCAGCTGCAGCGCTTGCTCCTCAGCCTGCTTCAAGATCTTTATGCCCCAATGCGTGTCGGGGGACTTTATTCTAATAGCTTTCCCGGCACTCACTATATCGCGAATCATTCTCCGATGGTAGTTCACCAGGCACTGAAACGCTTACGACAGTGGTTCGAAGAAAATCAAATTCCCCTAGCCATTGTATGTACAAATCGAAAGTATCGTTTGATTCAAGAAAGTCCCACGACGATTGTTCTATCTTTAGATTCTTTCAAATTACTGGAAGGACTTTCAACGTTACAAAGACTCCGCAGGAACTTTGGCTCTGGTACCGAGTTTAGCCTCATGGAAGCCGCTAAGATTTTGAATCTCTCAAAAGCCTCAACTCATCGAGCCTTAGTTGCTGAAATTTATAACGGCGAAATCGAAATGAAATATCAGGGTCGAAATACAAAGTACGTCATCACCCGATGAAGAAACACTTCACCGAGTGATGATTTTAACACAATGCATGTCAAAAAGGTACGGCGTACCTTTTTGAGAAACAACATTCCGCAACAAGAAACAGGGCCTGGCACCTATCGTTCGACGATGGCTGTTACGCCCATGCCGCCGGCGGTGCAGATTGAGATTAAGCCGCGGCCAGAGCCTTTTTGAGAGAGCATTTTTGCGAGGCTGATCAGGATACGACCGCCGGTTGCTGCGAAGGGATGACCCAAGGCTAAAGAGCCGCCGTTGATGTTTAATTTACTGCGATCTATAGAGCCTAAGGCTTTATCCATTCCCAATTTCGTACGGCAGTACTCATCGCTTTCCCAAGCTTTCAATGTGCAAAGCACTTGGCCTGCGAAGGCTTCGTGAATTTCGTAGAAATCAAAGTCTTGCAACGTCAGGTTATTACGCTTCAACATTCTAGCCACCGCATAAGTTGGCGCCATCAATAAGCCTTCACCAGCAACATAATCCACTGCTGCGACTTCAGCGTCGATCAAGTAAGCAAGGACTGGAAGATTGTGCTGTTTTGCGAACTCTTCGCTGCCCAACAAGACTGCTGATGCACCGTCTGTCAAAGCTGTACTATTTCCCGCCGTCAAAGTTCCTTTTCCTGTGAAATCAAACGCAGGCTTTAGCTTCGCTAGCTTCTCAAGAGATGTATCCGCACGAACAATGGAATCCTTTTTCAAACCTTTGAATTCAAAAACAAGGTCGTTAAAGAAGCCAGCATCCCAAGCTTTGGCTGCATTTTTGTGGCTTGTAAATGCCAACTCATCTTGTTCACGTTGAGAGATTCCCCATTCTTGCACCATTTTTTCTGTGTGCTGGCCCATGGAAAGGCCTGTGCGCGGCTCAACCACGATCGGGAACTTTGGTTTCAGATCTTTCAGGCTAATTTTCGCAAATTGTCCAAGACGTCCTAGCAAAGACTTCTCTTTTTGCGCATCCATCAGTTTCCAAGTGAACTCATGTGGCAACACGCCTTGAATGTCAGAGTTCGTATCTGTTCCACCCGCAATACCAGATTCAATCTGTCCCGCTGCGATTTTCAAACCGATATGCCAAGCTGTCTCAAGCCCCGTTCCACAAGCCCGTTGAACATCATAACCTGGAGTGTGTGGATCCAAACCAGAACTCAAAACACTTTCACGAGTCATGTTCCAATCCGCCGCATTCTTCATCACCGCACCGGTGGAAACATCCCCTACACGTTGTCCTTGAAGCTTTGCTTTATTTACCAAGTTTTGTAAAACCGCGGTCATCAACTCTTGATTGGAGGTACGAGTGTAGTGAGTTTGTGATTTCGTAAATGGAGTACGAGATCCCGCGAGAATTGCAACCGGACGCATTTGTTTCGTTTTCATGCCACGATCCTTTATTTTAGCAACGGCTTGATTACCTGATGGCTCAATTTCAGCATCGTTCTTCATAAGATGCAAAATAACTCCCCTGCCTATTTCCGATAAATTCTAGTCTCGGCAAAAGTCCGCCTTCTGACCTTTCCAGGACCAAGTCTAGTTCCAAAATGGTGCTATCCTACTGTCCTGACACATTTTTCATGGAGGAAAAATGACAAACCACTTGTCGCGCGTTTTCGCTATGGTTTTATTGTTACTAGGCACATCGTTCGCATCTGCCGCTCAACCAACGAAAGAATGGAACTTCCTGGTTTTTCTAAACGGAGTTAACAACCTAGACTCTTTTGGAGCTATGAATATCAATCAAATGGAGCAGGTTGGTTCTTCTGACAAAGTAAATCTTCTGGTTCAATGGGGTTCTTTAAAAAGTAAAAATGTTTCTCGTCTTTATATTAAAAAAGATAACGACACACAAAAGGTCACTTCCCCAGTTGTGCAAAACCTTGGTGGCGCAGACATGGGTGACTGGAAAGAGCTTGTTCGCTTCGTAGACTGGGCGAACCAGAATTATCCCGCAAAAAGATACTTCATCGTCGTGTGGGACCATGGTGGTGGTTGGCATCTTACAAGCGTCAACAATGGCGTGATCAAACCCATGGACATCTCCTGGGATGACCATACTGGCAACAATATCACTACAGAACAACTTGGCCAAGCTATGGCTGAGTCTGCAAAAATCATCGGCCATAAAGTGGATATTTACTCTTCTGACGCTTGTTTGATGGGGATGATCGAAGTGGCTTCTGAAATGGCAAACTCCGTTCAATACTATCTGGGCTCTCAAGACGTGGAACCAGGAGCAGGTTGGCCTTACGCTACCTTCTTATCAAAATGGTTTGCAAACCCGAACGCCAGCACCGCCGATGTCTTAAAGCTGTTCTCTAAAGACTATTTAGCTGCATATAGCGGTGGTATCTACGGTCGCAAAGCCGTGACTATGTCAGCTTATGACCTTTCTAAAACAGCGCCTTACGAAGCTGCTATTAAGCAATTGGGCAAAGAACTAAATAACCTGAACAATGCCGACATGAAGAAAGCCGTGACTGCGGCAGACAATACGAAATTCTTCACATACTGGGACTACCGTGACGTTATTGACTTCCTAAATACTATGGAAAAAGGAGGAGTTCGCACTCCAGCATTCACGAAAGTTCGCGAAGCGCATAACAACTTTGTGATCGCCAACGAACAAAACCAAGACAAGAAAACCTTCGGAGTTTCTATCTGGCTGACTGCGAACAATAACTCTGATTACACCAACTTTATCGAGCGCTACAGAGGCTTGAAGTTCAATCAGAACACTGATTGGGCCCAATTCAATACAAGAATCCAAGGCTTCTAGTTCGAAGACAAAAGAAAAAGCCCGGCCAAAACCGGGCTTTTCCAATTATCTGGGATGATCCCTTTTATTATCTCACACAAGAATAACTAACTTGGTATTGCCCTTCAGGCAGCATGTCGTCGAACACCAAGTTCACACCCTGCAAACTGTTCTTTGCCGCATAAGCTTGACCATCTTTAGTTACTTTCACAGTTCTGATAGAGTCCACCACTGGCTCGCACGCAAGAGTGATTGATTTCAAAGTTCTTCTGACACCTTCTGCGATCCCTTGAACTTGAGCCGCATAATCAGCCGCACACACGTCACCGATCACACCACCTGTCAGTTTCGAAAACTGTTCATAGCGGTAGCCGTAAGCGTAGCCATTCGTGCTTTTACAAGCTGTATCCCCTGGGCGCGTGATAATCGAGTGGAAGCTAAATGCTTTCTGACCGTTGTAAGTTTTGCTGATGAAGTTCAATAAACTTTGCGGGTCATTTTTAGTTCCATTTGCAGATTCATCTTCATCTGAAATTACCAGAACTGCCAACTGCGCATCGGAACGGATAAAGTTCACATTGCCACCACTTGCCGCCAATGATCTTTCGATTGCACGGTAAGTTACCAGAATAGCTTGCTCGGAACCACTACCCGTTTCAGGACGTTGCAAAGTCGCACCTAAAGTTGCTTGCGCATCTGAATCCGACATCGTCGAAGTCAGGATATATTGACCTTGCTTACCTGAAAGCGGAACCAAGCGACCATCACCCAAGGCAATATCACGTGGATCTGTTGTCGTTACCGCAATCTGCCAATCCAAACCTTTAATAACACTCAAAAGATTTTTCACACGGCTTGCCATGCTTTTTTGTTCGTATGCCATGGAGCCCGAGTTATCGATAACAATAAGGACGTCGACTTTATTATTTGGCGTCACTTTTACATTCTGAACCATCTGTTTATACAAAGATGACACTTGGAATGTAATAGATTTACCAGAAGAATGATTCAACTTATCTGTCGCAGAGACTGCCAAGGTATAACTACCACCAGCCATCTTCGGAATTTTCACTGTATTCGTTCCTGCAGAACAGGTGCTTGCTACACCATTCAGCGAACAACTCACAGAACCTACGCCAGAGATTGCATCCGTAACTGTAAATACGATTTCAACATCAGACCCTTCTTCCACAGTTGTTGTTGGGTATTTCGCAAAAACGATGTCAGGCCCCGCTTGGTCGATCGCGATGCTTCGTTGATAACAAGGTGAAGTTCTTTGATCGACATCCCTAAATTGCACACTCAAAGTCACATTTTGATTTGTTTTTGAACTGACGTAATTTTTAGAGTCGGCATAAGTCTCAAATGAACCACCAGAGCAGTCTGCATTCTCGGTGACCTTTACGAAGTTGGCGAAAAAAGGAGGCATGAAATCAAGTTGCAAAGACTTTGAATCCGTCAGTGTCGCTCCACCATTTATCGTGAAACCATCACCTGCCACAACCACTGGAGGTTCGACCGGGCCTGAGCCTGAAGATTCACTGCCACTGCTGGTATTGGAACCATTTGCTGGATCCGTCACAACCGAGAAATCGTTATTGGTATTTAAGTTCGAAGGAACTTCAGTGCCGCCGCCATTTTCCAAGCAAGCTACCAAGTTCATGCTTAATACCACTACCGAGGCCCATCCTAGAAATCTCATACCCGCTCCCTTTTGTTCGCGTGCGTGTCCTGCCTTTATTGTGGTGGCAGGCTCGTATAGATTTCAAATCAATCTCACTCTGAGAACATTTCGTTTAAGGGTTCGACATTCCTCAGAATATGGGCGTCGAAATTTTGGCCAATTTATTGAAAAACAGGTGCCGAGGCTTTAAAGCGTCTCACTAAAGGCATGATCATTACACGTTGCTGAATCCCACTCTTCAAGCACACATCAAAGAATTCAATGAGCTCTTTCGTGGAATTCGCTTCTATATCGCCATCCAAAAATGCCATTGACCACTCTGAAAACAAGCGTTTTTCACTGTGATCTTCGATGATAACTTTAAGGGAATGATTACGGTCGTCTTCGTCGATACGAGAAACGAGGCTTTTGATTTGCGCCTCATCCCCTTCAAGAACCTGCAAGAAATATCCATCTCTTAAAATCAAGATACCGGTGATACCGACCTCCGCATTGTGCATCCTGGAAACATCCAGGATATTGCGAATATCAGAATAACTTAAATCATCGGCAGCATGACTGATATAGACCAGATGGAAAACTGATTCCATTACTTTTTGATGTCGAAATCTGGAGCCATCATAATAACGGCTTCACCTTTAACAACCATGTCACCATTATCTTTAGTCACATTGGTTTCAACTGTCGCAATGCCTTTTTCCTTACGTACCGCAAGGATCTTGATTGAAATTGTGATGGTGTCGTCGATGAAAACGGGATTTACGAACTTCATTGACTGGCCAAGGTAGATACCACCTTTACCGATACACTCAACAAGAGCTCTGGAAATCAGAGCTCCTGCAATCATACCGTGAGCAATGCGGCGACCGAAACGAGTCTTCGCCGCATAGGCATCGTCCAAATGAATTGGGTTGTGATCTCCGGAAAGCTCCGCAAACTGTTGAACCATTTTGTCAGTTACTTTTACGGATGTGGATCTCGCAAATCCAACGCCAATCTCTTCAGACATGTCTTCTCCCTACAGAATATTTGCTGCCAACTCAGCAAGCTCAGAACGTTCACCCTTCGTCAGAGTCACGTGAGCCGCGATCGCTTGGCCTTTAAATCTTTCAACCGCGTACGTCAGACCGCTATTCGCTGAATCCACGTAAGGGTTATCAATTTGATAAACGTCACCAGTCAGGACAACCTTCGTCCCACGACCAGCACGCGTAACAATTGTCTTGATCTCGTGCGGAGTCAAGTTTTGTGCTTCATCGACGATCAGGTATTGTTTTGGAATGCTGCGGCCACGAATATAAGTTAATGGCTCAATGTTTAACATGCCCTGATTGATTAATTCCTGAGCACGCCCGGCTGCTTTTTTGTCCGAGCCCATCAAAAACTCAACGTTATCGAAAATTGGCTGCATCCAAGGATTCAATTTCTGCTCGATATCACCTGGTAAGTAACCAATGTCACGGCCCATAGGGAAAATCGGACGCGAAACTAGCAAACGCTGGAATTGCCCTTGATCCAAAGTTTTATGTAAACCGGCGGCAATCGCCATCAAGGTCTTACCAGTTCCCGCTTTACCAACCAAAGAAACGAACATGATTTCATCATTCAGCAAGCAATCCAACGCGAACGCCTGTTCAACGTTTCTTGCATGGATGCCCCAGATAGAATCCGCCGCCTGCATCAATGGAACAATTGCTTTTTCTTGAAGACTGTAACGACCAATCGCAGAGTGATTTGAATTCGCAGAGTCTTTCATGATGACGTATTGGTTACCGTATAGTTTTACATCCGTTACAAAGCGTTTTTCCTTATAAAACGCATCAATTTGCTCCGGAGTGACCATGATCTCCTGATAGCCTTCGTACAAATCATCGCGATTCACGTCGTTCGCATCATAGTCATTGGCCACAACACCATAAACGTCCGCTTTGATACGCAGATTGATATCTTTCGTGATCAACTCAACTTTATACCGTGGATGTTGTTTTTGAAGCGCCAACGCCGTGTTCAGGATGCGGTTGTCAGCCTTTTGGTGATCTAGCTCAGAAGGCATACCAGCCAACATCAAATCAGTATTGATGTAAACCATGGTTTCAGAGTTATCGATCTGAACACCACTCGCTAGAGATCCTTTAGCACGCAGTACGTCTACAAAGCGACTGAATTGACGAGCATTGCGACCGTTCTCACCTTGGTCTCTTTTGAACTTATCCACTTCTTCGATAACGGAGATTGGAATATGAACATCTGCCTCTCCGAAACGCAAGATGGCTTGGGAATCGAATAGAATCACATTCGTGTCGATGACAATTTTTCTGCGCTTTGCTTTGCTCAAAGGACAACCCTCCGTTGGTTGGTCTGTTAACTTCGGCATCGTCGCCAAAGTACAATGGGATTTGCAGCATCTTGCTGTGGTCACCCCACAGTTAAATTGCAACAAATCCCAAGACCAAAGTCTACGAAATAGGTGTCCTGGAGTGCGTTGTAAAAAAACTTATCTGACAACGCACGCGAGAGGAAAATTAAGAGATTCGAGATACTAGAACATCACCGGAGTCTGTTTTGAGGCTCGCACTGACGTTTTCAATGAACTTTACAAAATGATGGAGCGCAACATCATTCATTGTGCCCTTTACAAAGTTAGCACCATGACGAACAACGCCTTCATCTTCAATCACACGACCGTTAGTAACCTTAATTGTGAACGGGAAATACGTTGAGTGATTCAGGTAAACACGCATGGCAACCTCTTCACCCGCTTGGAAGCTGCCTTCCATCATCTCTAAATCGAAAGCCAAACCACCCTCAGAAATGTCATAAAGAGCCACTTTCATCAGGCCGTGTTCTGGAAGCACTACGAAAGCTCCCACGAACTCTGTCAAAATGGTGCGCTTCACATCACGACGGTCACGACTCAGAATTTCCTGACGCGCTTCCGTGATATCTAAAATCTCAGCTTTAATGGAATTCTTGTTATTTTCTAAAGAATCTTGAGCTCTTAGACGTGTCGTAATATCGAGTACTTTCCCCATTAATCCCCCCTGTAACGTCTTTTCTTATCGGCAGAATCTGTTTCAACTTTAGCCATCTTGCACTTTGGTCTAGTTATGTCCTAGAATGAGACAATGAAATCGTTCCGCGCCTTTTTATTCACTGCCATAGCCATTTCGGCCGCGATCCATCTTCTGGGGATCCTGGGAGTCGTCTATTTAGCGCCACTGTTTGAAACCAAGCCACCGGAAACGATCGAGATCACCTTGGATCCTCAAAGCATGCCGAGTCCGCGTAAATCGAAACAACCAGAGCAGCAAATTGTCCGCCAAGCCCTGCTTCCGGATCAAATCAAAGCACCCGACGACGATACCTTGGCGAAATATTTGTCAGAAAAAAAACAACGCGTAAAACAAGAGTCACAAGCCGCCCATAACGGTATGACGGAAAACCGTTCAAACACCTCTACGCTTCCTCAGAAACAACCGAAGCCACAGCCTCAAGACACCCACCAAGCAAACAAAGAGACAAGTGCGGAAAAAGACAAAAATGGTTTTCGTGATATTTCCAAAGACCTCGCGGAAATGAACCAATTAAGTCAGGGACAGTCTTCCGTTGGCGAAGCCTTGCCGACGACAGTGAAGATCGGTTCTTTCACAGCGCTGAATACGGATCGCTATTTATTTTACACATTTTATGCACGCATCGAGGAGCTTGTTCGCTATCGCTGGGAATCTCGTGTTCAACGGGCAATTGATACTCTGGATCCGCGCACCGCCGCTATGGCTGGGAATCGCAACTGGAACACTCAGGTTGAGTTTCTGTTAGATCGCCGCGGCTTCTTACAAAAAGCCATGATCATGAAAGAATCCGGCATTGCCGTTTTCGATGCGGCAGCAGTTAACGCCTTTAAAGAAGCCCGTATATTCCCGAATCCTCCACAGGAAATGGTGGAAGACGACGGATTCATTCATCTGAAGTTCACCTTCACAGTCAACTATGCTCCGCCGGCTCTGGTAAATCGTAATTAGTTCATTTATTTTTTAGGGACAAATTTTAACGATGCCGAGTTAATGCAATAACGCTTAAAAGTCGGCGGCGGGCCATCATCAAAAAGATGTCCCAGATGAGAATTTGAACTCGCTGATCGAATTTCGACACGAACCATTCCATAAGAATGATCGGGCAATTCCTTTAAGGCCGCCGCTGAAATAGCTTTAGTAAAACTCGGCCACCCCGTGCCGGAATCAAATTTGTCTGAACTTGAAAAAAGAGGTTCTCCTGAAATGGCATCCACATAAATGCCCACTTCATGATGGTCCCAATAAGTATTCTTAAAGGGAGCTTCGGTTCCGTTTTGGACCATGATTTGGTATTGCTCAGGAGTCAGTAATTTCTTTAATTCTGCCTCATCTTCCGGAAGACCACACTTAAGTACTTTGTTGTTCATAGGACTATAGTAGAAGGCTTGCTTCCTTTAGTCCAGCCCCCAACAGAATTCATGTCACTCCCCACTAAGCCTTGGTAATATTTAAAGATATGAAAAAGTTCTTATCCGCTTTTGCTTTGTCCGCGACGACTCTGTTTTCCTTCAGCGCCCATGCGATTTATACCGAACTGGGGGCTCAATACGGGCATAAAACTCAGACTTACGACGACAATAACTATAATGAATCAGAATCCATCAGCGGCTCTGTTTCTCTTTATTTCTGGGAGCGCATTGCTTTAGAGATAAGTTATACAAATGCTACAGCCGTCGTCGTATCCAAAGCTTTCGCGGCCGACCCAAAGCGTACAACTATTCAAAAATCCCAAATCTTTGGCACCGATTTAATTTTAATTCTGGCTGATAAAAAAGCTCTGTTCCAGCCCTACATCAAAGGTGGAATGGCGCAAATCAACCGTAAGCAGACGATTAAAATTGAAAACCAAGACACATACGAAAATGAACCTGAAAGTGCCGTAGCACCCAGTTACGGTGTGGGACTAAAAATCCCTTTGACTGAGTCTTTCGGGATCAAGCTCAGTTATGATGCCTGGGAAACTCCGATTAGTGGCGATTCGAAAACCAACGATTCCGCAATTCGCGCCGGTGTGACTTGGGTTCTCTAAAAAAGTTACTTCTTTTGACGCCCCTTTTGGCTGGTTGCCAGATAAGTTATCTGACTAGCTCCGCTTACAACCAAATGAAGCTTTTGAATTCTCGCGTCCCTCTTGCTGAAGCCTTGCAGGATCCTCAGCTTTCCCCAGAGGAAAAGCGCAAGCTTGAACTAGCGCAAAAAACGCGGGAATTCGCAGAAAAAGAACTGCACCTAAAGCCCACGCAAAATTATACAAGCTATGTAAAGCTGGATCGCCCCTATGTGACCTATGTGGTAAGTGCTGCCCATAAATGGGAACTTAAGCATTATCAATGGTCTTACCCCTTCGTTGGAAAAATGCCTTACAAAGGCTACTTCAACGAAGCCGATGCCAAACTTGAAGAAGAAGAGCTTAAGAAAGAAGATCTTGATGCTTACATGCGTGGCGTTTCTGCCTATAGCACCCTCGGCTGGTTTAAAGATCCACTTTTAAGCTCAATGCTACGCTATAAAGATTTTGATTTGGTAAACACCATTATTCACGAAACCGTTCACGCAACTTTGTACATCAAACATGCCGCTGATTTTAATGAACGTTTGGCTATGTTTCTGGGAGCTAAGGGTGCCGAGCAGTATTATCTGAAAACAGAGGGCCCGGACTCCGCGACACTTGTGGCAGTAAAAAAAGACAATGCTGACGACAAACTATTTTCGGAATTCATCTCTGCAGAACTCAAGAAATTATCTGCGTGGTACCAAAGCCTTCCACCCAATGAACGTAACGAAGAAAAACGAATTAAACGTATCAAAGAAATTCAGACGAGCTTTAAGGACACCGTTCTGCCAAAAATGCAAACGGACAGCTACAAGAAATTCACCGAAACGAATCTTAATAATGCTCGCCTATTAGTTTTTAAGACCTATATGCAAGACCTGAGCGACTTTGAAAAGCTCTATGAGCAAAGCAATCAGAATTTCCAAACATTTCTCGAAAAGTGCAAAGCCCTTGAAGGCAGTGAAAATCCAGAAGCTAAACTGAAAGAAATCGTCGCCGGAAAGTAGAAAGTTTGGTCATCAATAGCGACGATCTTGTCGCTAATTGTATTTCTCAAGAAATTTAAAATATTTATCTTCAATAACATCTAAGGCCATCGCATCACCCTTGCTGTCTCTGACGTCTGGATAGCTGATCTTGATCACACCGTTAACTTGTCGGTATTCAAGAAACTTCGTGAACAGGATGTTTGCTTCCTCGGAAGTTCTTTCTGAAAAATAAGGTACGAAAAAACTTTCCACTTCGGCTTTCAAAGGCAGAAAGCCGTCCACCATATTCATTTGATTCACAAATACGTTTGGGCAATGGAACAGTCGCAGTCTCTGACATTCGATACTGTGAATCCATTTGTGAAAGTTACGAGTCCCCAAAGAGTTAATTCCGCTAAGATCCTTCAAATCCAAATTCAAATCAAACTTGGGATTGATATCGACACCATCCAGGGCCGAAGAGTACTCATTCAAACTGCCGCGAACAAAAATGGTCGTTGTCTTATCGGAAATGCTAAACGAAAGGTTCAAAGGAGGCGTCATTCCTTACTCCTCGATTACTTTCGGCGGTGGCAAAACTTTCTTTTCCACTTTCAGTGGAGAGTCTGGATTGGCCAGCGTCGCCTTGATCCGATTTGCGATGTCTTGTTTAAACTGGAGATAGCGAACTGTTCGTTCAACACCCAAAAGAATCTTCATCTGATCAATCTCATCTTCACTCAGGCGGTTAAAGGTCTGAAGATCTTTACGGTAATGATTCAGTTCTTCTTCCTTCTTCTTTACCGTAGGAGCCTTTCCCATTTGTTCAATGGAAGCCTGCAAAGATTGATTCAGCTCTGCCTTTTTCTTATTAAGATTTTTTACGATTTCTGTGAACTTCTTTTCTTCGGATGAAGTCAACTTGAGCTCATCACTCATTTTCCAAATGAAAAGCTCCTCAAGCTGATTTCGCTTTGTCTCTGCGAAGGCAGCTCGTGGTTGCATAAGAATACCTATTGAAAGGATAAAAACTAAAACTGTCCAGCGCACGCTCTATGACCCCTATTGGGTGACTAGTGTACGCTGTCACCCATGATTTTTTGGAGTTTTGCTATCGTTAAATTTTCGGACGATTCGCTGGCTACGTCCACAAAAAAGTCAGAATCTGTCTGAGAGCTGATTAAAGTCTTGGAAAGATCTTCTGGAGACAACAAAGCCTCCGCTACAATGCGTTCACGACCATCACTCAATAGGCCCACACGTTGCAAACCTTGGTTTACTTTTGACACTTGAGGCATCAGAATCGCGATCATTGCCGCCACCGACATGATGGCTCCTGTTGGGTAGACCCATCCTCTCCAATGTGCCCGGAGTATACTCCGTGGAGTCATCAAGAAAGGAACAGGGACGATTTCAGTCTGCTCGACCTCCAACATGATTTTGTCGTGAAGCCGGTCAAAGAAATCCTCATTCATTGGCAGCTCAATTTCATTTTGAGCTTTCAGCCCTTTGCGGACTTTATCCAAATTATTTTGATTATCCGTTCGATTCATCACAAATTACCCTTCCGCTTCCGCGTAACGAGTGTTCATTTCTGTAAAGAAACCACCAATTTCTTCAGTCCAGTTTTTAAGGTCATCTTGAGCCTCAAAAGTCTGGCGCAATTTCAACAAGGCATGGCGGTAGTTTGCCTTGGCCGTGTCATATGGGCATTCCATAATGTCGGCAATTTCGTTAAAGCTTAAGTCTTCATAGACACGTAAAACCAATGCTGTCTTTTGTTTCAGAGGCAACTTGTCTACTTCTTTCTGAAGAATGTCCGCCACCGCCGTATGAACCAGAGTGTTTTCGGCCTCTGCTTCAACAGCAAGATGCACATTCTCTACATCGACTGTATCGCGCTTCCATTCGCGAAGTTTGTTACGAGCCGTGTTCACAGCGATCTGGAACAACCAGCTCTTAAATGAAGCGCGCCCCTCAAAGGAGTTCAGTTTCTCGTAAGCTTTAATGAAAGCATCCTGAGTAACGTCCTCTGCGGCGTCCATGTCTTTTACAAATCTCAAACTCAAGCGCAGCACACTTCTCTGATGTCGTTTCACGAGTTCGGAAAAAGAGCGTCTATCCCCAGACTTCACTTTTTCTACTAGTTCAAGATCCGATAACGCTATTAGATCTTTCTGCATATATGACTCGCTTCTGTATAAATTCGGTTAACGTTCCTGAATTTTTTTCCCAGAGAGCCACTTTGCCCCCACTCAGCACCCCGTAAATTCATTCCCCCAAACCGGAGCGCCTATGCATTTCTTTTAAGCAATCTTGGTGCCACTTTTTTAGGGTCAGTGTGGCACTAAATACATGAAATTCCTTATGTTTTGCGCATATCGTTATATCTCCTATAAGAGTTCGTTATGGGTTGTTGCGACGTCTTTTGGAAAGGTCTGGGGAGAGGAGTTTCTTTCTCAAACAGTCCTCGCTCTTTTTTTACCCCTCTATATATAGGGTGAATCGTTCGATGGTCTTGCTGAGTCTCTATATAATATGGGATTGCTGCGGAACTCGACGAAACTCCTCTCCCCAGACCTTTCCAAAAGCCGGCGCAACCCATCGCTCTCGGGTATTGGGGATTGAAAATCTTGGGTAAAACTAGATTCATCGATTTAGGTTACCGACCTTATAAAGCTTTAAAGAGGCATCGGTTTCTCAAAGTCATTTGAGAAACTGTGGAGTGTTTGGGAGGATGAATTGAGATGTTGGAAATAAAAAAGGCTGAGGGTTTATTCTCAGCCTTTTTTGTTTTTAATTTTTTGGGTTCTTTATGGGGCCACTGTTGTTCTGTTACGGCCGCCTTGTTTGGACTGGTATAAGGCCTTGTCCGCGCGTTCGTAGAGTTGGGTCCATTCGGATTCTGATGCTGTTCTTGTGGCTACGCCTACTGAAATTGTCACAGGGATTTTTTTGCCTTCGAAAAGGAATTCGGAGGTTTCGATCGTGTGACGAATACGTTCGCCGACTTCGTGGGCTACTTTAGCGTTAGAGCCTGAAAGAAGAAGGACGAACTCTTCTCCACCATAGCGGGCAAAGAAGTCATTGGCACGAATCAGCTTCGTGATAACAATACGACAAAGCTCCTTCAATACGTGGTCTCCGCCGGGGTGACCATAGGTATCGTTGATCTTTTTGAAATGGTCGATATCGAATGTTACTAGACTGAGTGGCTCGTTCAAAACTTCTGCGCGTTTCACGGCCTCTGGGCCTTTTTCGATCAACGCGCCTTTAGAGTGAGCTCCCGTCAATGCATCTTTCTGAGCTTTTTCGTACATCGCTGCATTCGACATGGCTTCCAAACTACCTTTTTCTAGGAATTTGAAAATCACATTTCCAGTTTTGATTTGATCATTATTGCGCAACAAGCACGAAGCCAGTGGCGGGATCGTTTGACCATTCACGACGGTTTTATTCGTAGAACCCAAGTCGATGATCGACACTTCTGATCCGTTCACTGCGAACTTCGCGTGAGAACGGCTCAAACTCTTGTCATCGATGTAAACTTGGCTCTCTACAGAGCGACCAATTGTGATGTCATTCGCCGTAATCGGGTACTGTTTGCCCACATAGCCTGGAGGACCAATCAGCACTAGGACTGCCGGTGGAACCTCATCCGCTTCACGCAAGCGACCTTTAAAAGTGTCACTTGCTACGATACTGGTTTTTTCTAAATTATCAGAAGAATCTTCGTTATTCGCCATACTGAAAAGTATAGTTCGCAGACAATCACGGAGCAATGCTGCTTCATCTCTCTAGCCTCTTGCCCAGTGTCTGTTCTGCTCGACTTTAATCGCAAGATGAGAGCACACACTCGTGTTATGTTACGATTTTAGCTTTGCCTTGGCTAAAACTTTTCCTAACTCTACGCCGGGTTGGTTAAATGCATCAATCTTTAGGTACTCCCCAAGACCTGCCACCACCAGTTGCCAGAACATGAACAAGTAACCTAAGGATTCCTCATCCAAAACTTTCATTTTCAAGGTCATTGTCGGAGTCCCATTTTGCACCAACGCTTCTTGGGTCGCCAAAACTTCAGCGCGAAGAAGCTCACCTATCGTACGACCTTCCAGACTATGGGTTTCACTGAATTGAGATTTCTTGATTCTCATAGATCCGGCTTCAGATTCTTCAACACGTTGGAAAATAACAAATTTATCTTTAGTCCCTTCCATCACCTGTTGCAAAATAGAATGCTGATCTGAAGCACCCACCGCCGACATTGGCGTGCTCACTCGAGGTGCTGGTTGACCCGAACGAGTCACTGCTTTACCTAAGGACTCCGCCCACAATTGTGCAAACCAACCGCCAAATGATTTCAAACGAGAGTTGTAAGACCACAACAAGGTAATCCACTCTTCACGTTCGTAAGACTGAAGAACTTGCGCCATCGTTTGGGTCACAGTTGCGGTGTCCAATAATGCACGCTTTGCTCCGACGCGGAACTTTTCAAGATCAAGCCCCAAGAAAGCCGCTGGAAACATACCGACCGGAGAAAGAACAGAAAAACGTCCCCCCACATCAGCCGGAACCTCACACTCGGGAACATTGTGTTTGCGCGCCCAGCCCGTCAAAGAACTTGCCTTCGCTTCAGAAATCACAATGGAGTTTGCAGCAAGGCTCAAGCCTTCCTCTTTGTACACTTGATCCAACAATTCCAAGGCGCAAAGTGATTCGATGGTTGTGCCACTTTTCGAGATAAAGGCCCATGCGGTATCCTTCAGTTCCCCCAGTTCGTCGATCAAAGCTTCAAACTCTAAGGCATCGACATTATCAACAAAGAATAAAGATTCCGCTCTAAAGACCTCTGCGATGACTCGAGTACCAAGAGAGCTGCCACCAAGTCCCACAATCACCAGTTTTTTAAATTTAGTCGCAAAGGCAGCACCTTGCTTATGGGATTGTTGCCACAATTGAATTCGTTCCACTAACTGTGGGAACCCGATTTCTTTTCTTTCCAAAAACAATTTTAAAGCGGCCTGGCATTCTTGAATAAGATGCGCTTGGTTTTGGTGGCTAGTTTGAGTGATCTCGAACATCCTGATTTCTCTTTCCCAAAGTTGCTGGAAAACCTACGAAATCGCGACGTCTTCCTCGATCCGATGATAACCCTTCCACTCTTTCAGACGACCGCGAGGACGCCCTCCATCTTCCGGGTATTCGATAAGCACGTAAGTCAGTTTCGTGATTTTTCCAAGTGACACAATATCCAAAGAAGTCAGCTCAGTCCACGTTCCTGTATTAAAATATTCTTTATTCTCGGACCACTGACGGTATTGATAGACATGCGTGTGGCCAAAAACCACCGTATGAACTCTCTCATCACCCAATACTTTACGCGCTGACTCACTGAGGTCAGGAAAGATAGCACTTTCCAGGATCACCTGAATAATACGCTTAATCGGCCAATGACGGCGTGAATCCTTCACAAAGGCGCTCTTCAAGAAGTAGCTGCCCGCCATAAAAAAGGCTTTAAAGATGGTATGCGGCTCATTGAGCAACGTCCAACGCACCATTTTTCCAAAAGGACGGATCTTATCAATGTGCGGATAGGTCTGTTTGATTTTCAGGACAACTTCTAGAAAGAAGTAAGACCCAAATGGCAAATTCAGAATAGGCTCCACCAAATTCTTTTTCAAAAAGAACTTTTTGGGATCCATGCGATTGGCAGCTTCATGCATATGACCGTGTTCAATGTGAACGCCATCAAAGAAATAAACAATATTCTTAAACCGGACCGGCGCACCAACAACTTGATTAAGATATGCGCGACATGCGGGCCACAACATTCCTTGATCGTGGTTGCCAACGATATAAGTGATGCTATTTCCGGGCTTGGCCGCGAACTCTGCCATCGCCTTAAAGACGTTCTCGTGACCCTTAACCACGTCCTTAAGAATATCCAAAGTCACAGCTTCAGTGATCACTGATAGAAAATGGCCCTTGTAATCACACTGTAAGAAATTGAAGAAGTCTCCGTTGATAATCAGCTCAACTTCATAATCCCGGTACATTCCCGTGGAATAGTAATGAATGAACTCCACCAGTTTTTCGCCATAATAGAATTCTTCTAGAGAGTTCAATCCTCCCTGAGACAGGAGTCGGCCTTTGCCCAAATGCAAATCACTGACGACTACTTTGATTTTTTTCACAGGAGCAGGTTTGGTAACAACCGTGTTGTCACCAGACTCTGACGGCGAAATGGATTCCATTATAACTACTCAGCCTTCTTGAGTGGAATGAGGCTTTCCTCTTTGACCTCTAAATTCGACAACGCTAAACGCAAGGCGCGTTCAGTACGTTTGAATTGGTCCTGATTCCCCTCGATAGTCTTGTTAAGTTCAAGACATTTCTTACGATAATTATCGAGTTCTTGGGAAAGCTGATCAACCTTTCTTTTCTGGTCTAGGATATACTCATCTTTAGACCGAACAAGAGCGGATTTTTCAGCGCGGAGCAGCTCAAGGCGATTCTCGAGTTCGCGTTCACGAACACGGATCTTTTTGAAATCAGATTTAAGTCGAGTCTCCAACTCCTCTACTTTAATTCGAGCTTTGGCGACTTCGTTTTCTTTGTATTGCAGATTACCCTTAAGGATCAGAATCTCACTTTGTGCAGATTCCTGGACCTCAACTTTTTCTTTCTCCAAAGACGTAATGCGGATACCCAATTCATCTGTGCGAGTGCGAATGATTTCACCAGCAGAAGCCAGCTCCTCATTTTCTGCGCGCAGGAATTCAACTTCCTTTTCAAGTTCAAGAATGCGTTGCTGAGCAATTTTTAAATTTTCCGCTTGAGCTAAGCTAGCATCCACGGACGTCATCACATTGGCAGCTCCCGTACGGCTACTGCCACGGAAATTGCCCACACTCACTTTGACATCAACGTCGTGCTTTTTGCGCCCCCCCAGGCGAGCATTTGCAAACCCCTCTACGGCCAAGGTTCTATCTGCATCGGTCGCACCCGTTGCCGTTCCGCCCAAATTCAAATCTTGCTGAATGGAAACTGTTTTATCTTCTTTATCTTCACTTCTGCTAGAGGCTTCGGAATAAACCGGACGGGTTTTTTCGTCATCGGATGCGCCAGAATAGAATTCATCTTCCGGAGCGTCTGGAATAGATGAAAACGGATGTTGAATATCTTCAATCGATTGATAACCACCACCAGCAGAAGGTCCCTTATAAGCATCCTCGTTAGCCGCAGGCCCCACACGATAGCGTTCTGAAGGTGGCACACTAAAACCGACTGGCATTTCAAAGGAAGCCCCATCACCGTCATCATCACCTGATGAAAACTCATCATGCGGCGATGAAGTGTATTCGTCCGCTTGCTCTTCGGCAGTGTAGCCACCACCAAATTCTGAAGAATCAATGTCGCCACCGACATCTTTCTCTAGGCTCTCCCAAAGGCTTCCACTCACGGTCGTCTTTGCTTCGCTACGGCGTTTCATATCCGGCACGTCGCCTGAAAAATGAGGTGCTTCTTCGTCTTTATGAATTGACGCGTCAGCTTGAATCTCTCGGACGTCTTCCATCAGGGATTCAATGAGGTTTTCGGCTGGTGAGGACTTCTTTTTCTTTTTGCTCATAGCTATGTAAAATATCGGAATTTTTAGAGTCTCTCTTAAGGACAAACCTCGAAGGACTCTTATTCCCGATCTTAGTCCTGTCTTACATTGAGACCTTGATCACATGAAGTTCGACCTCAAGACCCGAAGAAGTTTCAGTCACTGTCTCGTCCTTTGCCAGGGTCGTCTCAGAATCGCTCGCTGATAAAGAATATAAGTCGAGCTCAGAGTTGCGCGAAAGGTCCTCAAATTGCATGATCAAGTTCAGGGGGATTTATGTTTGCAGGACGTTTAATTATCGCGGCTTTGGCCATTAGTACTTTAGTATTTGGTTTTCAAAACTGTTCGAAAGTAGCCATGAGCGAAGTCGCATTTTCAGATGCATCGCTGCAAGCAGTTCCGGCGTCAGAAGTTCCGGTGTCAGAAATTCCCGACAGTGGCATTTCTGAAAATATCGGGGTTATTGGCGGCGCAGGCGATGGCCAGACAAGCCCTGGGGGCAGCGGTTCCGGTGGAGGAACTGTTACAAACGGAGACACGTCTACTGGTGGCGACGTTACACCGGACGATAAAGGTAATGGTAACTCTCACGGTAAAAACAATGACAATGCCTCTGGTGGCGACAAATCTCAGACAAACCCAAGCAGTTCAACTTCTGGATCCGACGATGATTCATCATCAAATGACCATGGAGAATTGGTTGAATGCGAACTCAATGGTGCCAAAGACAAAATCGTTCTGAGCACTAACGTAGCCACTGGCTCCAACGCTCAAGTCAGTCGCATTTGTATGTCGGAAAATGCTTGTTTGAACCTCATCAATGAGTATGCCGTAAGTCATGATTGCTCTTTGAGCTCAGGCGCTGCGACATCTCCATCCTCAAATGGTGTTCAATGCACAAAAGTTTTCCCTGGCAGCAAAGGTACCTGCAAAAACGCAAAAGCTCTCAGCGATGCAGAGATCAGCGGTTTGCTTATCAAACTAGGAAAATAGCCTTTCAGAATTAGCCTTATTAACGTATTAAAAAAACAAAAGCCCTCTTTTTAGAGGGCTTTTGTTTTTAGTTGAGATGAATTTCGAAAACCTACACTGTGATAACTTTTTTGTATTCAGCGAGGCGTTTTTCTAAATCGGCCAACGTCACTTTTTCCAGTGCCTTTACAGAGAAATCCTGAATTGTATGCGACGCCATCATGGAACCCATGATGCAGGCTTGTTTCAATGCAGAGATCGTTGGGACAGTTTTTTGAGCGGCCAAGTAACCGAAGAACCCGCCAGCAAATGTATCACCGGCACCAGTTGGATCGATCACGGTTGGGATCGGCATTGCTGGCAAGATGAAGTAACCTTCTTCTTTCGTGTACATAGCAAAGCCATACTCCCCGCGTTTAATGACGACTGCAGATGGGCCCATGGCCGTGATCATCGGCGCCGCAGAGATTGCGTTGGCAGCACCCGTTAACATTTTTGCTTCGCCTTCGTTGATTAAAACCAAATTCACTTTTTTAACAACTTCGATCAACGCTTCTTTTTTGATATTGATCCACAAGTTCATTGTATCAAGGCCTACAAACTTAGGTGATTTTACTTGAGACAATACTTGCAATTGAAGTTCTGGAGCGATGTTTGCCAAGAATACAAAGGAAGAATCTTTATAGTGCTCAGGCAATTGTGGATTGAAATGTTCAAAAACGTTCAGCTCTGTGTTCAAAGTTTTTGCTTCATTCATGTCGCCTTCATAAGACCCGGCCCAATGGAAAGTCTTACCAGGAACTTTAGACAAACCGGCTAAATCAACGCCACGGTTGTTCAAAAGATCGTAGTCCTTTTGGTCGTAGTCTTCACCCACAACACCGACGACGCGAACTTTGGAAAACAAAGAGGCTGCCAATGAAAAATAATTTGCAGAGCCACCAAGAGCGCGATCTGCGCGACCTGACGGAGTTTGGATAGAATCGTATGCAAGGCTGCCTACTACTAGAATTTCTGACATTTTAAAATCTCCAATGTTGACGTATTAGTCGTTAGTTTCGTTTTCAAAGCTCACCGCCGCGTGAGCGGAATTGCGAGCTGCGAATTCTGCGGCGTGCATCGCTGCCAATTCACGTTTTGCTTTCGGCATCCCAGCAAGTTGGGAATTAGAAATATCCATCGTTGCAGAATCATCCTTATGCGTGCTGTTCAACTGACCACAAGCTGCGAAGATATCACGGCCCATAGAACGTCTTAGCAACACGTGTACTCCCAAACGGTTTAGTTCCGAGTGGAAGGCTTCAATCGTTGCATCTGATGGACGCTCGTAAGTTGAACCCGGATGTTCGTTGAATGGGATAATATTGATTTTGCATGGTACATGGCGAGTTAATTTTGCCACTTGGCGCGCATTTTCAAGAGAATCTGTGACACCTTTCAACAAAACGTACTCGAATGTCACTTTGTCGCCTGTTTTATCGGTGTACTGCTTACAAGCGTCCAACAACATTTCCGTGTTCCATTTTTTATTGATCGGCATCACTTGCGAACGGATCTCGTCAGTTGGAGCATTCAAGCTCACTGCCAAACGAACTTTCGCATCAGCGATACGCCACATCTCAGGAACGATACCAGAAGTGGATACGGTAATTTTCTTACGGGACAAGTTAATACCCCATGGAGAATGAATCACGTCGATAGTTTTGAAAACTGCTTCTGGATTGTCCAGTGGCTCGCCCATACCCATGAATACGATGTTTGTGATGCGTTGACCTGGCTCCAAACGATCATGAACTTGCATGAACTGACCGACGATGTCTTCAGTGCGCAAACGACGTTTTAGTTTTTGCTTACCAGTGAAACAGAATTTACAACCAATGTTGCAGCCCACTTCAGAAGAAATACACAAAGTCAGACGACCTTCAGACGGAATCACCACGGACTCAACGCTTTGTTTGTCGCCCATGTCGAACAAGAATTTTTGAGTGCCATCCACAGATTTCAAGTGAGTCAAAATGCCCGGAAGTTCAAAAGACAAAAGCTTTGGAAGTTCAGCACGGAAGTCCTTCGACAAATTCGTCATTTGCTCAGGATCAGTGATACGTTGTTCGTAAACCCATTTGAAGATTTGCTGAGCGCGGAATTGCTCTTTGCCTTTACCTTTCAGGTAAGTCTTCAAATCTTCCAGTGTCAGAGAATAAAAATTTGCGGGTTTGTTTTCCAGTGGTTTTGCGACGTTATCGTCAGCATAGTTCACTGGGGCTAGAGACGCGGCAGTGCCTTCGTTCAATTCCATCTTTGGGCTCCTCGGCTTATGACAGCCATGCTTATTACAGCTGGGATCTTTAGTGACCCCTTTGGTATAAGGATTATGTGTGCCGAGGTTCTAGCACAGCCTCCCCCGCTCGCCTAGGAATTCTCTAAAATCAGGGGCTTAGGGGATAAAAAAAGACCCTAAAAAAGAGCCTTTCTTGCAAAAAATGCCCTTTCGCTGGGTTTGTTAGCAGTCTGTTAGACCCTAAAGCTTTAATGTCATCGGTATACAACGAACTTTGGAGCCACCAACTTCGACTGTGATCTGCTCCCCGGAATCTCGAAAGCCCATTTTGTTATAAAAGCCATGGGCAGTTAAAGTGGATTCCAAACTGATCTCGATGGCCTTTTTGCTTTGAGCTTCGGCAATCATCGAACGAATAAGCTCCGCTCCAAGACCTCGGCCATTTGCTTCGGGGGCAAGATAAAGAGCCACGACATAACCTCGCATCAGGTCGTCTTTATTGGAAAGAAATAAATGACCATAACCTGCGATCTTTCCGACATTTTCAACAACCCAAACATGTTGCTTCTGAATTGCATTCACGCGTTGATCTTCTCGATAAGGGCGATTTCCCCAGCCTTGAATTTCTTCAGCTGTATGATCTTTAGAACAGACTTCGCGAATAGAACGCATGTGTGCTTCATGAATTCCTAGGGCGTCATCAGGAAGTGCTCTTCGTATTGCAAACACTTGAACTCCTCCGATCTACAATCTCTGCCTAAAAGACGTCGTATTTCAAAGGAACCGACTCTCCCAGCCAAAGAGCGGCTTGGGTGTGGTCATAAAAATCATCGCCGGTCAGTTCATGAACTAGGACTGACAAGTCCCCGCGTTCTTTCATCAACCACAACACAACGTCAGTGAACTTTTCTTTCGGGAAATTGATTTCGAACATCGGAACGAGATGAGGTCCAATTGGAACAGGAATCATCTCCCCCGTAAAAACACGCTGACCCGCAAACACGGCAATCGCCTTTTCACGAAGCTCTGCTGCAAAAGTACGATCACTGGATCTAAAATAAATATGTGCATCGAACTCACGAGGGAAGCCTTCGGGCAACAACTGAGAATTCACCTTAAATGAAATATCGGACATTGTGACTCCCTGCATGCCAAAAAGGTACGGCGTACCTTTTAGTGGGTTGTTTGGATGTATTCGATGAGTTCGGGGATTTCGCAGGGAACGCAACCTACTTTGCCGACGACGACGCCTGCGGCGTTGTTGGCTAGCATGCAGCTGTGAACCAATGAGAGACCGGAAACTAACCCCAATGCGAGGGCTGCGATAACGGTATCACCAGCGCCTGTTACGTCGAACACTTTTTGCGCGTATGTTGGAACTTCAGTGATTTGTTCGCCAGAGAAAATTGTCATGCCGTCTTTACCACGAGTCAGAACAACTTCTTTTGCACCTGTTATTTTTTGTAAAGCACGACCGACTTCAACAACCTTGTTCGGGTTGCCTTTCAGGTCGTCGAAATCCATTCCCGCAAGAACAACCGCTTCATCGTAATTGGGCTTGATCAAATCAACACCTTTATAGAACGAACCTTGGTTGTTGCGATGTGGATCGACCATCAATTTTTTGCC
>JBJTMR010000199.1:0-2584 GCA_046070625.1 Bdellovibrio sp. | reverse complement strand
AAAATGGAGGTGGGTAGCGGTAACGCTCCGCTCTAGCAGCTTTTGCAGAGCTGTGCCTAACTTCTCGGCCAACCCACCTTGCAAGAAAAACTAATTTAGGGAAAAGGGCCCCAATAGTCAACTCCTTTGCCAATTAGAACTAATTCCCCATTCTTTTCAGGGCCTCGAAAGGCTCTAAGGTCATCTTAAGTGCTGCTTCCACATGCCTTGGCTCAAGCCTTTCACCGAATTCCAAGTCGGCAAGGGTTCTTGCGACTCGCAGCGTTGCTAATTCCCTCCGGCGAGATGACATCTCTTGAGGGAATAGTTCGCGCATATAAAATCCGTTTAAGTCTTGAGCAAGATCCTCAAAGCTCCAACGCGAAGAAAGCTTACGAAATCGAGCATCCCTGGCCGCCAAATGCTCGCGAAAGACACGGACCTCCTCTAACTTCGTAAGAATTTGAGTCACCGGAACAGAGCCGGACTCTTTTCGTTGGGTGAAAAACACGATTTGAAAGCGATCCACTAACGGACCTGACAAGCGCTCCCCATAGGACTGACAGCGCTTCAAAGATCTGCCGCACACCACCTTGGCTCGCGGAACCCAATCACCACAGGGACACAGGTTGGTCGTGGCAACGACTAGGTTTTCCGCAGGGTATTCCTTTAGATACCGACCACGACGAATACGAATGCAGTTTTCTTCCATTGGTTCACGCAAAGCCTCTTGGGCCTTGCTTTGAAATTCCAAAAGTTCGTCTAAAATAATCACCCCTTTATGAGCCCGCGTAATTTCACCTTTAAACGGAGGACTGCCTCCTCCGATCAATCCCAACGCTGTCGTTGAGTGATGAGGATGTACGACGGGCCGCCAACGCAAAGGCGTTTCACTGGCACCTTTGTTGTTCTGAACAATCTGATGCATTTCATCTTGAGAGGGCGCCTGCAACAAGGTCGTCAAAACTCGTGCAATCGTGCTTTTGCCAGAGCCTGAAGGGCCGGCCAGTAAAATAGAGTGCTCGCCCAAAGCGGCCACTTCCAAGAGATGAGCTTGGCGCTCTGGGAAGTACAAATTTAAATCATGAGATGGGCGATGCACTTCGTATTCGCGGGGCACACCAGAAATAATTTCTGGCGCACGCATATCCTGCAAACACGTTAAGACGTGACGATCAAACACGGCTTTAGAATTCATTCCTCTCCCCGTCCATACTGGGACATTTCCGTCGAGTTCAAAATCCTTTACCAAATCGTCAGGCTCAAAAACTTCTCCAAGCAATCCTAATTCACCATAAACTAAAATCTCTGGCGCCGATGGCTTCGGCACTTGTTCTGATTCCCACAAGATCCCCAGAGCCACAGCCAACTCCACCCCTCGTGATGACTTTTTCAAATGGTTGGGGCGCAGATTCACCAAAACCTGTTGCGCCTTGGGGAACTCAAATCCCTGCGCACGGATGGCGCTTTTGATTTTATGTATGCTTTCTTTGATGCCTTGATCCGGCAATCCCAGAAATTGGATTTGAGGCAACCCGGGAGTGAAATTAATTTCAACATCCACCGGGATTAAAGAGTCATGTTCACGAACAAGAGATTTTATTTTCATAGTGGCCAGATGGCCAAGCAAAAGAAAAGCCCACGACGAGGTGGGCTTTTCAGGCGGTTTGACGAAAATCAGATTTCGAATGCCGGACTATTTATCAGCTTCCTGCAGTTGGGAAAGCGGATGATGCTCTTCAATCGTTCGAGTCATCGTATTTGTCGTCACATTCGTATAAATCTGCGTTGTTTGGATACTGGCGTGTCCCAATAACATCTGAATGGAACGAAGATCTGCACCACTTTCCAACAAAGCCGTTGCGCAGCCATGGCGGAATCTGTGTGGATTCACAGGCTCTGCAAACCCTGCACGCGCTGACCAAGAGGCCAACCATCTCCAGACATCGACCCGAGAGGGACGATGTCCGCGGTCATTGATAAGGATCGCCGGATTATTTTCTTTCATCAGCGCAGGACGGTGCTCACGCAGGTACTGAGTCAGATGTTCCGCCAGCTTTTCTGTCAAAGGCACCAAGCGTTCTTTCGAACCTTTACCTAAAACTTTCACCCAGCGGTCGGTTGGATTAAAATCAGTCACGTTCAAAGAGATAAGTTCCGATACGCGACAACCTAAACCATAAAGGAACAACAACGTCAGTTGATTCCGAGCGGTCTTCACCGGGTCATTCACCTCAGCGGCATCAAAGAGCTGCTGAAATTCTTGTGGCGTCAGAACCTTGGGCAAGCCCACTTTCACCTTCGGCGGACGAAGCTCGCGCAATTCCGGACAGGTTTCGCCACGGGTTTCACAGTATTTAAAATAAGTTCTTAAAGAAGAGATCACACGCGCCTGAGAGCGAGTCGAAAGCTTATGCTTTTTCATAAACTCGTAAAATCCCGGTACGGATTTATTGGTTTTGCGATACTCAACAAAGAGTTCTAAATCGCGGCGATAAGCCATCACCGTATTCTGAGAACGTCCTCGTACATTTTGCAGTTCATCAAAGAAGTCGATCCAAAGAGGTAAATCCATACCAACATTAGACCCAGACTTTTATCCAAG
>JBJTMR010000198.1:0-1806 GCA_046070625.1 Bdellovibrio sp. | reverse complement strand
ATCTGCCCGCGTGGTGGGTGACGTAATCGGTAAATACCATCCGCATGGTGATTCGGCTGTTTACGAAACTATGGTTCGTATGGCCCAGGATTTCTCTCTTCGCTACCCGCTTGAAGATGGCCAAGGAAACTTTGGTTCTATCGACGGCGATAGCGCGGCAGCCATGCGTTATACGGAAATCCGTATGACTCCGATGGCAGAAGAATTATTGAACGACATTGAAAAAGAAACTGTCGCATTCGGTCCGAACTACGACGACTCTTTGCAAATTCCGTTAGTACTTCCGGCAAAATTCCCAAATCTTTTGGTGAATGGTTCTTCGGGTATTGCAGTTGGTATGGCGACAAATATTCCGCCGCACAACTTGGGTGAAGTGATCGATGGTACAATCCATTTGATCAACAACCCTACTTGTCAGCTTGAAGACCTCATGATTCACATCAAGGGGCCTGACTTCCCTTCCTCAGGTGTTATCGCTGGTCGTGAAGGTATCTTGCAGGCTTATAAAAAAGGCCGCGGTATCATCTCCCTAAAAGCGGTTGCTGAAATCGTTCCAAACAAAGACCGTGAAGACATCATCATTACGGAAATTCCATACCAAGTTAATAAAGCGAAGTTGATCGAAAGCATTGCGGACCTAGTTCGTGATAAAGCAATCGAAGGTATCTCTGATATCCGCGATGAATCTTCTCGTGAAGGTATGCGTATCGTGATCAATCTAAAACGTAGCGAAAATGCTTCCGTTATTTTGAATCGTTTATACAAATTCACTCAGATGCAAGTATCTGTTGGTATCATCATGCTTGCCCTTGATGCGAAAAACCAACCAGTTGTATTCGATCTTAAAGGTATGCTTGAGGCATTCGTAGATCACCGTCGTGACGTAGTTACGAAACGTTGTATCTTCGAACTGAAGAAAGCCCAAGAGCGCGCACACATCTTAGAAGGTCTAAAGAAAGCTCTTGATCACATCGAAGAAGTTATCAAAACGATCCGTGCATCTAAAGAAGCTAACACGGCTCGTGAAGCGTTGATGTCCAAGTTTGAATTCTCTGAACGTCAGGCTATAGCTATCCTCGAAATGCGTTTACAACGCCTAACAGGTTTAGAGCGTGATAAGATCATTGCTGAACTTGCTGAACTTCAAAAACAAATCGACTGGTTGAAATTCGTTTTGGCTGACGTTCGCGAAATCTATAAAATTATCGTCGCTGAACTTGAAGACATCAAAAAACGCTATGCTGACCCTCGCCGTACACAATTACAAGGCAGTCTAGATGATATCGAAGATGAAGATTTGATCGCTGATGAAGACATGGTTGTAACTGTAACCAATACAGGCCTAATCAAACGTATGCCGACAGCCGAATACCGCGTTCAAAAACGTGGTGGTAAGGGTCTAAAAGGCATGGAGACAAAAGAAGAAGACTACGTAACAGATTTGTTCTCTGCCTCGACAAAAACGATGCTTCTTGTCTTCACTGACAAAGGTAAAGTTTACTGGTGTAAAGTTCATAAGTTGCCACTTGGTTCTAGAACTTCAAAAGGTAAATCTTTAGCTAACGTAGTTCAGCTTGCTAGCGGTGAAAGCGTACGTGCGATCTTGCCAGTAGATGAGTTTAACGAAAGCAAGTACGTTGTTATGTTGACTGAAAAAGGTGTTATTAAGAAAACATCTTTGGATGCATTCTCGAACCCAAGAACTGCTGGTGTAATTGCATTAACGACAGATCTTAATGACGCAATTATCGCAGTAAAGATCTCAGACGGTCAGTCAGATGTCTTTATCGCTACTAAAGAGGGTAT
>JBJTMR010000197.1:0-9011 GCA_046070625.1 Bdellovibrio sp. | reverse complement strand
TAAAAAGTTAACGGAGTAAGAGTTGAGTTTCAAGGATTTGTGGAGGTCGTAGGGGATCGAATCCAAAATCCACTGGGCATATTTGCAGTTGTTGACGTGTTGATTGATATCCAAATCTGAATTGCGAACCCGAAAGCGCGCGAGCTTTTCATAAGATCCGGCGACAGGAATTTTGTCGGTCGTGAGTCCCGTCGTAAGATCTTGGCAAATGTGTTCCCAAGGACGGAGATCTTGTGATGGCAAAATCTTTCCGGTCTGTCGGTCCAAAGCCAGCCAACTTGTGGCACAGGCGCCCAGAACGTGGCCATCAGAATCCTTGATCAAAAATTCCCGCGTGACGAAGGCCCCCTCGGGTGGTCGCAGCCAAGTTTCCACGGAGATGGTTTGCTTGAATCTTGGCCATTTCTTCATCTGCACTGTTTGACGAGTCAGAACCCAATACAGGCCTTGTTGTTCCATATCGTTCATACCAAAGCCAATTGCTTCAGCATGCATCCATGCGGTTTCTTGCAGCAGATTCAGCAATCCGTAGAGTCCCAATCGACCCATGGGATTTACGAGTAAACTCGTAATCTTAAAATTCTCTATCCAGTGGCGGTGTTGGGAGTGGTCCATGATTTTGAGCAATCCTCCATTTTGTAAGCAGTCAATTTTGTAAATATTTTCTTGTTTTTAAGGTGTTCTGCAAAAAAACAGGAAGCAATTTAATCAAAAACCTGTATACTATACTTGTTTAGGTTGATGTTTTTATCAAGCTGATGAAGGTAAGAAACCTAGAATCAAACACTTGTCATGTTAAATTGGTTGCGTGTATGCTTTAGGCATTAGGTGGATGGTTATGAAACAAAAAAATATGTTAGCAGATTTCTTGAAACAAAAGCGTGTATCAGCAGGTCTCTCGCAAAGAGATGTTGCAGATAAGCTTGGCTATTCCACTCCTCAGTTTATTTCTAATTGGGAGCGTGGCGTATCGCACCCACCAATCAACGCATTGAAACGCTTGGGTGAGTTGTATAAGGTTTCCGCAGAAGATCTTTTTGAGGTGACGTTAAGTACGACAATCCAAGAGGTAACTCAGGATCTTCGCCGTAAATTTGCAAGCAGCAAATCTCGTTAGAATTCCAAAAATTCTATAATTTAAATTAACAAAGCTCCGCTTCATTTGCGGGGCTTTTGTTTTTTGATAGTTGTAAACCCGAACTAAACTCGTAATTGTTTTGAGGCTGTATGGCTTTTTTGTCCGCACCACTCGTTGCTAAGTTCCGCTCCTTATGCGAAGAGCTTAGCTATATTATTGAAAAAGAAGGTTGGGTGGTAAGACCTTATTCTCATCCGGCGATGAAATTTTTTAAGCAACTGACTCCGGCGGAAAGATTGTGGACGACAAATCGCCTTAATGATTATCTCGAAATTTGCCGTCAGGTTCATAGGTCTGGAAATCAAATCAAAGACGCTCGTTTTTTGGTAAGGCAGGGGTTGCAGCACTTCGGCTTTTCTTGTGACGTCAAAGTTGAGGATTATATTCAACCCCAATATGTGGTCGAATTCTACGGTTTAGATCACCGTCAAATTTTTCGCACATTCAATTTTTTTGAATACACCAGTTATACTGTCGAAGATATTTACTGCCGTCTTTGGTTTGATCTCTACAAAAGAGAAGAAGCCGTTACCAAGTTTCTGCTCGAGAGCGTCGGGCCTTTGCTTGCCGGAAAAATGACAGAGCCCCTTTATTATAATAATCCCGAGCATATTATCGAAGAGAGCAGCTCTTTAGAAAAGCTGCGCTTCTGGGCCAAAGAACATTGCTTAACGTCTTTGATGCAAGGGGATACGTTGCGCGGCTATTTAACGATTTTGCACGTACGACCGGTAGAAATTTAAACCACGATTAGAACGTTCCGATGGAAATATGAACACGCCATGGATCCTCGCCCCGTTGTTGATTGAGCTTCCAGGCCATATCAACACTGAGTGGTCCCACTGGAGTTCCATAACGAATGCCGACACCTGTGGAAGATCTATATGGATCTTTGATATCCAAGCCTTCAATCAACACACATCCGCCATCATAAAAGAGGGCGCCACCTAAACCACCATAAACAGGGAAGCGAAGTTCAGACTTCAACAGCGTCATCGTGGATTCAGTCGTCATGTAATACTTTTGGCTTTTGCCAGCAATTTTTAAGTCGTTGTTATTCGGGAAGTACTCAGATCCGGCTTCATAACCGCGAACCGTAGAGATGCCACCCAGAGTAAAGCCCTTTTTATCCCAAGGAACGCCACTTTGACGGGTAGGTGTATCTGGTTCTGTCGACATGTTTCTGAGGTAACCACCACGAACTTGGTTGGCCCAAACAACAGGTTGTTTTTGCCAAGTGCCCAGGTTGTTGTACAGAGTGAAGCTTAAAACCGCACGCCAGTATTTAATGGTTTCAGAAGAGCCCATAATAGGATCTGAATACTCGGCATTCAGGCGAGTAAACGTGCCCCGAGTAGGATTGAAAGGGTTGTCACGGAAATCAAAGTCTATGTTAGGCCCCGTGGTCACGATGTCTTGAGTTGTCGGCTCGTAAGGGTAAGTGTCGTCCAAGCCATAGTCTCGAACTTGCGCCAAAGAATACACATCCCAAGTTCCCAAAATATGACTCGTGAGATCTTTTTCGATGGTGTAGGTATAGGAATTCAGATCCGTCACCTGTCTGACGTTATAGTCAGTGATCAGGCTCGACTTCGTAATATTAACCCGTCCACGAATATGAGAGTTGAATAAGTAAGGTTCCAAATACCCTAAGACGATTTTACTTTCGAGATACTTTACGTCTGCGACGTTGTAATTTCCTTCCAAGCGTAATGAAATCCCGCGGCCCGTGCCAAAAAGATTGCGATAAGCAACTCCGGCATAGCCTCTTAGGGTCAGTTGTCTTTCATTGGTCGCACCAGCCCCCAAGGTGAATAATCCCGGTTCACGTTCAGAGACCTTCACTAAAACCGTGCGATCCGCGATATTGGTTTTTTCTTCCAGAGTGCGAACTTCCACGGTGGTAAAGAAACCCGTACGCTGCAAATGTGTAATCGAGTCTTCAATCTTTTGCGGGGTGATGAGTTCGTTTTTGCGAATCTCAAGCTCTTGATACAAAACGGAGTCTTTTGTGAAGGTGTTACCTTCCAAAACAATGCTCGCAGCGCGAACTTGAGGACCTTCAAAGATTTTGAAATTCAGAGTCGCTTGAGTGTTGGTCGCATCGTAAGTAACCAGATCCTCATGCTCATTCATGAGGTACATCTCGATATAGCCATTATCATGATAGTGGTTTTTGATATTGGTAATCGCAGTTTCAATTTGCTTAAGCTTTAAAGGTCCTGGTTTAAGTTCAGTCACCTTCAGCAGTTGTTCATTCGTATAAGCCTGATTGCCCGTGAAGTTCACGGCCTGAATATTTGTCAGAGGTCCTTCATCTAAATTCACATACAGAGTGACTTCAGTTTTTTCTCTGTTGTAGGTCAGGCGAGTAGAAATGATCTTGGCTTGCAAGAAGCCTTCGTTTTGCATGTCCAAAATCAGATTTTTAAGTCCTAAATCGACGTCTTCTTTGTTGTAGTAACCCTCGGCCACAGTTTTAGAACTGTGCTCTAAGATAAAATTACTATAGCGTTTAGGGTTGCGACTGATTTTTCCAGCGATATTAATTGTCGATATTTTAACTCGAGGGCCTTCATCAATGCTAAAAATAACTTTGCGAACAAAAGGCTTGCTGGTGTCTTCCTCTTCTGAATTTACTTCCGCGCGAGCGTAGCCTTCCGAGATATAATAATTGCGGATCTTCTGTGCTAATTCGGTTCCGACACTTGGATTGCCAGAGTAATAATTATCTAAATCCAAAGCGTCTTCCACGGAACCACGCCCTAACAGGCGGACGCCACGGTATTCAAAGATATAGCGTTCCGGTTTATCCACGCGATAAGTAAGAGTGGCTTCAGATTCATCAGAGCTATAGGTAATCGTCGGGCCGGAAAAGTCAGCGCGAACATAGCGTTCAGAATTCAAATAAGCTCGAGCTTTTTTATTGATTTCCGTTAAGCTTTTTTCCGTCAAAGGATCGTCGATTCGGGAGTCCAGCTTGTTGAGCAGAGCTTTGTTAAGAACGTTGTTGGGACTTTGTAAATTGATGGCGTGAATCAGGGTGCGTTTGTTTTCGGTCACCTTAACGATAACATCGACATCGTCTTTTGCTCCGGGTGGCATTTCAATATCGACGATGGCATTAAAAAATCCCTGGTCTTTATAAGATAAGCGCAGTCGTTCGCCTTGATCTACTAGCTCTTGTTGATCAAAGACATCACCGGTTTTTGCGGTAAAGATATTGCTGACTTCATTGTCTGAATAAAAACGCGTTCCTTGGTAGCTGACTTTACCGACACGACGAGCATGGAAATATTGCAGTTTATAGGCGCCATTGCCCGCGTCGATAATTTGAACACGGTCAAACTGAGGTTGCAGTTGTAGATAGCGGACAATCTCATCCATTTCGCTAAGGGCGATCTTATCTTTGTCCGCCAGAGGAAAGCGCTTCAATAAATCGGTGCGCACATCTTGAGGCAACGTGGAAAGATCCAAAGCTTTTTTAGCCCAGGCGGGGCAAGAAAGGGCGGCTAGCACCAAAGAAGTCAGCAGGAGGTTCTTAGAAATCATTTGAACTCCCGTTTAAACTCAAGGTCCAAACCGAAAATACTTTCGGATTCTTGCGGAGTGTTTTGCAGGGTATTGTTGTCGTAAAGACTTTTATTTTCGAACGAACCCACAGCGGTCCAATTTGGATTCAAAAGATATTCTAGCTTCACGTCATAGCCGGTGACGTCACCAACTTGACGACTTCCTGAAACTTTCATTTTCTCGGTCATTTTTCGAGTTAAGGTAATTTTCGGAACGCTGATATTTCGGGTGGAATCGTACTGAGAGGTCACAGAAAGATTAAAACCAGTGGCTTCTAGTTGCTTGTTGATAGGTTTTGCCAGAACCGCGCCACCGACCTCCAGGCCAGCTTGTTCTTGCACGGCTTTGGATTGAGCGGAACTTTGCATGCTCGCCGAAGTTACACCAAGGGCAATCAGCGATACGATGTCCTGTTCGCTCAACGGAGGTACGCTGGACATTTTAATCGTTAAGTTTTTGGCGGAGCCCTGAGCTAACAAAGTAAGATCGTATTCATTCACACGGGATGTCGCCGTCAGATAAAGGCTGGGATTGATCTCATTAGGATCATTGAATTCGACCGTGCCGGTTTGAATCTCAAAGATGCGATCTTTAAAGACGATTTTGGATTTTTTTTCTGTCGTCACTCGTCCGATAAGGATCGGGTTGGAAGGCGCCCCTTTGACTTGCACATGGCCTGTCGCTGTTCCATCAAACAGAGAGTTTTTAACTTGCAGGGGTTTATCTAGGATAATTTGAATATCCAACAACACCGGCTCAAATTGGCTTTCACGAAGAACTTTTGGCAAATACACGCTTTGGCGAACATTGACGACACTGTCACCGCCTTCAACAAATTCCTTTTCAAAGATACCACCAAAGACTCGGTAAGTTCCCGAAAGCGTGAACGGGAACCAGCGACCAGAAAATAATAGATCCGCATTCCCGTTGGTACGGACGCGGTCCGGGACCACTAAAGAAATGTTTTCCGCATGGAGACGAATCGATGTTGGTAAATCGCGAACGCCATTAATCACGACGCTGCCTTCGCCTGTGATTGTGCCCCCCGCCATTTGTCCCTCAATAGAACTAATGATGATCTTGCTTTGTGAAAAAGAAACTTCAGAAGATAAACGTTCAATCGGGTGCGGGAAGCCTTTAAGTTTCACATAGGCATTGGCTAAGGCAGCGCTGCCCAGAATCTCTGGTTTGGTAACGCGACCGGTGACATTTGCTTGAATACCCAAAGGGCCGCCAAGGTCATCCAGGAACGGAGTAAAGATTTGCAACAGTCGTAAGTCCGCTTTGGCATTGATCGCTAAATTTAAGCGCTCCGAAGTAAAGTTAGAACCTTGAATTTGCACATTGTTATTCGGACCACGCAAAGCGAAGTTTTTAATTGTTGTCACGCCATTGTCTGTTTGCAGTTCAATAGGGCCGGAGTTTGCCAGACTTAAAGAGCCACGTTTTAACATGAAGTTTTGAACCGTGATTTTGCCTGTGGACTTAAATATATCTCCACTTTCGGATTTCAAATCAATCACGGACGTCATGGATGAGTCATACTCGCTGGCAAGGTTGGCGCCACCGATCAAAGCCAATAGGGTAGAAAAATTCCAGTTGTTGGTTTTCATTTTTACCAACAGTGGGGAGCTACCACTTTCATAAGGTAGCTGGAAGTCACCGGTGACTTTGTCGCCGAATAAGCTTACTTGTCCACCCATGCTGCGTTTGTCCAGCTTTAGCACAAAGTTTGAATTGGGAATTTCTTGATCTTCTAATACCGTGTCGGTGATGGCACCCTTAATCAAAACATGGGGATTGCTTGTATGGTCCTTGATCTCGGCCGTCGCGTTGGCGTTGCCATAGATGTTCGAGCTGATACTGGAAATATTATCGGACTCTTCCAATTTCCAGTTTTTGGCATCGACAACCAAATTCAGAATTTGATCCGAACTGATACCGCCAACGACGTTGATACTTGAAGAATTCTTCAGCAGTTGGACTTTTTTGGCTTTGATATTGCCATTCGTTGCATCCACATTGAAGTGGAGTTGATCAAAGGATTCACCATTGGCAGAAACACCTTTGAAGCTCGATTCTAATTTGTAATTGAGCTTCCAGAAGCTCAGGGGGCCTTCGACGTGGGCGCGAGCAGCTCCGGAACCTTGAATATCTAGCGGGAACTTGTAAATTCGTTCAAAGATTTTGGTCACGTCAACAAGTTCCGCTGAAGGGATGCTGAAGGTTCCAACCAGGCGGCTGTTGTTCAGATCCACATCCAGATCGCCAATGTATTGAGTTTTGTTTTGCGCGCCCGCAAGTTCTTCGAACAACAAGTGGCCCTTGCGTAACTTGATGTTACTGATGATGTTACCTAAGTTGAAGTCTTCAAAGATAAAATCACGAGCATTCATGGCCATATCAAACGTTGCGGTTTGGGAATTCCCCTCAGTGCTGCCTTCGATACTGGCATTGCCTTCTATTTTCAAGTGCGCCAGGTTTTGGACATTTTTAAAATCTAAACTCTTTGTCTTGTAATTGATTTTAAAGCCCTTATCAAAATCAATGACGCCATTACTGCTGCCGGAGCTATCACCCATGGTGAGGGCGGCGTCGTAACTTACAGCTTGGGTCGACACAGTCATCGCTCCTCGAGCTGTCATCGATTTGATATTTACAAGTTCATTTCCTTTTTTGGTGTTCTCGGATTTGACCCAAAGGTCAGAGCCGATAATTTCCGCATTTTCACAAGTTAAAGAAAAGCTAGGTTTAACGTGACCCGAGCAAGGGAAATGACCTTTTGCGTGGAAACCCACAGGAATGCTCGCCAGGTCCACGGATTTGAAAAGTTTTTGCAGATCCAGAGAGTCAATTTTAACTGTAGATTTAAACGCGAAATCGTCTTCCAAATTGATTTGTGACTTACTTAAAGAGGCTGTTCCTGCTGGATGAGAAACATTCACTTCCGAAAATGAAATCAAATGATTTTTAAATTCACCTTGAATGTGGGCATCGCCAAGTTCGAAGTTATCAACGACGATGGACTTGGTGTTGATGCCGGCTTTACCACGGAACTCTTTTTCACCTTGAAAGTGGGCTTCTATTTCCGTGTTAAGTTCTCCGGATAAAGTAGGAAGCTTCATCGTTGGCTTGAATTTTTTGAGTTCTTTGTAGATATCAGCAATGGCAATTTTTGCCGTCAGATTCACAACGCCTGTCGGTTTAATAGTGACGTTCTTGAAGTCTGTAAGTTCGCCGCGTCCGATAAACTCAGAATCATCCAGGCGCACGCCCAATTGAAGGATGCGTAACGACTGGCGGGTTAAATACAGGTGACTGTCCAGAGAGCCCGCAAATTGCCCGACATCATTCAAGGCAACTTGAAGCAGGGGCGTATCAATTTTAGCTGTTACGTTCTTGCCCATGTTGGTTAAAAGCAGAGCTCCATTTTGAGCTTCCACTTTAAAGCCGAGCTTGTTGGATTCCACCAGGACATGGATATTGTGCAAAAGAACCTTTTGCAGCGGAAGTTTTTCCGCGATGGAAAAAATCTCATCCATCGGAAGAGGCTTCGGTTTGGTATCTTTGCTTAAAAGGGAGTCAATGTTTAAGCGGGCTTCAGGCGCTTCAATCATCAACGTCGACAAGTTGACTCGTCCACCTAAAAGAGTCAGGAAGTCTAAATTAACTCGAGCACTAGCAATGCGGATTTCTTCAGTGACTTGGTTGAGCTCGCCCTTAGGGCGTAAGTGTATATTTTCCAATGCCAATGAGGGACGTAAAATACGCAGATGTAAACGTTCAGCTTGAATCTCCACAGGCAAAGATTTCTTTGAATAGCTCTGCAATTCATCAAGAGCCCATTTTTCCACCTGAGGGATAAGAAACCAATTTCCTAATGCCCATAGAATGAGAAAGGCCAATGTGGGTGTGATGAGAATCCAGAAAACACGTTTCACTAGCCGCCACCCCAAATACTCAGCAAAGCACTGCCAGCGCGGTAATGAGGCCGTGCTGCAAGCAAGCCATCCATCACTTCAATCGCCGTATGTTTTTGCCCCAATCCCCACAGAGCTTGGGCCCGCAAGTAGGCGGTCGCAAAAAATGTTTCTGGATTGGAGGCGAGTCGAATCTCTATGACGGAAATTTCATTCAGTAATTCCACAAAGCGACGTAGGTGCAATAAAACTTCTAAGCGCAGCCACATCAAAGATTCGCTGTGTTCGCAGAAATCAAGGATCTCATAGGCCGCATCATAGCCTTCAATCATAAAGGCCGCTACTGCGAAATCAAAAGCCATTTCCGGATCTTGTTCTGC
>JBJTMR010000196.1:0-25701 GCA_046070625.1 Bdellovibrio sp. | reverse complement strand
TAACAGTCCCGTTTTTGTAAATAGTGATATCTTTCTGCCATCTAGTAAAGATGTGCAATCATACACTCCAGTGACTTTTATGGAAAAAGTCTATATCGGGGCGGGGGCACTGAAAAGAGATGGTGCCGGATTCGTTCCTAGTACAATGGGGGGCTCGGGCAATGCCTTTTGGACCGAAATTGGTCAGTTTGGTGGATTCCGCGGTGGAGTCGAAGTTGATGGAAAGAAAGATCTCGGGCTGGAGTATCTTTCCGGAAGTAAGACTTCGTCTTCGACACCAGATTCAGAAATGTTGAAAAAGTGTATTGCGAATACGGCAGCGAATTCTCTTTTGGCTGCGACCAACAACAGTCATGTGTTGGGTGATTTAATTTCCGCTCAAAATAATGACTTTGCTTACCGTTTGAAACTGACGGACTATAATAAATTTACCTCTCAAACGGGAACTTTGCCCCAAGCAACGGCACAAAAAAGCGGAACATCGGGATTAAAGCTTTATGACTCCGGTTACAAACAATCGGCTAATGGCGCTGGTCTTAGATATAAAATGACTATTGGAAACCTGGCCATCTCGGGAGTTATTCCTGATGGAGGCACGGCTGTTTTAACGACAGAATCTAATGTGCAACCGTTAATTGATCTTTATTCCAACAGCCTTGCTCAAAACAATAGGTCTTTAGCAGACAGTCAAAAGCAATTGGCAATAATTAAGGACAAAATTAGCGATCTCGAAGGGGATCTGGACCAAGTCGCAAAAAGCCTCCAACAGGAACGCGCGAAAAATCCTCAAGATAGTAGCAAAATAGCAAGCTTGGAGCGGCGCTATGATCAGATCAAGGACTCCTTGAACGATTATAAGTATAAAAAACAGGTCTATCAAAATGACATCAGCAACTTGGAGTCAAAAAACATCGCTATGCAGAATAGTTTGGATAATGCCAAAAGCATGAACCTGAAAAAAGCGACGATCGAACTTGGTTTGAGCCGCATTTTTGGAAAACCAGGGGACGCCAGCACAAGCAGTGGGTCTTATCGCAGCCTGACGTTGGATACTAAAAATCCCGAGTGGTTGATTGATGAATCTGGAAATAAAATGAATTTTACTGTAGAGATCGAAGCTTTTGACGTCTCTTATCAGAACTTTACATCTAATCGTGATGCAATTGCACAAAGTCGAAATCTTAATAGAGGGGTCATTGAACTAAAATGGAATAGCGGTAGTCTTTTATCCTCCAAAGTCCTGAGGGACTTGAATGGTGGCTCCCGCGGAGACATCAACTCGTATGACATGTACATTAATTTCGACGAGGTTTGTAAAACCGTAGATTACAGCTCATTTGCGACCGTTGGCTGGGAAAGTAGCTTTGCCGATGTATCCAGTCTTTCGTGGTCTTTCACAAATTCCTACGACAGCCGAACAAATTATGTATTTGATATCGGCAATGCTTCGACAGTTGGCGGTCGGGTTCCTGCGTTTGTGATTAAGTCCATCGTGAGAGAATGTATTATTGATGGCAGTGCAAACTTTGTGGCGGGCTTTTTAAACTGTGAAAAGTTGACCATTTCCAAACGAACCACACCTTTAACGATTATTGGAACATTCATTGTCACCGGTGGGATCTCCATTGACGATTCCGCATATCGTGCGGGAATCCGTTGGCAGAGTATTTATCATCCAGAGTCGACGTACCTGTTGAGAAATGCCAGAGTTTTAAAAGCTGTGGATGGAAGCAGTTGTAACAGCATGCCGCGCACACCGTTGTGGCACCCTCGTCCTTCCCTGTTGAATAGAGTCAATAACCAGCAATGTAATGCGATGGCCTTACGTCTGAAAGCGGATCCATTCCGCTGGACGTCGGTGGATCCAGATTGTGGTTTACTTAGTTCTACGAGTACAGCCACTGTTTGCAAAAATAGTTTAGGAAATTATTTTGCGATGGAAGTTTACCGGGAGTCAGGCATATGACGTCATTTAAAAAAATCATCGCAAATAATGGTGGTATGAGTCTGGTTGAAGCTTTGTTAGGCTTCGCTTTAATAGCGGTTGTGGCTTCTTCTTTTACGAGTGGTATTTTGGCTATTAAAAAAATGCAGTCTTCTACGGAAGGCGACCAGCTCTTAAATAAGCAGGTGAATGATATTATCGAAAGTATTCGGCCTAATTTGAAAATGTACCAGCTGAGCTATGATAACTCCAAGCCCAATTCAGAACGCTTAGATTTGGCGACATTGCCTATGGCTTGGGGAAATGGGCTTCAGATGAAAGCTTCGGATTGTTCTTCCTGCCCAGGCAGATTTGGGTATGTGATTCAATCTTATGAAGGATATTACGGGGTCTACCTGGTGACTGTACGATTCAGTCATAGGGATTGGTCGACCAAAAAGGGGACCAGCAATCCAGCTGATTTCGGCTACCATGATTATGAATTTGTGGTGAATGTACAATGAAAAACTTAGGTCAAAAAGGTTTTACTTTGATGGAAGTTTTGGTCGCCAGTGGCATGCTGGTGATCTTAAGTCTTTGCGTTGGTTCTTTTTTAATATCTGTAAGTAAAAGTACCAAGGAAGTAGAAGAAGACTTATCGATATCTACCGATGTGTTGCTTTTGGAAAGAACTCTTGTTCAAGACCTAAAGGCGTCATCGTCCTCTTTTAACAATATTGTGACGAAAGATGATCGTGGTTTAAACTTCTTTGACTATATTACTGAGCAACAGGATTTGACGAATCGTGGAGAGAGACTTTTGACTCTTTTACCGGATAAAAATGAATTTATATTCATCGTGGATTCGATGAAAACTGTATCCATGCTCTATGCTCCAGAAAAAGCGTATAATGTAGGTCCGCAGCCGACGTCAGCTATTCAGGAGGCAAGTTTAACCTTCGTTTCCTTAAACAAAGACAAGATCGTAAGTAAAAGAGGCACAGGGTCTGCTAGTCTTTGGGAGATCGGTAATATATTAATGCTGGATTCTCCGGCCAGCTTTCGTCGCGTGACGACGACAGGATTGGATTACACGGTGCCAGCCAGATCTCCTGTCTATTTGGGTGTCGTGACAAAAGGGGATGTCTTGGGTCGACTGTCCAATGTGGGAATGATTAATTTTTCCCACCCTCTGTATCCAAATGAAACAATTTCTAACGAAGATTACTTCCTGAGAAACATTCCAGCGGTCGGGGGCGGAAATCCGTTGGTACGTCTTAAAAAAGTGTTCATTGTGAAGTATTATTTAAAGACGGAAAAGGATATGCAGATTTCCGTCTATCGCTCAGTTCATAACGGATCTGGTTTTCCAGAAGGATCTTTGTTAGCCAAAGGAATTAAGTCTTTGGTGATGAAACGAGCGGCGGCAACAAGTTCGATAATTGATTATATGGTATTAAAAAAATAGGGGGAGTTTGTGAAAAAGATGGGGATGTTATTCTTTTCATGGACGGTGTCTTTAGTCGCATCAATACATGCCATGGCTGCCGAGGAAGCTTCGATCAATCCACGCGTGGGGTCGGCGGGCTTTTCAAACGTGGTTTTTGGAGGTCAAACTTCATCTGCCAGCAGTAATGATGTCGTGTTAAATATTTCGCATAAGTGCTTTGGAACGAATCTGCGAAATGTTTCGATGCCGGTGTCACCTCTATCAGAAATTACAATGGAGATTGATGCCGTTGAAAATGGCAGTGCGAAGAAAATAGTCTTGAGGTATCCCGCAACCATTCTGTTGAATGCCGGGCCGAGTATACAAACGCTGAATAGCGGTGGGTACGGTAATCTCTTGGTACAATCTGCGGATAATACGATTCGCGTGGTAGTACCTGTCGACATTAAGGCTTCTACGGATAGCAAAGGGGATGTTCATTTCGGAAATGACTTTTCGATTACGGGCATGCACTTCACGCAGGAAGTTGATCCACTCGCCAATGCCCAGTTTGCAGTTCGTTGCCCTCGATGCCATGTGAATGGAAATCCAGCAGACTACGTGGCAAGAACGGGAGGCTTGAATGCGACAGCGCATCGGTCTGTTTCTAGAGATAAAAAAACATACGATATCAAAGTAGACATGCCGGGGCAGGTGGGATTCTGTGATGGATTCTATTCTCCTTTAATGGTGTTCTTTGATGACAAGCGCCCACAATTTACGGCTGAAGTTGATTTTCCACTTAGCCCTATGTCCAAAAGCTATTGGCCTGAAAAAGGCAGCGCGGGATCCTTTATCGCTTATGATGAAAATGGCGATGGAAAGATCACGACCGCCAAAGAATTGTTTGGCAATAGTGCCGGAGTTAACAATGGCTTTGAAGCTTTAAGACGCTTCGACAGTAATTCCGATGGAGTTATTGACGAGAAAGATAAGGAGTTTAAAAAGCTGCTGCTATGGACCGACAAGGATGGTGATGGCGTCAGTAAAGTGAGCGAGCTAATGCCACTTTATAAAAAGATTAAGAGTATTTCCCTGAAGTATGATGGCTCAACAACATATGCAGTTGGAGAGAGAGCCGAGGCTCGCCAAATGAGCACCTTCAAGTATATACATAAAGGAAAAACTAAGAATGGCGTTGTGGTCGATTATTGGTTTGCGCCAGTGAAAAGATCAACTTTAACTCAGAATTAAGATCGCGCTTTTGTAGTGGTAATTAGAAAAATCCTGGTCTGGGTAAGATCAGGATTTTTTTTATCCATTTTTTCGAAAAGTTGTTTTCTCAAGTTGAGACACTTTTCCGATAGTTTTTAAAGAAGTCACTAAATAGTGCCGAAAAGAATGATATTCCGTGTAGGAGCATATACCGGATTTAATGAATGTTCACTGGAGTCGGCATGGATTGCGGCAAAGCTTGCAGAACATTATTATGTTTTTACTGTGTGAGTTTCCTTTTGGGATGCTCCATGGACGCTAGCCTAGATTCTATCTCCTCGGCTATTGATGATATCGCAACCTCTCAAAGAACAAATGCTGACTTTATTGATGGCCAAATTGTGACTACCAGTAATGGCGTAGTTGTTAAAGGCACATTCGGAGAAATCGGTGAACGTAAGGCTCTTAGCAATGGTGTTGTCATAGAAGGAGCCTTTTATGAGTAGTATTCGCGATGTCGCTATACTGGAAACCATTTTCTTTAAATACTAGAGTTGTTTGTTTAAAACATACCTCATGTTCCGCGAATAAACTTCAAAGTCTTGGCCGATGCTCCGATAGGTATTTTGTTATTTATTTTGAACGTGATGGGAGCCAGCATGGAGCGCGGCACATTCTTACGCAAAGTGGATTATTTTTCTCAAGGCATCATTTTGTCTAGCCTGCTTGTTATATTAATCCTCTTTAGCGCTAAAAACTCAATGGCGCAAACCCATAAGGGCATCAGCTTCCAAGGGGTCGTCAAGCTTCCTTCTGGTGAGTATCCTACTCGTTCTGGATTGACAGTTAACGCCCGTATTTTATCTCCTACCAATTGTATTCTTAGAGAAGAACAATTTTCCGGTGTGAATATTTCCAATGGGTATATCAATATCTCTATTGGGACTGGCTCGCCGGGTAGCTATGACCCAGGCTTTACTATCAAACAGGTGATGGACAATTCAAAAGTTATCAGTGGCCTGACCTGTCTAGATATAGATGGATCGGTCAATGGAGGCGTGACTTCTTTTAATCCGGCAACAACAAATGGGGCTCGGAAGTTTCGTTTAAGTGTGACAATAGATTCCACGCCGGTTGTTGCTGATTTCAATATGCGTGCGATGGCTTATGCTGTGAATGCGGAAACGCTCAACGGTAAAGTCGAAAGCGATTTCATTAATACCTCTTCCAATGTGACCCAAAGTGCGGTGGAAAATTGGTTTGCCAGCGCCGTGATGGGACAAATCATGGCAGGTACCTATGTGGCATCTTCTGCGACAACAGCAGGCAATGTCAGTGGAACAGTGGCGATTGCCAATGGCGGAACGGGTGCGACGAATGTCTCTGGTGCCATTTCGAATCTTTTGCCTGCTCAAGGTGGAAATAGCGGTAAGTTTTTAACTACCAACGGCAGCAGCGTTAGCTGGGCAGTGATTCCTTCGGCACCAGTGACCAGTGTTGCTAGTAGAACTGGGGATGTTGTTCTAAGTTCATCTGATATTTCTGACTTCAGTACTGCTGCAGATGCACGTATTTCGGCGCAAAAAGCCCAAGTGAATGGTTTAGCCAGTTTGAATGCGTCGGGAAAGGTTCCATCGTCACAGCTGGCTTTGGCGGCATCGGATATTCCAAGTCTGGATGCTTCTAAAATCACAACGGGCACGATTAGTTCCGCTCTTCTGCCGGCGTCTGCGAATATTTGGCAAAGTGGCGCGGGTGGGGATGTTTATTATAATGGCGGCAAAGTCGGGGTTGGAACGGCGACTCCAACATTTAAATTATCAATTTCTGGAACAGCAAGTACGGCAGATAGAAAAATTGGTATCAATGATACCCAAGTTGTCTATTTACCAGATCAAACGAATTTCACGGGATCAGTATTTGTGGGTGACGGAGGTGCCTCCTTAGCGCATACGTCCGGGAATGAGGGCTTTTATAATACTGGCTTGGGAGTGGGAAGCCTTGTGAATAATTCGACCGGGTATAACAATACGGCTGTTGGCGGCGTCGCACTTAAATTTAATACAACTGGAAGATACAATACCGCAGTTGGCGCAGTGGCGCTGCTCAGTAATACAACGGGAAATAATAATACAGCCATTGGTAATTCGTCCCTCGCAATCAATACGACGGGTTCTAACAATATGGCCAGCGGATATGGCGCTCTTAATAGTAATACGACAGGATCTGAGAATACGGCCGCTGGTAACGTCGCACTTAATAGCAACACGACGGGGACTCAAAATACAGCTCTAGGTTCTTATGCACTTCAAGCCACTACGACCGGAGTTCAAAATACCGCCACTGGCTATTATGCTCTACAAAATAATAGCATCGGAAATTACAATACGGCGGTGGGAACTTACTCTCTTCAGGGAAGTAATACTGCTGCCAACAATACTGGGATACAGAATACAGCTCTTGGGCATTCCTCTTTGAAAGGAATTAGTTCTGGTTCAGGAAATATTGGCATCGGATATAATGCGGGTTCCGCGATTACCACCGGCAGTTATAACGTTATTGTTGGTTCGAATACGGGAGCCGCGGTTGCTGCGACGTCGAATAATATATTAATTGCTGATGGACAGGGGAATGAACGGCTTCGTATTGATTCTTCGGGTAATGTCGGCATTGGAGCGACGACTCCAGGCTCTAAACTTGAAGTTGCGGGCCAAGTGAAAATCACAGGTGGTTCTCCAGGTGCAGGCAAAGTGTTGACGTCAGATGCTTCAGGTCTTGCCACTTGGGAAACACCTTCAGCCGGAGCCTCAGGTACAGTGACTGGGGTGAGTTCTGGAAACAATTATCTGACAGTGACAAACGGGTCGGTGGCACCCGTTGTAACGGCGAATGTGGGGACCTCAGCTAACACGTTAGCGGCCGGAGATGATTTAAGGTTTACGGACTCTCGAGCTCCAACCGGAAGTGCTGCTGGCGATTTATCAGGGACTTACCCCAATCCAAGTGTGGCAAAAATTAATGGAAACGCGGTGGCATCGACAACACCAGCAGCGGGACAAGTCATGGTTTGGAATGCTGGGCAATACTCACCAGTGAACTTCGGAGTTAGCCATTTGCTGTCAGCAACAGGGGCCCAGCAGTTCGCAAACTCTGCTTGCACGGCTTCGCAAACGCTCACATGGTCCTCGCTGACCGACACGTTTACTTGTGCGAATATCACTGGTTTGAATGCTAATGCAATCACAGCAGGCACGATTTCCTCGGCACGATTGCCTTCCTCAGCGACGGCGTGGGTAGATGGTGGTTCTGGTGTGCTTTATTACAACGGTGGGAATGTTGGCATTGGTACGACGACACCGACTTCGAAATTGCATATTGTTAACGGCACGAATGTGGTTCGCTTCAATGATGGCGCAGGGGCTGTGACTCCCAATATTGCAATCGAATCTACAGTCGGTAAAGCCATGGCCCTGGTTGCGGGATCGGATGGTTCCGCCTTTACGTTCGACAACAGCGGGAATTTTTATATTGGTGGAGACTCTCATGCTAATATTGCAGACGGAACAAGTTCGGGTGGCACTTACTATATGACAATTTCTGATGCTGGTAAGGTTGGTATTGGGACAGTCACCCCAGGGTCCGCTTTAGAGATCAATGCGCCAGTGGCTGCTGCGTTTGGAGTTCAAATGAAAGTGACCGATGGATCAACGGGTGGTTACTGGTCTCTTTCAGAAGGTGCGACAGGTGCATCTGTCTATTTGCCCACATACGAGTTTAGGTCCGCAGGTTTAAACGGCTTTGGTGGAGTCCTGGTCGGAAAAATTCCAGCGGCAAATGATGTCTATACAGCTAACTATGCAGCCATTGCGCTAGATGGACGAATTGATGGCGGTGGGGCCTTAGTGAATTCGAATCTTTTATCTGTCAGAAATAACGGAGTCCCTGTCGCAACAGTTAAAGCTAGTGGCAATGTTGGCATTGGAACGACAGATCCAAAAGCAAAGTTGGATGTCTCTGGTGAAGTCAGAACTGGAAATTCAGGTCTGGCTTGCAGTGCAACGACTGAAGGCGCTCAACGCTACAATAGTACAGATAAGGTCATGGAGTATTGCAATGGAACGGTGTGGACTGACTTTTCCCCTTCAGGCACTCAATGTGGTGCCGTCGACGGAAGTGGAAGTGTCGTGAAGTTGTGTAAAGGACTAAATCCTACGACGAGTTGTCCTGCAAATTATAGCAAATATGAATTGCTTGATGGTGGGGCCGGTCTTGTTCAAACCACGTGTATTAAGCAATAAAAAAGATTCGCCCCAGTAGGGTGGCGAATCTTTTAAATTTACTGATTCCGCTAAGCTTTACGAGCGGCTTTTTTAGTTGTCTTGCGAGCTACTTTTTTTGTCGTCGCTTTGGTTGGAGCTGCTTTCTTTGTCGTTTTACGAGCCGTTTTTCCCGCAGCTTTCTTAGTCGTTTTCATCGATTTTTTGAAAAGTGCTTTTTCAAGCTTTTGCTTTTGAGCCAAAGCTTTCTTTTTTGCCGTCGCGATGTTTTTTTCAAGACCATCCGCAGACTTTTTAATTTTAGCGATTGTGCTGTTCACTTCTTTTTCAAGTTTTTCTTCAGAAGCGCTAAGGACTTTTACGATCTCTTGGTATTTTTCCCAAGCTTGCTCGATCTTTTGGTCTTTCTTTTGATCGAACTTACCTTTAAGAGCTTCTTCGCGTTTTTTGATTTCATCACTCAACATTTCGAAGTTCTCAAGAAGGTTTTGAACGCTCTTGTTTTTAGAAAGATTTCCTAAGATTTTTTGGAATGCAGCAGATGCCATAAAAGTCTCCTTTAGCACAACCATACACCGATGGTCGTTTAATTGAAAGTCTCTGATTCTTATTTTAACGTAAAACTAACTGTGTCTAGCCAAACTTCCCGGTTGCTAGAGAATCTGCCCGGGAATTTTTCTAGGGCTTTTGCTCTTAAATTCATTGCGAAATCACTGATGTACGCTTTGATGTGGTCTTCATCTTTAACTTTGTAGATCACACGGATTTCTTTCCCAGAAGACTCCATCGCTCCACCTTTGCGCAGACAAAGGTCCGCACTGATAAAGCCTGGAACACTCAAAACTTCATTAATGTGTTCGGATTTAAGAAATTCTACGTACTCAGTGTAGACTTCATGTTGAACTGTAAAATGAACCAAATAAGTAACCATAACGAACCCTTTATTTAGAGAGTAAATTTAAAATCTTTGATCAATAGTCCCGGCAGCTTTTTGCCACCAAACCCACGGCTGTCGTATGTGGACACATTCGGGTCAATTTCTTGGAAATCTGTGACGGCTAAAAGGTTTTCGCCCAAGCAGTCGTACAGGTTTTCGTCAAAACGCAGATCCGCGATCGGAGCGACAATTTCTCCGTTTTCCACCCAGAAGCACGCATAGCGAGTCATCCCCGTAATACGCGCATTCAGGCGATCTGACCAGTTCAAGTAATGCAAATTGGACAGATAAAGGCCTGTGCCCAATTCCTTAAGGATGTTTTCCTTTTTCAAAGATCCGGGCAGGATTTCCATCGCACGAGGGCCTTCCCAGGACTCGGCGGCATTGGCGGTTGTACCGTATTCTTTCCCTGAACGAGAAGAGATCAAGAAGTTCTTCATTTGTCCTTCAGTAATCAACTCTAACGTTTCCGGAGCTACTTCACCCAAGCCATTAAAGCGCGGAGTGAAGCCCATGCCGAAGTTTTCACGCAAAGAAAAGAGCTGTGAAAAAGACTTTTCTTTGTCTGCCAGTTTTTGCAACGAACTAAGGCCTTGCTTGTAATTCGCAAAACTCAAAGAACCCCAAGAAAACATCGTCGAAAGTTCTGCCACGGCCCCCGGAGCCAGGTAAGCCTTATAGGCTCCTGGTTGCAGAGTTTTCTTTGGACGGTCCATAAGAGACAACTGGTTTTTTGTTTGCGCTAAGTTCGCAGCATAGTCGTTCTGATTCCAGTATGTTCCGGCGTAAACGCCTTTCACGGCTTTTTCGCCAAGATACAAAGAGTAGTCCATAAAGAAAGACTCATTGGCAAACCAGTGGCTTTGACCTTTAGAGTTCTTATTGGCAGAAATCAAGGGACCGGCACTGTAAAGGCCTGCAAGGTCGCTGCCTTGAGCTGGCTTCGTGATCTCATTGAAAAGCTCTTCATTGGAAAGCAGTTTACCAAGGATTGTGCTGTCGCTGCTGCCATTATTTTGCATGGGAACTTGGTAAGGATCTTCCGGAAGCAGATCACATTCTTTCCGAGCCTCTGCTAACCATAAATCAGCGCGCTTTTTATCTTCTGCGGCTATGCCGGTAATCGAAAAATTAATGTTCGCTGTCTTGCCATTTTTTTGCAAAAGCAGGTTCAAAGATTTTTGTTCAACGCTGGTATTTTGGCGAACTTTGTTGTTGTTAAAACGGACAAAGACAGACTCTTCCCCATGCAAGTTGATCGTCGCTTCCTCATTGCCTTGCAGGCTATTCAAAATATGATCAGCAACGTCGTTGAAATTTGTTTTTGTATTTTCAATAAACTTCATAATTATGCTCCAAATACTTCCATGTGACCGAACAAGCAGTACGGAGTTGTGTGACCCACGCGGATCACCTGATTAGGTTCGCCTTTTCCACAATATGGAGATCCATAAGTTTCGCGATTAGCGCTCACGGCTTTGAGGGCGTTCCAGAACTTCACAGTGGTGCCACGGTAGTTTGGATTTTTAAGAGTCTTAGTGATTTTACCATTTTCAATGAGCTTCGCGTATTCGCAACCGAATTGGAATTTATTGCGGTAATCATCGATAGACCAAGATTTATTGGCCATCATGAAAACACCGCGCTCGACAGAGGCAATCATGTCTTCAAGCTTTGTCGTTCCAGCTTCAAGGTTAATATTTGCCATACGATCAATCGGCGCACGATTCCAAGAGGAAGAACGAGCATTCGCGACACCCGGAAGGCTCAAACGAGCTTGTGATTCCAAACTGCCCAGACCACGCATCAAAATACCGTCTTGGATCAAGAATTCCTTCGTCGCTTGCGCCCCTGAGTCGTCAAAGGCATACGAAGCCAAAGCGTCTGGGATCGTCGGATCGAAGGTCACGTTCATTAATTTTGAACCGTACTGAAGTTTACCGAAGTCGTCAGGTTTTACGAAGCTCCAGCCAGCGTAGTTACGCTCATCTCCCAAAATACGATCATATTCCAATGGATGACCGATCGACTCATGCACTTGCAAAGTCATTTGGTCGGGAGCAATCAAAAGATCCATAGTTTCTGATGGGCAGTTGTCTGCATTCAAAAGTTCCAAAGCTTCAGTCGCAATCTTTTGTGAGCGTTCAACAATCGCACCGCGATCAAAGATTTCAGCACCTACTTGCAAACAGCGGGCAAGACCGCCGTTGTCTGAACGAGTCTGTGTCTCGTTGCCATCAACAGCGGAAACAGAGAAGTCCGTGCTCACGATAGAAAATTTTTGGTGCAAATCAGAACCGGAAGAACTGATCGCCGTGAATTCAGATTCCACGATTTGGGTTGTCGCATAACGAGAAGCAATTTTATCAGACAGTTTCATCGCACGAGTCGCATCAACGAAGATATCAGAAATCTCTTTCGCGGAAATAGAATCCATCGGACGGGTCACAGGAGAGTTGTAACGACCCTGAGCTGTCGGACGTTGTGCTAAAGAAAAATCATGGACTTTAAAGGCAGAAGCTTGGCGAGCCATAATAACGGCTTTTTGAAAAGCCCGTTGCACACCTGATTGAGTTAGATCCGAAGTCCCGGCATAGCCAAAGTGGCCGTTAACTAAAACCTCAATCATTAATCCATGATCGAAGGAAACGCGGTTGTGATCCGGTTTTTCATCACGCACAGAACGGGAGGTCGTTTTCTCGTGCACCAGGCGAAGCTGAACCCAGTCTACTGAGTCGCGAAAACTTGTTACGGCCTTGTGTAAATCAACCATTTTTTTCTCCCTTATCTTTCGTCTCTTCCTGTAGCTTTTTGTCTCTCTAAACTCAACCTTTTCCCTTGGGTTTTGTTGGTTATTCTCGGTTCCCTTTTGGGTTGGGGCGGAGCTGGGGCTTGGCCTACAGCCGCCGCTTTGCTCAGACAGTCCTCGCTCTTGTGGTTTCTGTCTTCGTATTTGAATTTGGGGTTCGATTTTGATTTGGGTTTTTACTCTGGTTTTCGGGGCTGCGGAACTCGCACGCAGCGGCTGTAGGCCAAGCCCCAGCTCCGTCCCGACCCAAAAGGCGAGGAGATTTTGGTGAGAAACCCAGGGGAGAAAGAACGCTTTGGCGAAGCGTCAATTCAGAATGAAAATGGTACAAAATCGAGCCCGAAAACGTCGCTGGGGCATTTTGCCCTATTTGGCTGGGGAAGTTTTTATTAGGAGTCCCTTTATTCCCCAGGTTTTGTCGTCAAAAAACAGGTCTCTGTCGTTTAAAAGTGTCGAAAGGGCACCACAGCATATGGCCGGAAAATTGCTTTAGAGAAAATGCAGAAACTTGACGATGCCATCACGGCAAAGTCGGAAAGGATCCCATGAGAATTATTTTAACTATCATCACTTCGTTGTTGTTAACATTGCTTGCTAGCTGGTCGCCAGCGAAGGCGGCTACTCCAGTAAAACAACCCTGTGCATTGAACAGTGAAGGTCTTTTCAATGGGCAGTGGGTGAAGCATCGGATCTCCGCTGGAGAGCGAGTCCTGTATGGGGCCGATGACGTTGATGCCATCCTTTCTCATCTTGTGAGCTTGCGCGATCAGGGGCTTTGCCGCTAAAGTGGCAGAGCTTTGGACAGAAATACATATCTTCAAACAATTTGGTCGCCTTATCCGGAAATGCCTGCAGACTGTAAAGTTGCCGGGCGTATCTATCGTATCGAAAATCTTGAGGATGGTTCTTTAAAGCTAACCATCCAACGTAATAGTCAAAATCATGTGGTCCAGTTCGCAGAGCCTCCCGCAAACTCTCAGTTTTTAATTGAAGGGGATGTTGTGGCGGTGAAGTCCGCGACTGAATTAGTTCTGTTAGCGCCCCAAAAGGCGTCTTTGCCAAGTAGAAAATACGACGTTGAGATTTTGAATCAGTGGAATCACTATTTGGAAAGTCTGCGTGGATTTTTCAGAAGACAAAGCTTTATTGAAGTGCGCACGCCTAGTTTGGTGACGTGCCCAGGTACTGAGCCCTCTTTGGATGTGTTTTCCACAGAGTTAAAAGTGGGATCGCGCAAAGAAAAATTGTTCTTACCGACCAGTCCCGAGTTGCACTTGAAAAAGGCGCTGGCATTGGGTGCTGAAAAGATATTTGAAGTCGCTCCGTGTTTCCGAAATGGAGAAGTTACGGAACGCCATCAGCCAGAGTTTTTGATGTTAGAGTGGTATCGAGCTTACGACACATTGAAGGCTATCAAAAATGATGTGGTGGAATTGATTCAAGATCTCGCGAAGCAAATGAAGGTGCCTCCTCCACGGAAGATTTTAACATTTTCGGTGGCGGACCTGTTTAAGATTCATTGCGATTTCATACTAACTCCTCAAACCAACAAAGAAGAATTGAAGGCCTTAGCTGAAAAGCTTCACGTCGATGTCAGAAGTGCGGAAAGCATTGATGATTATTTCTTTCTGATTTTTATGGAAAAAATCGAGTCTCAGCTTCACGGTGAGGACTTAGTTTTTGTCGAAAAATATCCCCCTTATCAAGCGGCGTTAGCGCGCTTGACACCCGACGGGTGGGGAGATCGTTTTGAGGTTTATTGGAAAGGCCTTGAGCTGGCCAATGCATTCCATGAGCTAAATGATCCTGAGGTGCAGCGCTTGCGTTCTGCTGAAGATCTGCAGAAAAAAACTGAATCAGCTAAAGAAGTCATTCAGCTGGACGCCGAGTTTTTTCAGTGCCTGGATGCGGGTATGCCACCGAGTGGCGGAATTGCCTTAGGGGTCGAACGAGTTTTTATGGCTTTGATGGGGCAAGGGCAGATTGCCGACTTATTTGTTTTTCCCAAGTAAGAGAACACGTAGATTTAGAAACGAAAAAAGGGACCTTGTGGTCCCTTTTTTATTTCCGTAAGAGTGAATTATTCCTCTTTACCGTTGATATCTTCTTTAAGTTCTTTACCGACTTTGAAGAATGGTAATTTCTTTTCTTCAACATTGATGATTTCGCCTGTGCGAGGATTGCGTCCTTTATAGGCTCCGTATTGACGATTCACAAAAGAACCAAAACCACGAATTTCGATACGGTCGTCACGCATAAGTGCTTCAACCATAGAGTCAAAAATTGTGTTCACAACGGTCTCTGCTTTTACGCGAGTGATACCAGCTTTTTCAGAGATCAAATTTATTAAATCCGCTTTTGTCATCTTCTAGTTCCTTTAGAACACAAACACCGTCGAAGGCATATATAAAGTATTGATAACACTCCCGATTATACAGAAGGCATCCTGGCTGACTACCACTTTTCAAAGGTTTAACTCAATGCTTCTTATACATTCCGGTATTGAGAAGGATTTTACGGTAGGCATCAAGCGTTGTCTGGACCATTTTAGCCGTATCAAAGAGGTCAACGACCCGTTGTCGTGCTCTTTCGCCGATTTCGTCCGCAGGCATGGTGCCTGAAAAGATCTCAACCAAAAGATTACTCATGGAATCCACATCGGCCGGCCGCAATAAGAACCCGTCACGGCCATCTTCGATAATATTGGCGATCGGGGAAACTTCAGACCCCATGACCACTTTTTTCTGGGCCATAGCTTCCAAGGTCGATGGTTCAAACCCGGTGGAGCGCGAGCCCATATTTACAAAGACATCGCCTAAAACAATATAGTCTTCAATTTCATTGGCGGGTACGGCACCCGTTAAAATCACTCGATTTCCAAGGGCCAGATTCAGGGTTTGGTACTCCACCTCTTTAAATTTCGGTCCATTGCCCACAATAATCAGATAACTATTCGGCTTTTTGATCGCGACTTTTTCAAAGGCTTGCAGAAGCGGCTGCAGTTCTTGGATTTCCGTCATGTCACTAATGGAAACTGCCACGTGAGAATTTTCCGGTAAGCCCAGTTTTTTGCGCAGTTCCAGCGACTTTTCTTTCGGGGTTAAATCCCCCAACTCAATTCCGTAAGGAACGGTATAGGTGTGAAAATCCGGATACAGATAATATCTTTCCAAAATGATTTTCTGTTGCGGATTGGTCACAAAGATTCCATCTGCCGTAGAAAGTAGCTGGCGGTCACCGCCATAATAAGTCGTTAAGAATTTGTAGGCGGTCGCCAGTCCCGTCGTCAGCATGCTGCTTAACGTATCTTGCTTCATGGCTAAGATCGCAAAAAGTTGCGACATCTGTGTTGCTTCCACATCATAGGCCATCGCGATGTTGAAATCTTTCTTGCGATTGCCAATGCGATAACCGGAGCGATCGATACTATGAACGATATGAAAAGGATTTTCGCGATGAAGCTGTGCAAACTTTTGGCGTACGGCCAATTGAAAGTTCATATGCGATAAGTTTTTTTCGCCTTCGTGAAGATAATAAACACGTACGCCATCACGAGTAATTTCTGACTTTTTTTGCGGAGATGTCGCAGAGATCACCGTGACCTTGTGTCCCTCCCGGGCCAGGCCTCGAGCTATCGGCCACAAGAAACCATGGTCTGTCGCACGACTTAAAATTGGAAAGCGTTGCGAAGTCAGACAGATATTTAGAGTTTCCGGAAGCGGCGACTTGGGCTTAAACATATAAGATAGCCTAAAAGACTATCGCAAAGATGCCAAGGCCCGATTGTAAAGACGATTCAGTTCGTTGATGGAAGAGTCCACCAGATGGCTGTTTTGAGCAGTGTCTTCAGAGAGTGTTTCTGGCAATTGCAAATGAGGACGGGAAAGCAGCTTTATCAAGTCTTTTTGGACATGATGTGTACTTAAAATCCAGCAGTTGGTGGCGTTTTTCCACAAATCTGCATGAACGCTAGATTGACGAGAGTCCAGGATCAATGTGGCTTGTGCTTGGATGGCACGGCGATAGTATTCAGTCATTTCTACCGGGGTAAACTTCTGACCCGCAATCATGAAGGCGGCGGATTTTTCCAGCAAAATTCTGGAAAGATGTGGGGATAAGGTTCCCGTCACAATCCAAGCGCTTCCACAATTGTGTTTCTCCATCCAGGCCGCAAAGCGTTTCCGATCGCGCAAAGGCCAATGAGAATAGCTTCCCCATAAAGCGACCTTGTATTTTTGCGCCAAAACGCGAATGCGCTGAAAACTGTCAGAGTCTGGATTGAAACGCTCTTCTCGGAACGGAATAACAACGTATTTCTGTTCCGAAAGATCTGTGATCAGTTGTGCCTCGCTGCCTTCTGCATAGGTATCGAGGATATTTTTATATTTAAAATCTAGAGCAGGAGCAAGAATGCCGCGACCTTGATTAGTTGATCGAACATTCAACCCGCGCAGCTGTCCCAGCGTTTCGACTGTGGGGCAGGTGATAATGTCGCTTTCCTCAATCAAATAGCGGACGGGATTTGTTTTACGTAAGCCTCTGCGGATATTCAGCAAAGACGTCGTTAGAACGCAGGCTGGATGGGACTTGGCAAAAGTGGAAAGTACGATCTGGGCAGCATTCATACGGTCCTCATCTAAAACCATATGTAAGATTTGAGGCTGCAAACCAAAAAGGCCCGGGATAATACGCAGACCTTCTAAGATATTCCATGTCTTGAAATAGGCCATCAGCTCGATGCCGTTAGTATCCGTGGGCGGTTCTTCGTGGCGGCTGGTTAAAACAACGACTTCATGCTGTTGGGCGCGCAAAGATTGGGCGAGCTGCCAAGTGGTTGCATGAATATGTTTACTAACCAGGATTATTTTCGCCATTCAAGTCCCAGGGCTTTGTAAATCCTATCGAGGATTTTGCGATTCGCTTCGGGAATGTTTCGGTGTTTAAGTTCTTCCGGATGAATCCATTCCAACATCATATGATGCTTGGCGCGGGGTTCGCCCTTCCAGTATAGGATTTCATAAAATAAAATGAGAATCCCTACATCTCCGTAGGAATGGCTGCAAGCAAGCTTCAAATCACCCACTTCAGCTTGAATACCGAGCTCCTCATCCAATTCGCGGGCCAAAGCTTGCTCTGGTGTCTCGCCATTTTCGATTTTACCGCCGGGGAATTCCCATTGGCCAGCTAAGGAGTTGTTCTCGGGACGTTGACCCACCAAGATCTTGCCATCTTTGCGGAGAAAGCCAGCCACTACCGGAATCCAATGACCCTTGCGCATCTTTGGTTTTCTGGATTTAACTGCAACGTTGCTATCTTCTGTCATTATACCTTCTTGCCACATCGTGGAAAAAACCGGGTCCATGAAACACGAGTGCAGAGTAAATTTGAACAAGATCTGCGCCCATTTGCAATCTTTCAAAGACATCTTCTGGAGTCATTATTCCACCGGCACTCACTATTAGCTTCCCGTGGCGATTTTTGCCCAATGTTTGAACAGCAATTTGCAACGCGCGTTGAGAAAGTTCCTTAAGGGGCGCTCCAGAAAGGCCTCCCTCATTAGGAAAATGGCAGTTCTGCGGTCTGGATAGGGTCGTGTTGGTTAACACGAAGCCATCGACACCAAGCTCTTGGCAGTTTTGTACGGCTTCGGCCAGGCCTTCATCGCCCATATCGGGGCTTAGCTTTACTAAAACCGGTGTGGGTTCAAAGTGCGATACACGCTCTAAAATTGGTCCCAGAAGGTTGCGCAGGTTTTCTTTCTTTTGTAGCTCGCGGAGCCCTTGGGTGTTGGGGCTTGAAATGTTGACGACAAAAGCATCTGCAAAGGGGCGGAACTTGTCGACCAAAGAAAGATAGTCGTTCACGGCTTCGGCATTTGGCGTTTTACGATTTTTGCCAATGTTTACGAAAACGGGAGTTTTAAAATTTGGAGCATAGGTCTGCAAATTAAAAAACACCTCGTCAGCGCCGTGACTTGGGAAGCCCATTTTGTTCCACATGGCATTAAGGTGGAGGTCGCGATCCATGATTTTTCCCGGATTTGCCTTTTGCGGCAAGGGGGTGACCGTTCCGATTTCCACAAACCCGCATCCAAGTTTCCACCAGTCTTCGAGATGATCGGCGTTTTTATCAACGCCCCCAGCGATTCCCACGGGGTTCGCGAAATTTAAATCCCTCCAGGTAAAGCTATTCCACTGAGGAGTTTTTTTACCATGTATGAAAGAGACCAGAGGTAAGGCTAAAGACGTTAAATCATGAGCTAAGTGAGGTGGCAAAAGAAGCCAAGGGCGCATAGTAAAGGGCTCCAAAAAGCAAAAAAAAAGGTGGGCTTTGCGGCCCACCTTTTTCGATTAACGAGGGTACAAACCTCTGAGAAGCATCGCTTTCTCAAGGCGTTGAACAGATACTGCCATAGCAGCAGATCTCATATCGACGTTTTTCTCTTTCGCCATAGTGTAACCTTTGTCGAAAGCTTTCGTGATGATCGTTTTCAAACGGCCATTCACTTCTTCTTCGTCCCAGAACAAGGCCATCGTGTCTTGAACCCATTCAAAGTAAGATACGATGACGCCACCGCCGTTAGCGATAACGTCTGGAGCGATGAATACGCCACGTTTAGAAAGAATTTTTGTTCCTGCATTCGTGATAGGACCGTTCGCACCTTCAACGATAATTTTCGCTTGGATTTTTTCCGCGTTGTGAGTGTCGATTTGGTTTTCCAGAGCACAAGGGAACAAAGCATCACATTTTACTTCAAGCAAGTCTTCATTGCTGATTGGAGTTGCTTTAGGGTAGCCCTTCAAGAATTTGTGAGCCTTGATGTATTCAAGAACTTCAGGGATATCAAGACCGTCACCGTTGAAGATACCACCGGAAACGTCAGATACAGCTACGATACGAGCGCCACGTTCGTGAGCGAATTTCGCCGCGAAAGAACCTACGTTACCGAAACCTTGGATCGCGATAGTCGCGCCCTTCATGTTCATTTTGCAAACTTCGAAAGCTTTCTCTGCAACGTAAACAACGCCCAAACCAGTCGCGTGATTACGACCTAAAGAACCACCGATTTCAACTGGTTTACCAGTGACAACACCTGGTTGTGCAAAGCCACCTTGCTCTTGCGAGTAAGTGTCCATGAACCAAGCCATTGTTTGTGGGTCGGTGCCCACGTCAGGAGCTGGAATGTCTTTAGTTGGTCCAACGAAAGGCCCAATTTCAGAAGCATAACGACGTGTTAGGTTTTGTTTTTCAGTGCGAGACAATTTAGTTGGATCAACCGTGATACCACCTTTTGCGCCACCCAAAGGCAAACCAAGTACAGAGTTTTTGAAAGTCATCAAAGCCGCAAGACCAACAACTTCTTGAAGATCTACGTTTTGGTGATAACGGATGCCGCCTTTGTAGGGGCCCAAGGTCGGAGAGTATTGAACGCGGTAGCCAGTGAATACTTTCACTGAGTAATCATCCATACGAACAGGAACAGAAACAGTGATGCAACGACGAGGGCGTTTAAGACGCTCAAGAACATTCGGGTCACAGTTAATAATTTTTGCGGATTCATCTAGAGTCTGAATAGCGTTTCTGAACAATGGCCCGTCATAAAGGGGCTCAATATTTTGGTCCATGTGAATGTGTCTCCTTAAAAATACACGCTGGCAGTTTAATGAAGTAAATACTCAGTGTCACTCGGGAAAAAGGTGATGACTCGGTGGCTCTTTTTGACCACAATAAGCCCTATGCTTCGGTCTTGCTTTCTCTTGGTCACCTTCATTTTATCTCCACTTTTAGCTCATGCAGTTGGTGCATCGACTCCGCAACAGGCTTTTCTAGAACAATTCCAGAGCCCGCGGATTTCGTTTCCTTCGGTGGATAACCCCATTCTGGCCGACGCACCTGGGCGTTATCCAGCGGTTTTGAATTTTCTATTCCAAAGTATCCTGGGCTGGACTCCTACGGGGTCGGACAAAGTGCTTTCAGAAAAGTGCGGCTCCCAAACTTGGGGGGACCGAATGCGCGACCCACGTGTGGCGGTGTCGGTGCAAATTCAAGGGGGACTTGTGCAAAAGTACCTCCAAGAATGCAAAAGCGAGTTGGAAACTGGGGACAATGGCGTGGTGGCCAATGCCCGTCGCATGCTTAGTATTGCCTACAACCCTCAGGAGCATCCGTTTTTACGCCGAGTCGTTATCAATTTGCCTGGTAACGTAAAGCTGAAAGGCTTGTTGGCCCTAAAAGGTGATTTTAAGCGTCGCCCTTTCGTTATTTTAAGAACAGGCATCTTTTCCAGCGTCGAAGACTTCAGGCCCGAGCGCGCTTGGTTGATGATGCTCTTTGAACAATCTCCATTTAATGTGTTGGTTCTAGAGAACATGACCAGTGGGGATTTCATTGCCAATAACCATCAGTTTTCATTTGGCGGTTATGATGAGGGAATCCAGAATATTCTCTTGGCTCAGTTGTTAAAAAACCCGACCGAGCCATTATCACGCCTCGTGGAGAGTGTTCACGTTTTTGGAATGAGCTTAGGTGGTCATGGAGTTTTGTTTTCGTCGTTGCTGAATAAGTACAACTCGGTTCCAGGACATCCTTTGATTCAAAGCTTTATGGCCATGTGTCCCGTCGTGAATTTGAAGCCGACAATGGAAAGCCTGACACAAAGTGGAGTGAAATCTGCCTTCGTAGATATTTGGGGGCGCCGACGTTTAAGCGGGCTTGAAGAAAAAATGCCAGGAATGGTTCAGTACGACAGCTTTAAGTTTTTGAATAAGGCCATTTCCGAAGTGGCAAGAACCTACCATGGTGGATTGTCTTACATGTCGGCGGTCAAGTTGCCGCCGGGAATGAAGGACAGCGAAGACTTTTGGGCCGTAAATGATTTCTGGAAGTTTTATCAAGATGTCCAGGAACCTGTGATGATTTGGGCGACGGCTCAGGATGCGCTAGTTCCCTATGGCTCGAATTCCCAGCAGATCTTTACGAAGCAAATGAAAATAGCTTCAAAGAACATCCGCGTGGTGGAGTTTTCGGAAGGGTTTCATTGCACGTTGCCGATAGCGTACGACTGGAAGTTTTTGAGCTCGATGATTCAGTCTTACATCTTATCGCATTCGCCACATTTTACGCTGAACCAGCAGTCCCTTAATTTGGAACTTATCGATAGCGAGTGGAAGAGTCTTTTAAGTGCAAGTCCTTTGTCGACTCAATTTGAAGTTGAGGAGCCGGGACGTAAGAAGAACTTCGTAAATGTGCAAATTAAATTGACGAACGCCAAAGGCAAAGACAAATCCATGAACTTGAGTTTGCCTTTATCAGAATTTGATTTCCGCTTTTTAAATCCAACGCTGAGTTCTTCTGAAAAAGAAATGATTGTTCGTTGGTTGAATCAAAATCTTCAGGTGCGTATCCAGCAAGAAGCAGGCAAAGCCAACCTGCAAATCTCATGGCCTGTAGTTCGCTAATTAAGTAACAACAGGTTTCTAGATTCCCGTGTTCAATTGGGCCGCGAAGTGCGGAGACTTTTCTGCCAGTTTCTTCATGTATCCCAAGACATCTTCCTGAGCTTCAGCAGAAAGCTTTCTGAAGGGAACAATGTGTTCATCGGGTACATAACGGAAAGTAAAGTTGATACGACGAGTTTCAAAGTCTGAAATGTCGTTCAACGGGAAAACCGTATCAGACTTGTCTTCCACGCGCTGGACCCGGTGGAAAAGTTGTTTTTTAAATTTCTCGCCACCAAAAATTTGTAAGGAGCTATCTTCCAGCCATTGTTGAAGAACGACATCGGATTTTGTTTCGGTGCCTTTGCTAGAGACGAATTGGAACAGGGCTTTCTCTCCAAAGGAAATAGAAGCCACAGGGCCGGGTTCAAAGTCTTTATGTTCGCCGACGCGGGCGCAGTCCGTTTTTTTGCCGTCAGCATCGATTTTATTGCCATAGTAATTGATTAAGCACGTGTTCAATGTCCAGCCGCGAGGAATATCACGTGGATCAAAACTGTCTTTAACGATGGCTTCGATCTTATTCACCAAATTTTCCAGAACCGGAACATAACGTTCCCCAGTGACGCAGCGATTGTAGATACCTTTCGGTGGGTGGTAGTAATTCAAACAAGCAAATTGCCAATTTCCCAGCCAATAAACTGGGCGTAACAAAGGGCGCTGTTTTTGATTTTCAGGTGGAGGATTGTTTTTTGAATAGCGCATTTCCCAGATCGGATAAAGCGTGTTCAAGTACTTCAGAATTTCGTCTTTTTCCCGAGCAGAAATATAGTTGGGTTTATAAATAAGGTTTTGGCTTTTTTTAGCACTGTCACCAGAACGGGATCCGTTCTGAGGACGGTTGTTTTTAAAAGCGGGGCCTTTGCCGAAATTTTTGCCTTTGGACTTGAACATAGGGTCAGATATCTACCATAGGCAGGGCAATACTGCCAAGAGCGGTGCCTTATCTGATGACACGCCTTGGGCCATAGGTTAGAAAAAGGCTTCGGAGGATGAAAAAATGACAACACCAGTTCAGGCCAACCTCGGGCCTAACGAAAAACAACTTTTGATCAATCAAATCCCTGCCCTTAAAGGCAAAAAAATCCTCATTATTGGCGACGTGGGACTTGATGAGTACGTGATGGGCCAGGTTCGCCGTATCAGTCCAGAAGCTCCGGTTCCAGTTCTTGAAGTTGAAGAAGAAGACATGCGTTTGGGCCTCGCGGCCAATGTTGCACAAAACGTGGCCAGCCTGGGTGGAATTCCTATGATGGTTTCGGTCGTTGGTGACGATACGGGTGCTAATCTTTTGAAAGACCTTAGCGCTAAAAATGGTGTGAGCTGGGATTTCATGATTGTTGATAAGTCTCGCCCAACGACACGCAAAACTCGCGTGATGGCAAAACATCATCATCTGGTTCGCGTGGATTATGAATTGAAAAAGTATCTTTCCACAGAAACAGAAACGCGCCTGTTGGATGTGGTCGCAAAAAACGTAGCTCAAGCCGACTGTGTGATCATAGAAGACTACGCCAAAGGCGTTATTTCTCGCAACGTGGTCGAAAAAGTGGCTGAGATCTGTAAATCTGCTGGCAAAAAATTGATGGTCGATCCACATCGCAACAACCAAGGTTCGTTCTATAAAGGTGTTGATTTGATCAAGCCCAATTACGATGAAGCGGTTGTTCTTGCGGGAATGGATTTCGACGACCTGAAAGGCAACCCAAATAAAGTTGTCGAAGTCGGTCGCTCTCTGCAAAAAATCACGGGAGCAAAAGAAGTTGTTCTGACTCGCGGTAAAGACGGCATGACAATTTTCTCTGGCGAACAAATCACTGAAGTTCCAACATACGCACAAAAAGTGTTCGACGTAACAGGCGCGGGCGACACAGTCATCGCTGCCTTAGCTTTGGGGCTTGTTTCCGGTTTGTCATTGGTTCACAGCTGCATGCTAGCAAACAACGCCGCAGGCGTTGTCGTCGGCAAAGTAGGTTGCGTTCCCTGCGAAATCCCAGAGTTAATTGAGTACATTCAAACAACGCATTAAAAGGTACGCCGTACCTTTTTGGCATGCAGAGGGTCATAGTGTCTGAACGGTCGTTTAAAGTGAATTCGCAGTTGTTGCCTGAGGGATTCCCTCGGGAGTTTGATGCGCACATTTATTTTAAAGCCAGCGATCGTGCCTTTGCGGCAGAACTTCGCGAGAAAGCGATCGCAGTATTTGCAGGTCAGCGTGTTTTTACTGGGGAGATGATTCCTGTTCCAATTGGACCTCATCCTGTTCCGATGTTTGAAATCAATTTTCCTAAAGAAAAATTCACCGACGTGGTTCTGTGGTTGATGAAAGAACGCGGGGACCTGTCGGTCCTTGTCCACGAGCTGACGGGCGATGATTTTTACGATCATACCCAGGCGGCGATGTGGTTAGGGGAGCCCGTTCCCTTGAAATACGACGTCTTTTAGGCGGTATTGATGATGGGTATTCGTCCAGCTATGCCAGAGGAAGCTCCGAGACTTTCAGATCTCGCATTTCGTTCAAAATCTTATTGGCCTTATCCCAAGAATCAAATTGAAGAATACAAATCGGAATTGGAAGTTTTCACAGAGGACATCTTATCTGATTCCGTTTTTGTATTAGAAGTAGATCAGAGTGTTGTCGGGTCATTGCCAACAGATTTGGGCCCGTTGACAGAGGTGGTTTTTGAGATCTCGTAAGTACTAAACCGCTGATTCCAAACTGACATAGAAGTTAAATCCTTCTTTTTTCAAAGAATCCCTAAGAGCAATAGCAATGAGTCCCTCTTCGGGGAGTTGTAGTTTTTTTGCAATTTTTGCGGCTCTGGTCGGGGACGGAATACGCCGGCCTTTTTCAATGTCATTGAGATTCTGAACAGAAAGCCCTAAGAATTTTGCAAACTGTGTTTGATTCATTTCTTCTGAGAGTCTCCAAGAATTGAGAAATCCGCCGAAAGTTAACGGACCGTAAATCTTCTCGAGCTGTTGTGTGGCTGTTAGCTTTTTAGTAGTCATGTTTATGAACCTCCAAGAGTTCAATCAGTATTCGATCTTCGATTATTCGATAGATCAGGCGGTAGCTTCTGTTCAGTCTTATAGAACGCTGCCCCCAGCGACTTCCTTTGAGAGGTTCGTCATGTAGCCCCTTAGACTTTGCGACCTCATGAATTCCGTTTCTTTCGACCAGGAAAATCCAACCGAGCAGTTTCTGCCTTATAGTGGGTGGCAGTGATTCACGTTGTTTTAGGAACTTTTTGCTCCAGATAATTCGAGTAATAATCGCCAAAGGTCACCTCTAAATTTACTTCAAGTTGAAGTAAAAGGCAATGTGTGATTGGATTGCTTGCAAAAATGAGAGTGGGCTGAAGGTAGGCATAAATGGGTTCTAAACAGGGGCGGTGATCCGAGGATCAGATCAATTCAGTGATTCCAAAGGGCATTTTTTGCAAGAAAGGCTCTTTTTTAGGGTCTTTTTTTATCCCCTAACCCCCTGATTTTAGAGAATTCCTAGGCGAGCGGGGGAGGCTGTGCTAGAACCTCGGCACACATAATCCTTATACCAAAGGGGTCACTAAAGATCCCAGCTGTAATAAGCATGGCTGTCATAAGCCGAGGA
>JBJTMR010000195.1:0-22903 GCA_046070625.1 Bdellovibrio sp. | reverse complement strand
GCTCCAAACACAGATCCATCGATTGAACAAAGGAAACTGGCAATACCGCCGCCTCCAGTATCAACCCCAGTAAAAGAGAAATTCGCCGTCGTCGCATTATTTAATACCGTCGGTTTTGCCGTAATCGACACCGTCGGTGGTGTCGTATCAATCGTCCAAGAATAGCTTAGCTCCGCAGAGGAGTTTCCGGCCCCATCCACCACATAGGCCTTCAAAACATGAGTACCAACAGCCACAACATAGCTCTGAACGGCAGAACAAAGAACATAGGATCCAGAATCCAATTTACAGAAATAGCTTGCGATCCCCGCGCCACCCGAATCCATGGCATTAAAGTTAAATACCGCTGACAAGGAATTGGTGATGGTATTTGGTGAGCCCGACAAAGTGAGTGTCGGAATCGTTAAGTCAATGTGCCATGACTTCGAAGCCACATTCGAAAAGTTACCGGCAGTGTCCATGGCTCTTGCATAAAAAGTGTGATCGCCTTCAGTCAAACCAGAATAGGCCTTCGGACTAGAGCAGGCTTGCCATCCAGCGGAGTCGATTTGACACTCATAATGATCAATAACCCCACCATTATCATTCCCTGAAAACGCGAAGGTCTGCGTCGCTGATTTAGACATTGCCAATGGCGTAGTTGAAATCGATATCACCGGAACCGCAGTATCCAGATTTAAAGTGAACTCCGAAGGTACCTGCGATATCGCGCCGGCTGAATCCTTAGACCATAACCGCAAAATCTTTTCGCCATCATTGCTGGACGTTAAAACATAATTTAAATTTTGGAGACCGGCAGTATCACAGGACGTCGTAAACGCAGACAGCAACGGCGTGGTTGTCGTATTTTCCGTGATCGCAAATGTTGCCAATGAATCACAATTTACTTTATCTGTTCCCGTCTCAATAGAAACAACCAGCGCTCGAGAATTAATTGGCGTCGTCCCAACAACCATAGGACTGGTCACGGAAAATGACGGGCTTACAGGCAAGACGGTGTTCGTAATTGTTATAGCCTTGTTGATCGTTTTATAAGGCTTCGCCGTATCAACGCGACCGGTCCCGTCGTTTTCTCCAATGACCAAGGAAACATTGTGATTACCTTGAAAATTTCCGTTAGACACAAAGTTATAAAGAGCAATTTGTGCAATCAACTGGTTGTCAATCTTCCACTCATACGCCATCTGATAGCCGGAGATCCAATGTGAAGCAACGACACTTAAAGGAATGGCTGTTCGCTCTTGCCCTATTGCGGGAACATCGACAGAAAAAACTTCCGGAACTGCCTGAAGCAAGGCTGATGGAGCTGTGTCAAACAAATCTTGAAAACCACTGCTGGCTTCCGTATCACCAGACAAAATGGCGTAAGCTCCATCAAGGCTCGATGCAGAACCCAACTTTTTAATAAGCTCTTCAACCTTCACAGAATCACTTAATAACGCGTTTACAATTTTATCTTTCTTATCAATGTTCAGCACATTGCCGATAAGCGTAGAGCCCATCGACACGTCTTGATTTTTTGAACTTGTAATTGGTCGCGAATAGACGCCCGAAGAACACCCACTCACCATAACAATCAAGGCAGATTTTGGTCGTTCCTGGTCAAAACTCAGACCCAAAGATTTCGCTGGAAAAACATAACTTCCGTCGTCGCTTACTGACGTGGACGCTAGCGCGGGTTCGATCCGATCACCAGACGAATTGATCTTGTACAATGAAGCCGTCGGAGAATTACAGGATAAAGCATTCAAATCGTTTGCACTTGCTTTGCTTTTTTTAGCGATCGATAAAAAATGAGAGCTAGTGGAAAAACCCTGAATTTTTCCACTAATGGACCGGATATCACCAGTAGATATCTTGATGGCCTGATCGCAACCAACCAGACAAAATCCGATCAAAAAACTGACTGCTAAAAAAAGAATCCTCATGAAATAAATATCGGTATTTCGCGGGGTTAGCTAAAGAATCCCTCGACATAGGCGCGCGGGATAACGTCATTATTTGTTCCACAAATAGGACACCAACCACAATTGCCCTGGGCTTAAGTCATCGTTTTAAAATGAGGCAGGACTCCACAGACCCGTGGACAAAATACCAGAATATGTGAACTGACAGGCCTTTCCGAGAGTTTATACACGCTAGTAATTTGACCAACGTCCAAAGTCTTATGAACCTAGTAATAGAGGTGAATCGTGAGAATTTTCATTTTTATTTTGTCAGCGTTGTTTGTCATCACAGCAAAAGCTAAAACCACAGCCCAAGAGTGCCCTCGTTCAAGTGAAGAGAAATACGGCACGATTGTCATTCGTACTTTCTATCCTGACGTTGGTTTGTGCTCCATCGGAATTTCTCCGAAAGATGGCTGGCAGTCACTCACCTATAGAGACTTCTCTATCTCTTCTGATGGTCTCTTTATGGTTTTTAATTCTTACGGCAACTCCGGTGACTTTAGCGTGCGCGACTTTATGCTTTTCCCGAGAGTCAGTGAAAATGTTAACTACAAATGGAACGACGCCACTCGGGAACTTATTGTGACAGGGGTTAGCAATGACACCTACACTTTCAACGCAGATACCGCACAAATTAAATCCATCTCTGGGGCTAAAAAAGTGACCGTAGGTCCCGTAAGTCACAACAACCGTGGCGGCGTTGAAATTTTGGGATACAAGGGACAAATCTTGGACATCGGCTACACAGCGGGGCAAGACCCTTCGCAAAACAAAGAAGGTCTTTCTAAATATACCAGCGGAACTTCTTCTTGCCGTATCAAAAACTCTGCAATTTTCACTTACTTAAATAACGGCGATATACAATTCAAATTCGAGAGCGACAAAGCATTCCTTCCTGTCATCAAAAATCAGTGTAAATAGTTTTTAAATGGTAAAGAAATTTGCCCTGGCAAATCTTTTTATATCTCTTCTTGGGGCCCCGATCATCGGGGTCTTTATCTTATTCGGACTCTCGGGCGGAGATAAGAACAATTTCTTTATAATGGGAGCTGGCTATCTCCTTCTTATTATTTTCTCTGCGAGTTCTCTGGCAAAGCCAAAATTGTATCCTGGAATATTTGCCGCCTATTTAATCTTAGCTACAGGCGCGTACCTGGATCGCCAATTCTGGAAGAAGCACAACACGGAACTTTGCACCAAACTGCGTACCGATCCCCAGTGCCAAGAAGGCCCGTACGGTTTTCAATGCAAAGACTCAAAGACCCTTGGCAACTTTGCCGTATCCAAGAATATCTGCTCGCAGCCGTAGTTAAAATCGCTTATCTCATTCTGAAACACAGGGAGTGTTTCTGTCGAACTTCTGTAGCAATTTCTCATTATAAAATCATAAACTATTGATCCTAAAAGCATTCTTCCAAATATATCTGCTCTGAAGACACTGAAAAAAAGAAATACGGTCAGCTCCCCTATAATGTATTACGAGTGGCATTCCGATTGCTATATAGACTTATGCGGGGGAACTATGTCTTTTAAAAAAACGGCGATGCTCATCTTTGGATCTATGACTCTGGTTTCGGTGTATCAAAACTGCGCGCCACAGAAAATGCAGTTTATTGATGAGGCCTCATTAGAGTCGGCTAATATTCCAGAAGCTCCCATTTGCCGTGACATGACAGCGGAGGAAATCAAGCCAACACTGGATTATGCCTGGATTCCAGAAACCAGCGTTCTTCCCGAGTATAACCAAGTAATGGCGTCGCCGGTTGTTGGCGATATCGATGGTGATGGAATTCCAGAAATTCTTTTCGTAAACTTTAAGGGCTCTGCTTATAACAGCGAAGGTGTTCTGCGTGTGATAGATGGACGTACGGGAGCGACCAAATGGAGTGTCTCCAGTGATGACCTTCGTCCTCACGGCACCACAACTCCTCTATTATTGGACATTGATCGCGATGGAAAGCCCGAGATTTTCTATCTACAAAACAGCAAAAACACAGTCGTTGCCCTTAATAATGACGGATCTCTCCGTTGGAAAATGACCATTCCGACAAGCCTCAGCGGTTGTAAAGAAGGTTTCGCCGGAGCGCAGTTCTCGGCTCACAAGAACTCGTCTGTAATTGCAGGCAATATTGTGATCAGCGAAGACGAAACTAAAACTCCATTTATCGATTTTAAACTTGAAGAAACCACCGGATCTTGTGGCTCCTATGCAACAAGCCTTGGCACACAAAAAGGAACTCCATCGGTGGTCGTGGGCGCAACCGGTGTTTTCAACGAAGCTGGAAAAAAACTTTGGTCCTTTGTTCGCGGAGGCTCTGTGGCTTCGGCTGATTTGATCCCAGAAGTTTCCGGTGTTGAAGTGGTAGTGACTGGAGGCGGCTATTTTACCATCTATAACGGACTCACTGGCGAAGTGATCGTAGATAAAAGTCTCTCTGAACACTCCGAGCTCATTTGCCGCTTTGACGCCAACAAACGTCCTATTATCGGTGGCGGTCAAGCTTCTATCGGAGATTTCGATGGCAAACCAGAAACATTGGAAATTGCCATCGCGACCGGAAAATCATTAACGATCTTCGATAGCCATGGAAATAAAATCGCTGGCAGCGTTACGCAGGATTGCAGCTCTCTTGTTACCGGCATTACATCTTTTGACTTCAACGGAGACGGAAAACCTGAAATAATCTATGGTGACGAACAGTATCTTCGGATCTATGAAATGGATAAATCTGGAGAGCTCAAGGTCATTTGGTCGACAATCAACCCATCAGGCACCCTCCGCGAGTATCCAGTTGTAGCGGACGTCAACGGCGATGGCTATGCGGAGCTGGTTGTTGTTGCCAATAACTATGCGGTAAGTGGTTTGTATAAAACGACGGAAGAAAAAGAAGCGGCAAATAAAATCACTGGTGTGCGCGTCTTTAAACCAAGCACTCAACAAGCATGGATGCCAACCAGAAAACTTTGGAATCAGCACTCTTACTTCAGTACTCATATCAATGATAACTTAACGGCGAACAGCTCCACGATTATCAACGATACAAGTGCAAAATCCTTTAAGGTCAACCTTCAAGGTCGAAGCACCACAACGAACTGCCGCAGCCAAAGCACTGGCGGCTAGTGCCCCGAATGGCCCTCGCGTCCAATTTCTATACAGTGGGTATATGCATTTAAGCCGCAATACCCACTATATCGAATCTTAAACCTGGAATACATTCTGCACCCTTAGAAGCCATGAGAAAAATCATATTTGGCTTTTTCATGTTTTTAAGTGCAACGAGTTGGGGCAAAGGCGAACCCGTGACCTACGGAGAACTTAGCCAACGCCTATTAATTCAAGCAGAATCAGATGTCTTTGACGTCGAAACCATGCCTGAAATCACAATCCCGAAGAGTGACTCTAAAATCGATTTGAAGCTTGCAGCTTACCACCAAAAAGCCGTCAAAAAAAATACCTTCTATCGCATCAGTGTGGTTCACACCTACGACACCTATGGCCTGCAAGATTCCAAAAAATCTAGCACGGTCTACAATCTTATGGTGCAAGAGTTGGATAAAAAACTTCAACCCACCGGCGTGACATTGAAGTTTGCAGCTAAAGCAACCCCTGGGACCATCGTCGGAAACTTTATTCAACATGAGGATCAACTTTCAAGCAGCCCTACCCTGCAAACAGGACGCGCTCAGGTCGGAGATTATGTTATTAATTCTTTGCCCGTGACTTTGAATAACGAGAATTTACCTGCATACAGTAAATTTAAAGTACTCAGTATTACTGACGAATACATTTCCTTTACGCTATCGTTCAAATACACGCTGAGAATCCGTGACGAGCGCACAGGACGACTTTACGACCTGGCGGCTCCAGGTTTAAGAAGCTTACCGGTCTGGGCTCTGATAGTCGCTCCCGAAAACTTACGCATCATTAAGTTTTGGGGCGGAGAACTTCACTACTAGTGATCATCCAAAAAAAATGGGGGAGCACCCGCTCCCCCTGATTTATGAAGGGAACCACCAAACCTTCATAAACCACCAAATCTAAATTTATCGTCGACTGCTGCGAACCTGAATCCGTTCAGGCCTTCTTGCTACTGTCATCCAGAGTGTGTACATCACAACTCCTGAGTAGAAGAGGCAGAACATTGCAACTTCCCGTAACTCCATTTCTGTCCTCCTTTTCCTTTCATCAAGTTTCTATTAAGGTGGCCTTCCTTGGCCTCGGCTGCATCAGAGATACCATCCTAGCGTCTCTTGCTTCCGTCTTAAGAGCGTCCATGCTCTTATTGATAAGACGACCCACCCTAAAAACGGGGTTAAAAGAATTTGCTAAAATTGTGGGCAAATGAGGTCTAGTTCATGAAAAGGTGCTGCATTGCAATCTATTGACTCTGGGAAAGGGAATCGCTAACTTTATATTTCCCTTGGGTCTTTTATAGACCGTGATCTGAGTGATCTTTAGGTGCGCGCCGGTGGTGGAATTGGTAGACACGTACGTTTGAGGGGCGTATGCGCAAGCGTGGGGGTTCAAGTCCCCCCCGGCGCACCATTTCCTCTTCTTTTGCTTCGGACAGTCCTCGCTCTTTTCTTTTGGCTCTTGTTAAATTTATTTTTTTGGTTCGATGGGGTTTGCGGGCTTCGTTTTGACTGCGCATTGCTGTGGAACTCGCAAAAGAAGAGGAAATGGTGCTCTCTTTTCTTTTGGCTGGCCCCTCCGGGCTCCGCATTTTTTTGGGCGTCTTGACAGAACATCGTCTTTTCCGTCAAGGGAGGCGAATGACTTGTCTTTTTGAATCACCTAAAGATGGCTCAACAGAATTAATTAAAAAGGAGTCTTTATGAAAAACCTCTCTGTCATTTTTCTTTCACTCGCGTTTTCATCAGTGTCTTTCTCTGCCACAAATTCCTGTGAGACTCTTCTTAAGAGTGCCGATGGGCATCTTGAAACTTTCGAAGAAGCCTTGGAAACCAATGAAAAACTCGGTCCTGTGATCAACAATGTCTATAACGACGAACCCGTCACCTGTGCTGACCTTAAATCGGCCATCAAAACAGTTAAGGTTCTGATCGTAGCGACGTCTGCCGCCGCCAAAGACATGGGTGCTGCCGAGGCTATGTCATGTGAAATCAATCCAGAGACAGATACGGAAGCCAAAGAAATCCGCCCTCTGGCTATAAAGTTTAAACGAGTTCTTAAAGACCTCAATAATGCTCAAAGTACCGGGAATTGCATCTAAATATCCCACCGCCGGCTTTTTTGGGGGAACCATACTCCGAACGCTGCCTTGCTGAATCATTCAGCGTTTTTGCATTTTTGTTAGCTGATCAAATTCAAGCATGGTAATCCATTGCACCTTATGCATCTTGATGAACCCAACTTTGATTCTGAAGCAGCGAGCATTTGCTCGCTGCGCGATCTTTCCGTGATCGATGATCAAAAAATACGCACTGAAATGTTTTCGACAACGGCCAGTTTGTTGAAACAAATCCGCAAGCTTGAAAAAGACCATGCGGACTTTATGCATTGGGATCAAATTCTTTATGAAGACTGGTATAATCTGACTTTTCGTAAAGAACGTTTAGCAGTCGAACAGCTCGAACGAAAATATCGAACCCTGGCCACATTCCACATCCATCTTAAGTACATTGCAGAGACCTCACAGGTCAGTCTGGCCAGAGCCTTTACTTTGTTAAAAGAAGAGGAGCACCAGTTTCAATGCGGGGATGAGGATTGGAAGTTTATTATTGGTAAACTTCGTCAGCAGCGCCTGGAAGCTGCCAATAAAAACAAAACGTCTGCTGAAACTCACAATACCCCTCGCGAGCCCGACACCCTGATTTTAGCGGCCGAAGTCATCGAAAACGAGGACTCCGGACTTAGCACCATGAATCGTCATGAGCGTTCTATTTACTACTATCTTCGTGAAATTGATGACACCGCGATGGCGCGGCATTTTGCGGAGGCTTCGACGGGATACAAATTATTTAAAGAATCCTTCCAGATCGCGATGAAAAGTACGGATTGGAAACTGCTGTTTAAAATATGGAAAAATAGCAGCCAAGCCTATCAGCAAAACCTGTTAAAGCCCATGCCCCATCATCTGAAAGAGTTTCTGAGCCAAACGATCGCCAATGCCGAATCTGAATACACCAACGAATCTGAGGTCCTGGAAAAGGAAATCGCGTTTCGTTCCACGTATCGTAAACTCGCACGCATGCTCCACCCGGATACACAAAGCCCGGAAAGCTCGCCGCAGTTTCAGGAATGGTCCTTAAAGACTTGGCAAAAGGTTCAGACGGCCTACAAAGCGAAGGACCACCACACCCTAAGACGATTAGAACTCATGTGCATGGCGGAATTGGGTGACCTCAGCGGACTTACCCTCGATGAAATTTATCAAAGTTCTCTGATCTTTGCTGAGGAACTCGGGACCTTAAAGAAAAACCTTTCTTCCTTCCGCAAACACCCGGCTTGGCGGTTTTCTTCACGACGCGGATACGAGGCATTAACCATGCGAATAACCCGTCAATTCAAAAAACGCATTCAACCCCTTGAAGCCGACATCAAAGCCATGGAGCAAATTTTAAAAAATGCTTCTCAAGGACAACCCGTCTAAATCCAGATCTTTGGCGCTCTCGAGAACCTCTTTCGTAAGTCCCGGATAATTCCTTAAGCGAAGGGCGTTTTCGGTTTCCTTAGCATTGGCCCGGCGAAACTGAAAGCGATTCGAATATTCGGCGAAGCCTTCTTTAGCGATGGAATTTTTTTTGGACAGATGGGTATATATTCCGGTGTAGAAATCAAAGCGACGTGGTCCTTTAATTTTATCACCAATATCTCGCACAATCAGAAAGCCATCGTGAAGCCCCCCACCCGGCAACTCAACACCCACTAACTTAGGAACAAAAATAACATCACCTGTTTTATAATAACGTCGATCGGCCGCAACGGTAAAATAGGGATCTAAACAGGATCTATAAACTCCATAGCCATAAGGACATTTATCCAAGTTGTTTTCAAGAAATCGAGATCGAGAATCCACGCAAGAATGATAGTTATAGGACTTCACAGTGGTGCCGCGGACCACAAAGCAAGACCCTTCCATCAAACAGCGCTTGAAACCCTTGATGCACATCTTCTCAAGCTCTTTGCCCTCTGGCGACAACATTGAGATCAAATCTTTATCATCACATGTTTCAGTATCGAGTTTAATAACCGGTTTAAAATACACCGATGGAATTAAGTCGTGGAACTCTTGATCTACTATTTGATCCGACGGACCTTTTGGTGCCTCAACCTTAACAGGAGGGACGTCTTCAGTGCCACTTGGGGTGGGATTTCCACCTTCAGTCACTTGCCCGGCAGGCTCGGACAAATCCTCCCCACAAGCAACTCGAGCAGACATGATAAAAAGGGAAAAACAAAAAACAGAAACGCAAAAAAATCTCAGCATACCGAAAAACACATTAGCCCCACAACCCGTAAAATACTCAAATTCCTTATTGGTTTTCCAGTGCTGCCAACAAATTGGTAAAGCAGCTGCGAAGCTCTTCTTCAGAGTGTTGCTGACGAACCAGTTCAGAGAGAACGACGGTGCTATCCAAAGCCGCTTGCAACTCAAGCTTGAACTTTTCTACAGAATGGTTTCCTGGCTGAAGAATTTGTGTCTCCATGACTTTCACCAGGACTGCGATGCTTTTAGGGCTCGAAGGTTTTCGATGCTGTTTAATAAGAATGATCAGGCGTTGAACAAGGGAATCATTGGTGCTCACGAAAAAGTCCTTTTTTTTTATTTGAATCAGAAAACTCTGTATAGCCCCAAATCTTGCCAATGGCATCTCCTACGCAGCCCACCTTATAAAAAATAACTGCCGACGTCGGAGTTTTGAAGTATCCCTTGTTCTGATTGGCTAGAGCCCCTATATTCTCGCAATGCAAGATTACATACCCGCTCAGCCCCCAAAATCATTCCGTATTGCCTTAGACCTCAACAAATCCGTGAAACGCTTGGATTCAGTGCTTTTGGCGGCCTTACATGAGCAAAATGACAACCTCAAACTTAAAGCTGTGACCCGCTCCCAATTTAAAGAGCTTTTCAACTCTGGCAAGATCCTCATCAAAGGCCAAAGAGCCACTCCGTCGTCGGCCCTGGCTAAAGGGACTACCTACGTAGATATCTTGGGCTTTTAGAAGTTCATCCTATGCCCATAAATGACTTTCGCTCTCTTAATTTATCTGCCGGCCTTTTGCGCGTGATTGAGGAAATGGGTTTCACTGAAATGACACCCATTCAGGCAGCCAGTATCCCGGCGCTGCTTCAAGGCAAAGATCTTGTTGGCCAATCTCACACTGGCAGCGGCAAGACCGCCGCCTTTATTATTCCCATTCTGCAGAACATTCAGATTGAATTGCGTCAACCTCAGGCTTTGATTCTTTGCCCGACCCGCGAACTCTGCGATCAGGTTTTAAAAGAATGTCGCAAGTTTTCAAAAGCCTTTCCCGGCCTCCAAACCGTGGCACTTGTCGGTGGCCAACCTTATCCTCCACAAACACAGGCACTGAATAATGGCGTGCAGTTGATTGTGGGAACTCCCGGCCGTACACTAGAGCATCTCAATAAAAATCAGCTTCAAGCAAATCACCTTAAGACTTTGGTTTTAGACGAAGCCGATCGCATGCTGGACGAAGGCTTTGCGGACGAAATGACCGCAATCATCGAAGAACTCCCACAAAAGAAACAAACGATTTTCTTTTCTGCCACATTTCCCGAAACCATCGAGGCACTCAGTCGCAAATATCAAAAAAATGCGGTCCGAGTCACCATCGACAAGGATGTGCAGGAATCACCGCAAATCAAACAGTATCTTTACGAAGCGGAATCTCCTCAGAAAATCGATACCCTGCTTAAAATTTTGCAGCGTCACCCGTCTATCTGCACCCTTGTTTTTTGCCGCATGAAATCCACCGTAGATGAGATCGGCCAAAAGCTTGAAAGCATGAATGTCAGCAGCCAGGTTTTGCACGGCGATCTGACACAGCCAGAACGAGATCGCGCCACAGCTCTTTTTCGCAATGGCAGTGCTCGAATCTTAGTCGCTACCGATGTGGCCGCTCGCGGTTTAGATATTGAAATGCTTGAGCTCGTCGTCAATGTCGATTTACCAGTCAGCCCCGAGATCTACATTCATCGTATCGGTCGCACGGGTCGAGCGGGGCGCCAAGGAACTGCTGTTTCTATTGCTACGGCTTTTGAAGCTCTCAAGATCATGGAAATTGAACAGGCCACGGGTGTTAGAATGATTCGTCAAAATCTGGGCTTTGAAAATCAACATGGCCTGGGGCCTGAATTTCAAAAAACAGCGACGAAGACGATTCAAATTGCTGGCGGGAAAATCGACAAACTCAGACCCGGCGATATTCTAGGGGCCCTCACGGCGGAACCCGGCGCTCTGGCCGCAACCGATATTGGAAAAATTGAAATTCACGAACGTTTTAGTTTAGTCGCGATTAATACACCGGCCTCCGAAAAGGCTCTGCAGAAATTGCGAACCACGAAAATCAAAGGCAAAAAATTTAAAAACTATTTTGCTTAGTCCCAGGACGGACGTTTTGCCGCAAAGCATGTCAAAACTGACGACTGAGCCTCCCTTTGGTGGGACATAGCGTAGTTCTTTACCTTCAGGGGCTCAGTCATTAGACTGTGGGCATGTTAGAACAAATCTTCATGCACCAAAAAGCCTTCTCTCTGCAGTTACGTAAAGAGCCCTTGGATCTTCGCCTTGAGCACCTGGACACCATCGAGAAGATTCTGACAAATCATCAAAAGGATTTTTGCGAAGCTCTTTTTAAGGACTTTAAAAAACCTGAAGCGGAAGCGCTATTAACCGAAATCTATCCCCTCATTCATGAAATCCATTTTGTTCGCAAGAACCTTAAAAAATGGATGGAACCACAAAAAGCCGGATCCCCATTGATCTTAAAAGGCTCTTCCAATGCTATTCATTATGAACCACGCGGGACCTGTTTGCTGATCTCCCCGTGGAACTATCCGCTTTACCTGACCGTGGGACCACTGATTTCGGCGATCGCTGCCGGTAATACGGTGATCATTAAGCCCTCAGAAATCTCCAGCCACGTCAGTCACGTGCTAGCTCGCGTGATCAAAGAAAACTTCAATGAAGAACACATTGCCGTGATCGAAGGAGGTGCAGATAAAACTCAGGGCCTTTTAAATTTACCTTTTGATCACATCTTTTTCACGGGCAGCACTCGGGTCGGCAAAATCATCATGGCCGCCGCCGCAAAACATCTTTCAAGTGTTACTTTAGAACTTGGCGGCAAATCTCCTACAATCGTGGATTCCACGGCAAACTTGGAATTGGCAGCAGAAAAAATCATCTGGGGCAAATTCATCAATGCTGGCCAAACCTGTGTGGCCCCGGATTACCTATTTATTCAGGAAAGTGTCTTTAATCACTTCACTCAAATACTTAAAGAAAAACTTAATGCTTCCTATGGTAAGTCCTCGACTGACAAAAAGAATTCCCCTGATTTTGCTCGGGTCATCAACTTTGATCACGCGGTGAGACTTAAAGAGATGCTTGAGGATGCCGTCAGTCTGAACGCCAATTTGATCTCGGGCGGCAGCGTGGATCTTCCTGAGCGCTTTGTCGAACCCACACTGATTACAGATCTCGACCCACATGCGCGGTTGATGAAAGAAGAAATTTTCGGCCCCGTACTGCCGATCCTTAAATTTAAGGATTTAGGCGAGGTCATTCATTTTATCAACGAACGCCCCAAACCCTTGGCTCTTTACATGTTCTCGCATTCCGATATGAATATCAGCCAACTGACCCGCGAGACTTCGTCGGGTGCATTATGTATCAACGATACCGTGATCCACATGGCCAACCCTCATCTGCCTTTTGGCGGCGTCGGCGAAAGTGGCATGGGTGGCTCCCATGGCTTTCATGGCTTCAGAGCCTTTTCCCATGGAAAAGCCGTCTTCAAACAAAGTTGGCTAGGAAAGTTTTTAAGCATTGTCCACCCGCCTTACACTTCCCAGAAGGTGGCCCTGCTTAAACAAATGATCCGCTTTAAAATTTAGCCCACCGAAAAACAACGCAACGCGTGTCAAAAAGGTACGGCGTACCTTTTAGGCTAGGTCTAAGATTTTGGAGCGATCGCCTACGATCCAAAGGACGTCACCGGCGCAGAGTGTTTCACCGGAATCGGGATTCAAAATGCGACGTCCTTCGCGTTCGATTCCTACGACCAAGCCGTGGGTTTGCTCACGCAAGCCGCATTCACGAATGGTTTTGTTTACGAACACAGACTCCCCGCCTATGAAATGCTTTTCTAAACTGTAGTCTTCGACATCAGTTGCAATAAATTCAACATTCTCGTCGCCTTGGATAAAGTCTTTAAACTTTGCCAACTGATCGTCGTTACCAATAACGAAAATCGCATCGTAGGGCATGAGCGCTTCATTACGCCCGGGAGCCATCACCTTTTTACGTCCGCGCTCGATCAAAGCAATCGTCACACCAAAACGTTCGCGCACATGCAAAGTATGCAAAGGCTTTCCAACGTACGCAGCCTCGGCCGGAATCAAGAACTCTGTCAAATGGGCATCCCAAGGGGCCAAGGCGTGCCCGTGAGTATGGGTCTTCGCATGCTTCTTGGGGATTTCTTCAGTTAGGTTTGTCAGGAAACGATTTTCAAACCACTGATAGATTCGGCGCAGCTTCGAAGCCAGCACATAGCCAACAACAATCGCCATCCACAGAGTGATCGCCAAGGCCCACCAAATAGAAACAAACTGTCCCACCATCGCACCGACCAACCCAATGGCCACCAACACTCTTGATACGATGAAGATATAATTCTGACTACCCTTGCCTTGCTCGGCAATCAAAGCATCAAATTCTTTCGTTCGCCCAAATGCCAAAGCCCATAAGAAAGGCGCACTTAAAATCAATGTCGCAGACAAAGTTAAAAACTTAGCCGACCCTTCTTCCATTTGATGCTCGAGCATGTAAGGCAAAGTCACCCGAGCCATCAGCAAAAAGATTCCGATAATGATGACTGAGTTTAATAAAATCTTAAACACATAGGAACGAATCTGATCGCGGTATTCCTTGTGCGAAGACAAAGAAAAAGAAATCATACTGTAGCGGTCAATAGCCTGAACCATCGTTGACGGCAAAACCTTTTCCAACAGGGCATAAGCTTTTTCCGTACTGCGAATCATGTAAGGGGTGGTGAAAGCGGTCACCACACACACCGCCACTGCCAATGGATACAAATTCGGACTGACGACTTTAAATCCCACACCGACTGTGGCGATGATGAACGAAAACTCTCCGATTTGCGCCAGACTCATCCCCGTCTGCAAAGACGACTTGAGTGTTTGTCCCGATAACACCGCCCCCACCGTCACACCTAAAGTTTTCCCAAGAATCACTAGCAAAGCAAAACCGATCACCAACTGCCACTGTGAAGCAATGATCTCGGGATCAATCAACATTCCCACGGAAATAAAGAACACGGCTGAAAACAGATTTTTAATCGGCGAAATTAAATGATGAATTCTTTCACCTTCGATGGTCTCTGCCAAAACTGAACCCGTGATAAAAGCGCCCAAAGCAGCTGAAAAGCCAACTTTCACGGCAAACACCACCATGGCCAAACACAAGCCCACCGCAACGACCAAAATCGTTTCTTCATTCAGAATCTTTTGTGCCCGCTTAAGAAATGTTGGCAGGACAAAAATACCTGTAACAAACCAAAGCGCTAAAAAGAACGCCAGCTTTAAGAATGAAAACAGCATTTCCGTACCAGCAAATTCCCTGGTTAAGGCAATCGAAGTCAAAAAGACCAAAAGCAAAACAGCCACAAGGTCCTCAATAACCAGAACCCCCATCATGATGCCGACGAACTTCATGTTCTTAAAACCAAGCTCCTCGATGGTTCGCATGCTTATCGAGGTTGATGAAATGCAAAGGATGCCACCCAGAAACAAGCTATCCATAAAGTTCCAGCCCAAAAGTTTTCCGGCCAAAAACCCTAGCAGCACCATCATCCCGACTTCAAATACGGATGTGAAACTCGCAGAGCCCCCAACACGCAATAACTTTTTAAAGCTGAATTCTAAACCCAAGGCGAACAACAGAAAGATAACCCCAATGTCTGCCCACAATTGAACACTTTCACCACTGGACACAGTTCCAAATAAACCAACTTTGGGACCGACTAAAAAGCCCGCCACCAGGTAACCCAGAACGATGGGTTGATTTAATTTTTTAAAAATAAGTGTCACCAGGCCCGCGGTACCAAGAATAAGAGCCAAATCGCTGATCATTGCCGGAAGATTATGCATAAAAATATTATGACTACTTCTTGCCTCCAAAGCGAAGCGCTAGCTCAAGAAATGCGGCGCATAATACAAAAGGCAAAAAAAAAGCTCCCCGAAGGGAGCTTTTCCTTATTCAACCCGGAGGTCGAATTAGTTAGCTTGGCGAGCTGCTGTTACAGCGGCTTCAGCATTCACAAGACCTTTACCGTACTGATTAGCATTGTTCGGGCTCAAAGGTGTTGCTGTTGACATCAAGATTTCTTTAACTTGAGCACCAGTTAGCTTTTTGTTCACAGACTTAACAAGAGCCGCTACACCCGCAACGTGTGGAGTTGCCATAGATGTACCGTCGAAAGAAGCGTAATCAGTTGCAACAGTTAACAATGTTGCTTTGATTTCAGTTCCTTTTGCCAAGTTAGCAACAAGTTGTTGGCCAACTGTTTGCTCGATCATGAACACAGCGACAGGAAGAGTCGTACCGTCGTTCGTCAAAGCGCCTTGGATCAAACCTGGAGCGTTGTTGTAGATAACTGCGCCAACTGCACCGGCTTTGATAGCGTTTTGGATTTTTAGAGAGAAGTTGATCTCACCACGAGCGATCAAGGCATATTTACCTTTTACGTCTTTACCAGCGAAGTCAGTCACTTTACCAATTCCGCAATCAACAAGGGCATTTGTTTCCGCAGTCAATACTTCGCGAGCACCTTGGAAAGTTGTCGATTTAACTGGAGCTGTTTGACCGTTTGCAGAGATAGCAACAGAAGCTTCACGACCAGTACCTTGTGGAACTGTAGAAATAACATCCGCACCTGGAGCAACGATAGACAACTCAGGACCATATTGAGAGAAATCTGTTTTTACTAGATCGATGTTCACTGCACCAACTGAAACAACAGTTGGAAGAGCTGCTGGGTAAGATACTTTGCTTGTACCGTCGTTACCAGAAGCTGCTACAACAGTAAGACCCGCTTTAGCTGCTTTCGCAACAGCGTCTCTTTCTGCAGGAGTCGACATTGAGCCACCCAAAGACATAGAGATAACGTCTACTTTTTGTTGAATACCCCAGTTAATACCAGCTGCGATAGCTGTATTCGGGCAACCTTCTTCAGAGCACACGCGGCCCATCAAAAGTTTCGCTTTTGGAGCAACACCTGTGAAACCGCTTTGATCCATAACACCTGCAATTGTACCAGAGCAGTGTGTACCGTGACCAACGTGGTCTGTAAAATCAGAGCCATCAGAGTCACCAGTGAAGTCTTGACCTTGTTCAAAGTTTGCTTTGATAGATGGGTGATTTGCATCAACACCAGTATCAAGAACTAAAACGCGAGCCCCAAGACCTTGATTCGAAATAGCCCAAGCTTGAGGAGCTTTAACAGCTAGGATACCCCATGGAGTTTTTTCGCCAGGAACTTTACGTGTTGTTCTTCTTGCTTTTTCCAACCAGCCTCTTACTGGAGTTGGTGCTGCGTGGAAAACTTCTTTTTCTACGTAAGCAACTGAAGGATCTGCTTTCAACTTATTGATTTCAGAATCACCGTTTGCATTAATGATCAATGTGTTCAGGTTCTCAAGACTTTGCTCGATCTCACCATCTACTGGTTGTTTCAAAGAAGTCTTACCTGTTTTAAGAGCGTTCGAACCCTTAACTTTAAATGCCATATTTGTAACATTAAAAGTTTGAGAGTCTTTCATGATCACGATTACACGCTCAGCATGAGCAGATGTCGCAACCAACAGAGACAGGATAAGTGAAAACACGTTAAGTTTCATAATTGGTCCCCCCAATTTCCTTGGACCTCAGCCTTTTGAAGTCCTTATGGAGAACGAGTTGATTTCAGCTTGCTAGTTTTTTCAAGTACTCTTTTTGGCACCACTTCAAAAAAAATTTCACACCAAAAAGTGAAATTATCTGTCAGCTATCATGCGAAACATCATAGTTCCAAAGTGGCACCCCAGTTCAAAATTAGAACCATCTAAGACGTCAGCATAAGTTTTACTTATATCGAGCATGATTTATTTTGAGATGAGCTGCTTAAAATTAAAACATTGCAAATAACGCTTCGCAATACAGAATCCGTGTCCATGTGCATGATTTGAGCAAAAACTCAGCAAGGCGGAAAGCCCTACCACAGGCGAAAACGAAGCTTTAGGACAGTAAAAAACATCTCTAAGGAGTCCCGTACAATGTGGACTCGCGAAGCTTCTTGATGACTCCAACGAATGGGAACTTCAACGATGCGTCCGTTAAATTTCTGTTCTGCAAGAATCAATTCTACGTCCCAAGCGAAACGATCCACGGTGAGTTTTTTTAAAATCTGCTGACGAAAGATTTCGTCATTGCGAACCATTTTAAAGCCACATTGCGTGTCCTTATATGGAAGCCCCACCAAACCTTTTAATATCTTATTAAACGTCTTCCCCATATTTTGGCGAAGCCAATGCTGACGAACAACGATGTCACTTTCTGCCAATGCTCGAGATCCCATGAACAAGTCGAATTTGTCTAACTGACTGACGAACTTATTCATCTCATCCCACGGAGTCGCCATATCAGCATCTGCAACCAACACCCACTTTGCCCGAGCTTCGGCAAATCCTGCGTGAACAGCGGCCCCCTTGCCACGGTTTTGCGGAAGCTTTACAACCTTTAACTTGCTCCAAGATTTAGCGAAGCTTTCACTCCACCCGACAGTGTTATCACCGGAACCGTCGTCAACGACGATCACTTCCTCAATAATAAACTTCAGCAGACCCGCGCTCTCCATCTCTTTCAGAGTTTGCAGAGTCTTGGGCAATCTTCCTTCTTCATTAAATGCTGGAATAACTACAGACAAGGTCTCCATTAATGACTGTGTCCGCTTTCTGAAGCTCTCGTGACGGAACTTCCCACCGGTAATAAAAAGCTTAACGGTTCTTTAAACAATCTGCGCACCACTGCACGACGGATCGCGCGACGTTGAGGCGGGTTCACCGCACGGGCTTTCACGGCCACCCAGAACGCCATCCCAAAACTGACCGTCACATTGAAGAATCCGATAAAAAGAACACCGACGACGGCTCTCCAAAACAACGGTGTCTTCACAAACTCCCAACCTAATACTGGAATAGCAGCGCCCATCGTTCCAGACGATAATGTCACGTGACGGACATCCAAAGGAATGCCGATAAAATGCATCACTTCGGGAGTCATACCCAAGAGTATACCCAAAGAAATATTCCCCAGCAGTCCTGAAATATTTTTTTCAAAGAACATTGCAATCTTACGGGCACCGACTTTGCCAAAAACTGCCATCAATGTTGGACTGCGCGCCAAAGTTTTACGCAAAGAATTCAGCGCAAACCAATTGTCACCCCACCCTGCAAATAAGCTAGAGATCCACAACAAAATCCCCGTAAACGCGGCATAAAATATCGCCGGCCCCAAAATATCCACGGAGGTGAAAGCCTTCATTGCTTTGGCTTCTGACATAACATGATTGCCCGATAAAAAATAAACCATCGCATCCAGCAACAAAGACACTGGCACAACTAACAAGACGTTTCCGCCGACAGCGGCCACCTGGGAACGAATCAAATTCGCGATTTCATCAACCAGCGCCTCCATCCCCTCTTCAGATTCCACGTCACGCATTTGCTCAGCTAAAGCTGGCCCCGTCATCGCGGGTTGCTTAGTGCCCAAGGTGAAACCTAACAAATGAATCGCCACGAAACTAACGGAGTAATTGAGGGACGCCAGAATCCCGATCATGAACTCTGAAAGACCCGTCGCTAAAATTCCGGTCTTAATATAGACTGTGAAGGCGGTGATCATCCCGCCGCCACTAGCCGCCTGAACCATGTTGCGGTATTCTTTTTTTGTTCGAGTGATATAATGCCCACCCGTTTCAGCAGCACGCTCGACAACTTTTCGTGCCAGTAAATTAATGTTTTGAGAAATCAGGGCCCCAACACTGCGAAGCTCATGGTTTTCTTCAATGAGCCCTGCCAAAAAACCGCAAACTTTTTTAGCCTCTAACTTTTCGCTGATCAGAATTTCCACTAAACTGTCAATACGTTGCAGATAAATTCTTAATCTGGTCATCTGGAAAACCAGATTAATACTGACACCGTATTCATCGAGATGCTTGTAGACCTGTGCCAATTCGCGACGGCACTCCCATACAATCAATCTAAGACGTGACGCTTTTTCAAAGAAAACATCTTGCTGGCCTGCTTGATAGCCGGACACAAACTCTTCCAGATTGTGTACCAAAGCGAAAAAGGCCGAATCCCGAAAAGAAGGTTTATCTAAGCGATGGCGAATCGCTGGGGACAGACCGATGGCGCGCACTTGGATACCAAGATAAACTAAAGCGTCAACCAGATCGCGATCCATACGGTTCCAGTCCGCACTCCCGGAGGACACTTCGTAGTTAAACAGCGCGATCAGCTTTTCAAAAGTCGCCGGTTCAATCGATGCCACCCACACTGGATCCTTGGCCTCTGGGAACAACTCCCAAAACAAATAACCTAACTCATGATCCAACGGCGGACTTGGCAGAATCTTCATCACAACACGATCGAAAAACTCACCAATCACCCCGACTTCGTGGGGAAGACCAGTTTCCGTATAAAGCTCAAGCCCGCTGACATTCTTGACCACGGCACGCAGGATATGTGCGACGTTCTTTTTCCATTCAACATTTCGATCCAAAACCATCAACATATAACGAAGTCTGGCTCCTGGGACCTGGCCCGCCTCTTTCAGATGGGCATCCATACCGCCTTCATAGCGTACCCATTGCAGAAGCCTGACCAACCACTGCAATTTATCTTCGAGCTGTTTTTGCTCTCCAGCAGATGACAGTAAGATATCAAGGTCACTATGAACCTTGCCACGTTGACGATATATTTTGAAAAGTCGCAGATATCCTCGAAGTTGTTTAAACATGTTAAAAATTTTAGCGAACGCCTGGGACTACGGCAAGCAACCCGCGTCATAATTATGGGTGCAACAATTTGTCCTATGGTGAACAAAGACCCTCTGTGTTAAACGATCCCTATGAAATACCTATTCTGCCTACTTCTTACGCTTTATTCATTCGCTGGCCATACCAAATCCTTTGTGACAATTGAGGGCGTCGATGTGCTGAGCGGAAAAGACATGCAAATCAAAACCTCTGCTGCCAACAAAGGCACAGTGTTAGTATTTCTATCCGCCAAGTGCCCGTGCTCTGCCAGCCATGAAGGAGTGTTGAACGATCTTGCGACGAAATACCCAGACTTCGTCTTTGTGGGCATTCATTCAAATTCTGATGAAGACGTGGAAATGACGAAGCAGCATTTTACTTCTGCAGGTTTGAAGTTCCCATTGATTCAAGATTCCAAAAGCAAATGGGCTAATGATTTGGGCGCATTGAAAACTCCTCACGCCTTTGTCCTGAATAAAAACGGTGACGTCATCTATTCCGGCGGTGTGACGGACAGCCACTCGGGGCCTTCCGCTAAAAACAAGTTTCTTAATGATGTGCTTGAAGATGTAAACGCCGGCAAAGCCCCACGTATCAAAGAAGGCCGTGCCTTGGGTTGCTTTATCCAAAGAGAGGACGCATGAAGATTTTTTTCCTAACTTCCCTGCTTTTGCTTTCCGCCTGCGCTCGTCCGGACTACATCAACCCTTCTGAAATCAATGGCGCACAAAACAGCACCCATCAACGGTGCCCTTTGAATTTTACCCAAAGCGGGTTGTGTGCTTCTGTCACGTGGACCCAAGGTCCGGTATCCCCGGCAGAGTCTGAGTTCATCCTTAAGTTCTGGGATGCAGACAAGGGTGCGGACAACGGTCCCTATGTCGATCCGATTAAAACTCTTTCAGTTATTTTATGGATGCCGTCCATGGGGCATGGTTCTTCTCCGGTAACTATTGAAAAAATTGAAACCGGTGTTTTCCGCGTCCGTCGTGTTTATTTCATTATGCCCGGCGAATGGGAGATCCGTACGTTCTTGAAAAACGGTGCCACTGTTGTGGACCAAGCCACTGTGAATTTAACTTTATGAAATTGATTTTTACTTTTTTCATATTTGCCTTTACGCCACTTTCATCTATGGCTGCGAGCTGTTGCGGTGGTGGTTTTGCTTTTCCCGCTCTTATTTTAGGGGATGATAAAGCGCAATTAACCAGTTCTATCAGCTACGGCCAGGTCACCGACGATGTGTTGACGAATCAGAAATGGGTTCATCGAGATGACAAAAACCAAAGTTCCACTTTAAAAATTGAAGGAGCGACCCTTTTGTCAGATACATGGCAAACGGGAGTCTCTGTCCCGGTGGTATCGCGCAAAATCAGCATGGAAGAAAGCACGGGCTTAGGAGATATCTCGTTAAGCCTAGGGCATGAAACGTTCCCGGAGCTTTCTTATTCGCGATGGAAACCCAAAGGCGTCACGTTCATACAGCTAACCTTACCCACCTCACCGTCCATTTATGACGCCTCAAACACTCTGGCTGCTGATTCCCGAGGACGCGGATTTTTCACTTTAGGTGGTGGCGTTGCTTTGATAAAAGTCTTTGGAACATGGGATGCCAACAGCAGTGTTGAGCTTCATAGGTCCTTTGCTCGTGATTTTGATAGCACTTCGACCGGAGGTCATATCACCGCGACTCCGGGATGGGGACATAGCTGGTCTGTTGGCGCAGGATTCAATAAAGGCGACTGGCGCCTGGGAACCAGCTTCACCGGACTGTATGAAGACGCCATTGCAATTTCTGGCGCGCAAAGCTCCAACGGGTCTGCACAGAAAAACATGACTTGCTCCGTGGTTGCAAACTACATGATGGGCCTCGAAGAAGCTTGGACCGTCAGCTATGCCGATCAAACTCTTTTTGGTTCTCCGCAAAACACCAGCCTTTCAAAAACGCTGTCCGTCAGTTTTCAAACTCGCTGGCAGCGCTAAGACTTCTCTTGATCCTTCGGGCGACGGCGCTTCCAAAACAAGCGTTTTCGCTTGGGCGGAACTTCCGGCACTGGTTCGACATCTTCAATAATCTCGGGCATGGGCTGAAACGACAGCGACGTGCGATTTCCGACGGCGGCAAAGGCCTCTGTCACTTCTTTTCGCCGGACATCGCGGGACCGCCAGCGATCCGCTATCGAATACGTTGCCGGCACCACATACAGAGTTAACAAGGTCGATACAAGCACCCCACCAATCAAGGTAATCGCCATCGGTCGAAAAGTTTCCGAACCCGCACCCGATGATAATGCTGACGGAATCGCGGCAGCAATGGTCGCAAAGGATGTCATGATAATCGGCCGCAACCGCACCGGACAAGCTTCACGCAGTGCCTGGTCTGCAGATACATTTTCCCCACGGTCACGGACCGCATTGGTAAAATCAATCAGCAAAATGGAGTTCTTTTTAACAATTCCCATTAACAACAAAAGCCCGATCATCGAATACATATTCACAGTCTGTCGCATTATCAACAGCGCAAAAAACGCTCCGCTGAAACTAAAGGGCAAGGCCATCAGAATGGTTAACGGATCTAAGAACGAGTTAAACTGACTAGCCAGCACCATGTAGGCCACTAAGATTCCCAACGCCAAAGCAAAAA
>JBJTMR010000194.1:0-2035 GCA_046070625.1 Bdellovibrio sp. | reverse complement strand
TCCGCATCCACATTCGGCGTCACATTCAACGCTGCCGCCAATTCTCCAAAGAATTCCAAATTAGGATTGTTAATCTTCATTAACACGCCAATAGGGGCACGCGCAGCCAATGCGATCTCTCCATCGTGTTTGTCTCTGTCGATAGAAATAATTCGAGCCCCAAGACCGTAATACATATAAATCGGTTTGCTGTTTTGCAGGTGAAAGGTGCGTGCCTGGTCCCAAAGATATGTCCCGTGCAGATGCAGGCCGTGATAGTGCTCTGAGGTCACCGCGAGGGCGCCTTCGATAGAATGTTCGGCATCTAGGTTTGTTCTTCCCGATAGCCCCGTCGGGTCGCCAATAACGATACCTAAGGCGCTCTCTGCATGGGCGCTATTTCCAGTCAGGAAAGCTAATGCTAGGGTCATTACTGTAAGACTTTTTTTGAACAACATAGGCTGAATTCCTCCGCTAGTTGATTGTGCTTAGATCATTGGATTTTTTCCACGAAAACAAAGGGTGCGTTTCAATACGTGATAATCTGTAAAAAGGATCGACAAAAAGGCGTTCTTTTTGAGGGTATGGTTGGGCATTTTTATTTTGAAAGAGTTTTTTCTTTGACTTGCATTTACACATAATTTACATATCAATATGAGGCGTAACGCGGACGACTTTGTATGGGCGTCTCTGGAGCAGATGAGGCTTGGGGTTGACTAAAATGTACATAAAATGTACACTTTAGTCATGGAGGCAAAATGGAAACAACAGGAGCTGCTGAGTTTAGAGCCCAAATGAAAGAATATCTTGATATGGCGGATACAGACGTCGTCAAAGTGAATCGCCCTGGTGGTAAATCAGTTGTGATTTTGAGTTCTCAAGCTTACGAAGAAATTATGTTGGAACTTGCTGAGCTTCGGGGCGTAAATAAAGGCTTGTTGGCTGTTGCTGAAGGCAAAGTGACAAAGGGCACGACTGCCGTAAAGGGTGCGCTTCGTGAAACAATGAATCAGCTAAAAGCTGAAGTTAAAAAGAAAAACAAAAAGGCAGCTGCAGGTTGAAAATTCCTCCATATACTCCAAGCTTAACGAATCCGTTTAAAGAGGATTTTCAAGATGTTGTGAATTATATCTTGCAGTCCAATTTGGAAAGTTATGATTTGAGTTTTTGTGAGGCCAAGATAGATGATTTTCAAGATGAAGTCTTGGGGCTGATCGATGATCTAGTTTTGTTTCCCGAGCAAGGGGTGAGGGACAAAAGCTCTGGCGTTCGTAAAAAACCTATTTATCGTGGGCGGTACTCTGTCCGTTGGGTTGTGGATGATACTACTCGTGTTGTCCATCTCATCGGACTTAAAGATAATGAACGGCCTAAAGAGCTTCGTTATAAGCATACAATTGAATCTGGCGAAGATTAAGCCCGTGAATCTATGGTAAAAAAAATGACTTTACAGAATCAACACAGCATCTCCTCCACCAACTACAAACTCATCATAAACTCTCACGGGGCAGAGTTAGCGGGCCTTTACTGGAAAGACCTGGATCACAATTGGATCTGGAGCGGCGATTCCTGGAAACGACACGCACCAATTCTTTTTCCCATCGTCGGTCGCCTGAAAAACGATCGCTATACAGTCAACGGATCTTCGTATGAATTGAGTCAACACGGTTTTGCGCGTGACATGGAATTTTCCGTTACGGAAGCAAGCGCTAACGCCATCACCTTCAAACTCACATCTTCGACAAAGACTTTCGAAAAATACCCCTTCCATTTTGATCTTTTCGTTCGGTATGAAGTTTCGAACGATGACATGGCAGTTACTTTTAAAGTTCACTCAAAAGAAGAAATTTACTTTAGCATCGGCTGGCATCCCGCTTTCGTCTTCCCTGATCAGAAAAGTTTGATGGAGGATTTGCGTGTCGCCTGGGAAAAGCCTCAAACGTCATATCATCTTTTAAGTAAAGAAGGACTGATTGCCCCCGAGGCCCTGATGATGCCTTCACCACTAAATATCGAGCCGTCGACTTTTCAAAAGGACGCATTGATTTTTAAAGAG
>JBJTMR010000193.1:0-14702 GCA_046070625.1 Bdellovibrio sp. | reverse complement strand
AAACCCTACACGCGGCCTGAGTCTGTCGCTCATCAGATGAATTCTATCGGAGGATAATTTGTTAACCCATGTAGATGAAAACAATCAGCCCAGCATGGTTGATATTGCAGATAAAAGTGTCACGTGGAGATCCGCATCGGCCGGGGCAAAAGTTTTTTTGCCGGAGGAACTCCGCGCCCATCTTTCTGGAAAAGAGATCAACACGAAAAAAGGCCCTGTGTTTCAGACGGCCATTATCGCGGGAACAATGGCGGTCAAGCGGACGGCTGATTTGATTCCTTTTTGTCATCCGATTCCGTTGGATTCCTGTAAAATTGGCATTCAGTTAAATGACGATATGAGTGTCGATATTACTTCTCATATTAAGGTCTATGCAAAAACGGGTGCGGAAATGGAAGCACTTACTGCCGTTAATATTGCGGCGTTGACTATCTTTGACATGTGCAAAGCCGTTTCTTCGGCCATTCGCATTGGAGACATTCGCCTTATTTCTAAAACCGGGGGAAAGTCGACCAAACTTGAAAGCCCGCTTTATGGACTTATTCTTACTGGCGGGAAAAGCACTCGTATGGGTAAAGATAAAGCCCTGTTGCAATATTCCAGATCTCCTCATGCAGTTTATTTAAGAGATCTGCTGGCACCTTTTTGCAAAGAAGTCTTTTTATCTGCTCGGCAAAATCAATGGACGGGGACTGAACTTGAAAAATTGCCCCAGTTGGTGGATCAGGTTGAAGGCTTGGGACCTATTGGTGGAATTTTGACAGCGCTTGAATCACAACCGGAAGCCAACTGGTTTGTCGTGGCTTGTGATTTGCCTTTTGTGACCAAAGAAACAATCCAGAAATTATTGGCGGACTTTGATAGCAAAGCTGTGGCGACTTGTTATCCCAATGCGGAAAATGGATTTCCGGAGGCACTCTGTGCGATTTATTCTCCAGCGGCTTTAAGTGTTTTTAAAAAAGCCATCGCAGATGGTATCCATTGCCCGGTAAAAGTACTCAAGAATTCTACGGTTAAAGTTGTAAAGACTGATAGAAATGTGAACCTGGCTAATATCAACACTCCAGAAGAACTTGCCCACGCTCGGGGAACATTATGAAGTCCATCACGATTCAATACTTTGCGCAGTTACGCGACTGGTCCGGTAAAGATTCCGAGATAATTTCTTTCGCAGGAAAAACTTATCGTGAGCTGTATCAGGAGCTGGCCTCTCGTTATTCCTTTAAGCTGCCCATTGAAGTTGTGCAAATTGCTATCAACGATGAGTTCGGAGTTTTGGATCAACACGTTCAAGACCACGACCGCATCGTCTTTATTCCGCCAGTGGCAGGTGGTTGATGTTTAAGATTTCTAAAGAAGCCATCAATCGCGATGAATGTATTGAATTTCTGAGCAATGAAACGGCCGGGGGACTGGTTATATTTGAGGGCTGGGTCCGTAATCACAATCAAGGACACCCTGTCAGTTCTTTAGAATATCAAGTTTACCACGCGCTTGCCCAGAAAGAAGGAGAGAAGATTCTCTCTGAAGCGCGTACTCGATTTGGAATTACTGACATTGCATGCGTCCATCGTGAAGGCCACTTGCAAATCGGTGACGTTGCCGTTTTTATCGGAGCGAATGCCGTACATAGGGATGCAGCCTTCCTGGCGTCGCGGTATGTGATTGATGAAATCAAAAAACGACTGCCTATCTGGAAACGAGAACACTATAAGAATCGCCATCAGGAATGGGTTTTTTGCAAAGATCACGCAACTCATGTCCATTTTAGCGAGAACGAATATTACGCACGCCAAGAAAATATTTTGAAGCCCGATGTTTTACGTCATAAAACCGTGACGGTCATTGGTGCTGGGGGCTTAGGATGTCCCGTACTTCTGTCCTTGGCTGCGGCCGGGGTAGGAAAGATTCGCGTCGTCGATTTTGATAAAGTCGAGATTTCGAATATTCACCGGCAGCCGCTGTATTCTGTGGCGAACGTAGGTGACAGTAAGGCTATTTTGGCGCAAAAAAAACTTTTGGAGCTAAATCCTTTTATCAAAGTCGAGGCGATCAATCAGTTTTTAGACGTCACCAATGTTCAGAAGATTATCCAACATTCTGATTTGGTTTTAGATTGTACAGACAATTTAAAAACTAAATACCTGATTCACGACGCTTGTTTTTATTTAGGATTGCCGCTGATCTCTGCGTCAATTTTTAAATTCGACGGTCAAATTAGAACCTTTTTGCCCAAATCTGGCTGCGGTTGTTTGCGTTGTTTGCCGATTGCTCAACCTGAAGATTCCCTGATTGGTAACTGTAACGAATTTGGCGTTCTGGCTTCGTCCTTGTCGGTGCTAGGTGGTTGGCAAGCAAGTGAAGCGTTGTTATTTTTGGACAAAGGAACGAACAGCACCGTCTTGACGACCGCTTACGTAAACATCCAAAATCTGTCGACCATAAAAATCAAAAATCCGGTTCAAGAAAATTGCCCTTGTTGTTTGGGAATTAAAGAACCTCAGCGTGAAACGCTGGAGTTGTCGTGGGGCGAAGCGAAGCTCAAAGATTTCGAAGTTTTAGATATTCGCCAAATGTCCGACAGCGAAGTCTTGAGCCAAGTTGCTACATCAGGGACGAGGGCTGTTGCGATAGCCTTGGCATGCAACAAAGGGGTGCGAAGCCTGCGCTTAGCAAAAGAGCTCTCCGCTCAGGGCCTTTCGCAAGTCTTTTCCGTGATTGGTGGGGCGGCGTCTCGACCCCAGGGTATGAAGGCTTCTGCTCACCAAGACTGCAATAGCTGCAAATAGGGAGTCAGCTCCGCCGTCGTATCGATTTGCTTTATTTTGCCGGATTCCACCAGCATCACGGTGTTGGTGAGCTCCAGAATTTCGCGTACCGAATGCGAAACATAAATCATCGGAAGGGCAAAGTCAGAATTAATTTTTTTCAAAAGAGCGACGATTTCTTTTTGCGCAAAGCCATCCAGCGCGGACAGCGGTTCATCCAGGATCAACAGTGTGGGTGAACTTAATATGGCTCGTCCCAGACAAACCCGTTGTTTTTCTCCACCAGAAAGAGAATCCACCGATTGCGGCAGCAATTCTTTAAGCTTCAATAGCTCAATCACGTCATCGACTAGAAAACGGCGTTGATTGAATTGAGTTCTGTTAAAACCATACACAATATTTTCCAGAACTGTCATATGCGGAAAAACCACCGGAGTTTGTGAGACATAGCCTACGGCGCGTTGATGGGACGGCAGATAGATATGCTCTGAACTTTTCTGCCAAATTTGACCATCGACTTCCAGCGTTCCTTGTAAATCCTTATTGAGACCCGCCAGTGATTTTATCAAGGAAGACTTGCCCGATCCCGAGGGCCCAAAAATTCCTAAGGGATAAGGGCCAGTGAGGGCGAATTCAAAATGCAGCTGGATTTTTTTGTAATCACAAGAGAGCTGGGCGTTAATTTTCATTTTTTGCCCGGACACTTTTAAAAAAATTTAATGGAAAGATAACGGCAAAACTAAAACAAATAAGAGTCAGTGCTAATAAATTAGCCTGGCCGTAATCTGTTTGTTGAACATGCTCAAAGATGCTCATGGACAGAACCCGAGTTTCGCCCGGAATGTTGCCTCCGATCATCAGGACAATTCCAAATTCCCCGAGGGTGTGTGCAAATCCCAAAACAAAAGCTTTTAAATAGGCGGTCTTTGAAAGTGGAAGCACAATCGAAGTGAAATAATCCAGGGGCTTAGCCCCCAACGATGAGGCAATGTGGTGATAAGATGTATCGATGGTTTCAAAAGCCCCTTGCAGAGGCGCTAAGACAAAGGGCAAAGAATAAATAACTGAGCCGATGACCAAACCATTAAAGGTAAATACGAGCGAATCTAATCCCAGGAAATTGACCAAAGGGCCTTTCGGGCCTAAGACGATTAGCAGATAAAACCCGATAACAGTCGGAGGCAGCACCATCGGTAATGTCACCAGTGTGCTGACAATAGATTGCAGCAGTCCTTTGCGCGAACTGAGCCACCAAGCCAACGGCGTGCAAATCACTAATAGCACAGCGGTGCTTATGAGCGAAAGGCGAGCTGTTAGAATAAGGGCTTGGAAATCTTCGTGTGACATTTTTTTGATTCAAACCTAGTAAGGACGTTTATAGCCAAACTTGTCCGTGATAGGTTTGGATTCCTTCCCTAAAACAAAAGCTAAAAACTTTCGACTAGCAGATCGATCTGTCTTTTGTTTTAGCAAAACCACATCCTGCTTAAGTTCATTATATTTTCCACTGGGAATCAGCCATCTTGTGCCGACAGATTGATCCCGTTGAACTACTTGAGAAAAGGCCACAAAACCTAGGTCTGCATTTTCAGTATCAACATATTGCAATGCCTGTTGGATGTCTTCGGCATTTACTAATTGTGGATTCAATTTTTCAGCAAGTTGCAAGTGAGCGAGATATTGCTCTGCCGCGAGTCCATAGGGTGCGAGTTTTGGATTGGCGACGACGAGTCTTTTGAAGGTTCCCGAAGTTAAAACCTCGTCGGAAGTTTTTTGGGGAAATTTCTTTTTGCTGTAAAGAGCCAGCTGGCCAATAGCGTAGGTGTGGCTTTGACCATCGGTCGTTTTGTTTTCTGTGACAAGTTTATTGGGAAAACCTTGGTCCGCAGAAAAGAAAAGATCAAACGGAGCTCCATTACGGATTTGTTCATACAGTTTGCCGGAAGACCCAGGGATCACTGTGACTTCGATTCCGGTATCTTTTTGAAAGATCTCTGCCAGTTCTTTCATGGGGGCATTGAAGTTTGCAGCAACCGCCACCTGAATTTTTTCAGCCGCTACAGTGCTCGATACGAAGGAAAGCAGAATTAAAAGCAGATTCATCATTGAAGAGCCTTAGTTTTGATTTCGAAAAAGAGCAGCCGTTGTATGCCGGAGGGCTCAGGCAGGTCAACATGTGGCGCTTGATATGACGGCAATAGAAAATCGCAACATCGAGTTGATGGCTTTTGCAGTATTCGATTGTATTGGATTTAAAAAGATTTGGTGCGGGTGGAGGGACTTGAACCCCCATGCTTTCGCGGAAGATTTTGAATCTTCTGTGTCTACCATTTCACCACACCCGCAGTGAGGAATCTTTGTAACGGATCTTGAGGGCAAACCTCAAGATCTTTTTTAAAAAAGGGCGATTTTTTTTGGAAATGCTTATTTATTGAGCTCTTTGGCAGTGTCCGTGATCCATTTGAGCTGCTCTCGAATATCGACAAATAAAGAAACCCCATGGCAGGTCTTCTTTTCCGGACTCAAAGCGTTCGGAGTGACATCAAGCCCCATAGAAGTCACTCCCAGGTACGTCCATTGACCTTCCGCGCTCTTTACATACAAAGGGCCACCAGAATCTCCGGTGCACACGCCTGTATCGGGTTGTTTGATGATGATGGCCCCAGGAACCGGGACGTCGCCTTCGTCAACGACTCCGTCTTTATCTGTCGCCTTCATGTGCATGAAGTCAGTAATTCGATCCGTTGGAAGCTTTGTTTGACGAAGAGTTCCGCTGTCTTTGGTGGATTCTGACGTATCTCCGTAGCCGATCATCTCTAAAGTGTCAGTGGCAGATGTTTTAAAGTCTATAGTCGGCAAGGGGCGGACTTTGAATTCTGGAGGGATCGTTCCTTTGAACTTAAAGATAGCAAGGTCGTGGCGAGCATTGTTGACGGACTTCTTGGTCGCATCATAGCCCTCATGCACCTTCACGTCGTTTGTTCGATAATATGGGTATTTACGATCGGGACCAAAAGACTCCATGAAATTTAAGCCAAATCCAATGAGTATGATCGTGTCCTTTTCGGTGGCTTTTGGGGCGCAATGGGCAGCAGCTAGTATTAAGTTGTCTGCGATCAGTGTTCCTGTGCACAAAGCGGCAGAATTATCTTTACGAATAGACGCAAGAAGGACCGTGCTAGAGCGGGCTTCCGTCATTGTCGTCACAAGTTCACCATTAACTATATGGTCGCTATCTTCAGAAACATTAGTTAAGGCGGTGTTGGAGTTCGAGCATCCTATTAATAGAGAAAATACTAAAGGAAGGGTGGCGAAAGGCGCCAGGAATGCTCGGTTCATCATGAGTTCTCCTTAAGTTCGAGCGCCTACTTTATCAAAAGGGAGATTGAGCTGGGGCGAAATGACCCCGCTTTGAAAGGATTTCAGAAAGCGTACTGAGAGTTGTCACTTCTTTGGATAGGGAGGCGAAATAACATTGGGGGCCTTAGGTTGTGAACGCGATAGATATCAATAACTTAGATACCAGGGTCTCAAAATGACGCAGTTGGCACTGGCCTTGCTTTAGCGGATTCCCGTCAAAGAAAGTTAGTTTTTAAACCACGATTGAGGAGACTTTATGAAAAAGTATTTCTATATCCTAGCGGCACTGAGTATCGCCCCTACATTTGCGTTGGCTCAGAGTACGCTTGAAAATGACGTTGATGCAGAACTTGATTCTATGTATGCGAGCCAACAGGCTCCTGCAGCAACAACAAAGGCCGCACAGGTTCAAGAAGTTAAAGCGGCTCAGCCCTTAAACCTTAATGGCAGCCAGCCTATCTATATACTGAATCAGGCGCCATCAACTGCTTCTGCGCAAGTGCAGCAGCAACAAGTTCAAAAACAGCCTACGACTGTTATTGAAGCCGCTCCTTTGGCGGAATCGCGCGCGGAGCAAATCCGTAAGAATCGCCAAGACACTGAAGTGCAAACAGAACAAAAAATCGTCGAAAAGCTTGAGCAATCTCGTATGGAAGACGAAAAACGCAGAGCGGATGTTTTGTTTGGCGATAAATTTAATAATTTAAATAACAACCAACAACAGCAAGTGCCTGTGCAGCAACCGGTTGTTCAACAACCAGTAGCTCAGCCAGTTATTCAGCCTATCGTGGTTCAAGAAGTTAAAGAACCAAAAGAAAACACTCGCGACATTATCCGCGAAGAGCTTGCTAGTGCGATGAAAGTTGAAAAAGAGGAAGTTCTTCCTCCAGTTCAAACTAAATACGTAGCGGGTCTTCTTGGTATTGGTGATTATCCAGACGTTTCTAATGTTAAAGGTAACTATGCTCTGGGTGTTGCCTTCGGTAGTAAAGTTGATGGCTTCATCATTGAAGGTTCGTTCTTGTATTCGAACTATACTGTGAAACAAAATCAATATAACTATTATGGCAACTCCAATGTTGATATCAATCAATACACAGGGTCTTTGGCTGCCAAGGTTCAGTTCTTTGATGGAATTGTGAAACCAGTGATTGGTGGTTTGGTTGCTTATTCCTACAGACAGTATGAGCTGAAAGACAACGGTTACGCTTACAATTCGGGTTACTCCCCATATGCGATTAATAACAGCAATGGCTCCACAAGCGCTAACTCTCACGCTGTAGATATCGGTGCGTTGGTGGGTGCTGATTTGGAATTCTCTCCGAAGTATTCTCTTGGTTTGGATTTCAGATATATGTGGAATTTGTCTAACCGTATTAACTACGATGGCAACAACGCAGCTTACAACGAGTTGATGAATACAAATCCGATTGAAAAATTGCAATACTACGTAATGTCAATTTCTGGTCGTGTGAATTTCTAATTGTTTCTTTAAAATTGTTCTCAATGTCAGTGGTTAAGGCAGGATTCGTAGGGAATCCTGCCTTTTTTCGTTTAAGCTGCCTGGACTTCCGCAAAATCTTAGGGGAAGATTTGGGTATGCGCGCACTTCTTTTATCTCTTCTTATTTCTGTCCCCACATGGGCCGCCACAGTGATTACTGAATCTGTGGGTCAGGTGGCGAATCACGTCGTCACCAGCCGCGAAGTGCAAATTTGCACAGTGATTGATAATATTTTGTTCCCCTCGAAAGGGAAAAGCGGTTTGGTCGAGGTCCGACCAGAGCAAGCTGAATTTCGCAATCATGTGACCTCGGTGTTATTGGAGTCGGTGATTGCGATGGAAGCCGAAAGTTTTAATGTCGGCGTGGTCAGTGACAAAGATCTGGCAGAGGCTTTAGCGAAAATTGAAAAAGCGACAGCAGGGAAAAGTTATTGGGGCCAGTTGGATGTCAGTCCGACGGAGCTTAAGGTTTTCGCGAACCGCAAGTTGGTGGCAAAAAGCTTTATGGCCTTTAAAACAGCTTCTATGGTGGGGATTATTACCGATCAAGAGGCGCAAGCTTATTACGACAAAAACCGCGTGAAGTTTGGCAGTACGCCATTTGCGGGTTTTAAGGAAAACATCAAAACATTTCTTGCTCAACAGCAAATGGAAGAGCGCTTACGAACTTGGTTTGAAGTTATTAAACGCAAGTACAAGGTTCGTAACTTTATCTAGATTCAATTATGCATATCGAACAACTCTATACTCCTCACAAACAAGCTATGAAAAGTCTGGTGGAGGCAATCCACCTCGAACAAGGTCTTTTGCCGCAGTTTTATTGGCCAGCAGATATGCTGGGGGCAGAAATGGCGACGGCCGAAGGTGTTGGGATCTTTGAGGGCGAGAGCTTGGCAGGGTTTGTTCTTTTCCGGGAGGTTCCCGGGGCCTGGGAGATTTCCCTGGTAGCTTCAAATCCTGAGTTCCGCCGAAAAGGGTATATGGAGAAGCTTATTCAGCATCTCATCGACTCGAAGGGTCAGGGACGGGAATTGTGGCTCGAAGTTCACGAAGCCAATGTATCTGCTCAAAATCTCTATGAAAAACTCGGATTTAGGCTTTCAGGACGTAGACCAAGGTATTACAAAGACGGGGGCACGGCCTTATTATATTCATATCCCTAGTCTTCTGAGATAACCCCTTGCACTCTTTGGATTTTATTGTTACTTTAGGTTCGTTCGATGGGCCCTTAAGAGGCCCATTTTTTTTGTCACTGACTTCTATCGAACACGGGCGGTGCTGGCCAGATACGCAAATTTTCGCGTTTGAGCCGGGCACCTTGCTTCAGGTCTCCTTTCCGGAACTCCAAGCAAGCATCACTTCATTAGTAAGCTGAACCACCCGTATGATGGGGTTTTGGCTATTTGCACTTTGTGAATGAAGGATACTTGAATGGCAGACAATCAATCTTGGTTGAATAATGTAGAAAAGATCGCAAGCGATGCCGCGACATCTCAGGGTTGTCATCTTTATGACATGGAGTTTGTTGGCATGGGTAAAGGCCGTACTCTTCGTTTGTTCATTGATAAAGACGACGAGGGCGGTATCAGCGTGGAGGATTGCTCAAACGTATCTAAAGCTCTTAATGAGGTTTTGGATAAGGATGAAGACTTGATTCCTGGTGGTGCTTACACGTTGGAAGTTTCAAGCCCGGGTTTGGAGCGTCATTTGGCTAAGCCATGGCATTTCCAAAAAGCTGTTGGCAAAAAAGTTTATCTGAAAACGTCCAAATCTTTAGAAAGCATGGGCGTGACGGATAAAAAATGGAAAGCCGCTAAGACTGTCGAGGACGTGATTGAGTCCGCCGATGATCAAGGTGTGCGTTTCATGATCAAAGACGTCGAGATTAAAATCCCGTACGCGATGATCGAAAAAGCAAAAGTTTTGTTTGAAGTTAATAAAGGTCAAAAAAAGTAGTTAGATTGAGACACTCCGACCAGTCGGAGTAGGGGGACAAATGGCTGAAAATATGTTTTCAGATCTTTCCAAAGTGATTGAACAAGTTGGTAAAGATAAAGGTATCGATAAGCAAATTGTTATCGATGCAATCACTCAAGGTATGCTTGTAGCAGCTCGTAAAAAATACGGTACATACCGTGAAATTGAAGCCGCTTACAACGATGAGACTGGTGAAGTTGAACTTTTTGAGTTCAAAGAAGTTGTGCCTCGTGAAAAATTTGTCGATGAAGAAGTTGAAATTCCTTACGACGAAGCTCAAAAGTTAGATCCAAACGTTCAGTTGGATGACTCTATTGGTATTAAAATGGAAGCCCAAGATTTGGGTCGTATTGCTGCGCAAACGGCAAAACAAATCATCATGCAGAAAGTGCGTGATGCAGAACGCAACATCATCTTTAACGAATTCGAAGAACGTAAAGGTGAAATTGCATCTGGTATCGCTCGTCGCGTAGAAAAAGGCGCGATCGTTGTGGATTTGGGTCGTACAGAAGCATTCATTCCGCCACGCGAACAGATCCCAGGGGAGCAATACAAACCAGGTGATCGTATTCAAGGTTTCTTGTCTGAAGTTCGTCAAACAACTCGTGGTCCACAAATTATCATGTCGCGCGCTTCTGAAGGTTATCTGATGAAGCTTTTCGAAATGGAAGTTCCAGAGATCTATGATGGCGTCGTGGAAATCATGGCAGCGGCTCGTGAGCCCGGTCAACGTGCTAAAATCGCGGTTCGTTCTAACGACAACACGGTAGATCCAGTAGGAGCCTGTGTTGGTATGAAAGGTTCTCGTGTACAAAATATCGTACAAGAACTTCGTGGCGAAAAAATCGACATCGTTCCTTGGGATGAAGACGTAACTCGTTTTGCGTGTAATGCTTTGGCTCCGGCTGAAATTTCTCGCGTATTCCTTGATGATTCAAATCGTGAAATGGAAATCGTTGTTCCAGATTCTCAATTGTCATTGGCTATCGGTAAACGTGGTCAAAACGTTCGCTTGGCGGCAAAACTGACTACTTGGAAATTGGATATTATTTCTGAGTCTTCAGCATCGTCTCGCACTGCAGAATCCATCTTCAATTTGATGTTGGTTCCAGGCATGAGCGACACTATGGCTCAAAACATCTTCCAATCTGGTTTCGGTTCGTTCCAATCCGTAGCACAAGCAAGTGTACAAGAGTTGATGACGATTCCTGGTTATGACGATCCAGATAAAGCAGAAAAACTTTCTAAGGAAGCTCAAGCTTTGCTTAAAAAGTATGAAACAGATGGCATCCCAGTACCAACTGCGCCTTCTGCTGCAAAAGACAGCAAAGCAACTGGTTCTGCAAAACAACAGGCCGATGCATTGTTAAAGCAAGAGTTGCAAAAGCTGAACTCTCAAGAAGCTGAAGAAGAATAAATTTATTGTTACTGTTTTTGGATAGAGAACAACAACGCTACCCCGGCAAAGCTGGGAAGTAAGCAGGGAGACTGAGTGAGTAATCCAAAAGTTTTTGAATTTGCGAAAGAGATCGGGATGACCCCGCTTGCCCTCATGGATAAAATCCGTGAGTGGAATTTGCCTGTGAAAAGTCACATGGCAGAACTAGAACCACAAGTTCTTGAGCAAATTAAAGTTAAGCTTGGCGGTGGAGGGAAATCCATTGAAGAAGCCAAGCCTAAAAAAGCCACAGCTCGTAAGGCGCCAGCAAAAAAAGTTGCTGCTCCAGTAGTGGCTGACAGCGACGCAGCTGCAGCTGCCGCGCAAGCTAAAACACCGGTGATTCGTCGTAAAAAGGACGAAATCCCTGTTGAAACCAAGGCTAAAGTTATTTCTAAGCCGGAAGTTGCAGTAGAGGAAGAGGCGCCGAAAACAACTCGTATCGTTGTTAAAAAGCCTGCTGCGGTTGAAGAAACAGCTCCTTTGGCTGAAGAAAAAGTTGTTGCGAAGGCAGAGCCGACTTCGGCTCCTGAGCCAAAAGTAGAGGCTCCTAAAGTAGAAGTTGCCCCTGCGCCAAAAGTAGAAGCGAAAGTGGAAGCTCCAGCACCTAAGGTGGAAGCACCTGTGGCGCCTCCAGTTGCCGCACGAAAAAAAGAAGTCGTTGTTGGAACAAGCGGTATTGCAAGTTCATCAACTCCTGCTTCTGCTCCGAAAAGAAATATTATCGGCCGTATGGATTTGTCTCGTGTACAAACTCCAGCGCCACGCTCTCAAGGTGATAGACCGCAACAAGGTGGTTATCGTCCTGGTGGTACATCCACTGCCAACACTGGCGGCGGTGGCTACCAACCTCGTCCAGGTGGGTTCAATCGTCCGGCAGGTGGTGCGCCAACGCGCAACATCCGTCCTGGCTTTGTAGCTCAGTCATCTCCACCAGAAATGCCTCCTGCAGAGGGTGCAGGTCATTTCCAAAATAGAGATTTCGACAAACGTAAGCGTTTCGGTGCTCCGGCACCTGCTGGCCCAGCGGTTTTCAATGCGGGTCCAAATGCTCGTGAGAAGGAAAAAGAAACAGAAATTAAGGATTTCAACGCCGTTGAATTCCGTAAACGTGAGATGGTGTTCCAACCTAAAAAGAAAAAAGGAATACTTGAACGCGATGCTATGAAAACTCAAATCACTAAGTCTGCAGCCCACAAACGTGTCGTTAAAGTTAACAACACAATGAAGCTAACTGACTTGGCGATGGAAATGGGTTTGAAAGCACCACAAATCGTTAAAGTTTTGATGACGAATGGTGTGATGGCTAACATGAATTCAGATCTTGATTTCGATACGATCGCTTTGATCGTTCCTGAGTTCGGTTGGGAAGCACAAAACGTATTCAAAACTGCCGATGATGTCGCGTCTGAAACGGCATTCGGTGATTTGGGTGCAGATAAAATTACTCGTCCACCAGTTGTTACAATCATGGGTCACGTTGACCATGGTAAGACTTCCTTGTTGGATGCAATCCGTAATGCTGATGTAGCTAAAGGCGAGGCCGGCGGTATCACTCAGCACATCGGTGCTTATTCTGTTAAAATTGAAGATGGTTCTTTGATCACGTTCCTAGATACTCCGGGCCATGAAGCCTTCACGGCAATGCGTACTCGTGGTGCGAACGCGACAGATATCGCGGTGATCGTGGTCGCTGCGGATGACGGTATGATGCCGCAAACGCAAGAATCTATTAACCATGCGAAAGCAGCAGGCGTACCTATTATCGTCGCTGTGAATAAGATGGATAAACCGGGTGCAAATCCGGACCGTATCAAACAACAATTAACTGAACTTGAAATCGTCCCAGAAGAATGGGGCGGTAACACGATCTTCGTGGAAGTTTCAGCGCTTAAGAAAACGGGCTTGAAAGAGCTTCTTGAGCAAATCAAATTGTTGGCTGAAATGGGTGAATTGAAAGCCAATCCAAAACGTTCGGGCACAGGTCTTGTGATCGAAGCGAAAATGGAAAAAGGCAAAGGACCTGTTGCAACACTTCTAGTTAAAGACGGAACTGTTTCTGTGGGTCAGTACATCATTGCGGGCACTATGAAAGGTCGCGTTCGTTCTTTGACGAATGATAAAGGCCAAAGAGTCGAATCAGTAGGTCCTGGTCTTCCAGTCGAAATTTTGGGTCTTGATGGTGTTCCAGCAGCTGGTGATAAATTCGACATTGTTAAAGACGAAAAAACTGCAGAAGAAATGTCTACTTTGAGAAAAGAACAAGCGTTGAAAGCGCTGACAACTCCAAACTCAAAAATGTCATTGGACGAGATTTTCTCTAAAGTTAAATCAGGCGACGTGAAAGAGCTTGCGATCATCTTGAAAGCGGACGTTCATGGTTCTCTTGAAGCCATCAACGGTATGCTTGCTAAATTGGTGACTCCGGAAGTTAAAGTACGTGTGATCCATTCTGCGGTCGGCGGTATTAACGAAAATGACGTTACTCTGGCGAACACTTCTAAAGGTATCGTTTTGGGCTTCAACGTACGTCCTGACTTGGGCGCACAAGCTAAAGCGAAACAATTGGGTGTCGACATCAGAACTTACTCGATCGTTTACGAGTTGATCGATCAGATGAAAGCCGCTCTTTCCGGTCTTCTTACTCCAGATATGGTTGAAGAAGTTATGGGTCGTGCGGAAGTTCGTAACGTATTCAACGTACCGAAAGTCGGCGTGATTGCTGGTTGCTTCGTACTTGATGGTAAAGTTCAACGTAACAACTCAATCCGTCTTCTTCGTGCAGATAAGATCGTTTACGAAGGTAAAATCTCTTCGCTTAAACGTTTCAAAGACGACGCCAAAGAAGTGGCTTCTGGTTACGAATGCGGTATCAGTATTGAGAACTACAACGACGTTAAAGTCGGCGATATGATGGAAGCTTATGTTAAAAAAGAAGTTGCTAGAGACTTAGGTCTCTAGTCCGGCCTTGCCGCCGGCAGAGCTAAAGGGGCGAAAGCCTCGGAAGCTGAAGCTCGGCAGTGCTGAAGTGCCAGTAGGCACGGAAGCTGAAGCAGCATTTGGAGACTGCGATTATGAAAAATATGGGTGATGGGCGCAGAGTCGCTCGCGTAGAACGAGAAATTCAAGGTACCATCGCTCAGTTTTTGATCCGTGGTTTTAGATCGCCGTTGCCAGGTTTGGTGACGGTGGCTTCGGTTAAGATGCCGGCAGACCTTCGCGCGGCGAAGGTTTATGTCAGTGTTTTGGGTGATGAAAAGACGCAAGAGGAAACAATTGATCTTTTACAAGAACGCGCCTTTGAAATTCAAAACTTCATCGGTAAAGAACTTAAAATGCGTTACTGTCCTAAATTGACTTTCTATATTGATCACGCGACAGAGCAAGTTTTAAAAGTTGAGCGTATCCTTTCGGATCTCGAAGCCGAAAGAAACGCCAAAGATCCTAAAAAAGAAACTGAATCAGATTCTGATGATGAATAACTCTGAAAATTCCAATACGCCGACAAAGTCGGAGGGTAAATCAACTACTCCGGCGATGGCGGAGAGTAGCCAGTTCCATGGCTTGTTGCTTGTCGATAAGCCGTCAGGAATTTCCAGCCACGATGTGGTCGCACGTCTTCGTCGCATTATGGGGACGAGGTCGGTGGGACACTC
>JBJTMR010000192.1:0-12050 GCA_046070625.1 Bdellovibrio sp. | reverse complement strand
GAATGTTTTAAAACCATCGAAGATGGAAACAAGATCTTTAGTCTCGGGAATATTCAAAGACTTAAAAGTCTCAATAGCCAAAGGGACATCTTTAGAACCGACATCGTAAATGGCGTCAGCTTCAGGAACGGACACTAAGCCTTTTTCAACCAAAGCCTTTTGAATCTTCCCCGCTTGTTCAGGGTGATTCGTGATGAAACGCTCAAGTTCAGTTTCGCGAACGTCTTGGCCAGCCTGAGCCGTTGTCATGGGTGCTAAATAACGATTGGCGACGTTTTGGGCGTCGGGATCGAGATTTGTAAAGCTTCTGATCTGATCAGCAAAAATGGCGACAAACAAAAAGATCGCAATAACCACGGCACCGACAACCGCCAATTTATGGTCCATAAATTGAGATAGCACCATCTTCCACATTGGCTGGGCTTTTTCTAGATCAGCTTTGTCTTTCGCGGAAAGGTGAGATATCGCTTCTACTTCATTCATAGTTAATTCATTTTCAGTCATGCTGGGTCCTACTTATATGCAATTCGCGGATCAGCGAATCCGTAAAGAATGTCAGCAACCAAGTTCATCAAAAGAACCATTGATACCGAAATTACAAAAGAAATCATGGCAACATTATAGTCATTACCAATAATAGAATCATAAACAAGTTTGCCGACACCTTGATAAGCAAAGACCGTTTCGGTCAAAAGAGCACCCGAGAACAAAGTCGAAATACTTAAAGCCAGAATCGTAATAAGAGGAATCAAAGCATTACGGAAGCCATGTTTCCAGATTACAACTTGGCGGTCCAAGCCTTTAGCGCGAGCGGTACGAATGAAATCATTGCGCATAGCCTCTGCCATCGCCGAACGTGTAAAGCGAGAAAAACGACCAATTTGTTGAATGGAAAGACTTAAGACTGGCAAAACTAAATATTTAGAGCGATCTAGGATGTCAGCCCAAAAGCCGACTTCGTCCGCTCCAATGGTCTGAGTTCCTCCCGCAGGGAAAATGGGAAACTTCACGGCAAAAATAATAATCAGAACGATAGCCAGCCAGAACGAAGGAATGGATATGCCGGCGAAAGAAAACAGATTCATAAAATAATCCATTTTGCTTCCCGGTTTAAGAGCTGACATGACTCCTAGGGGAACTGCGATCAGTACAGAAAGACCAAGAGAAATAGCTGAAAGAAGGAATGTATTCCACAAGCGTGGTCCCATAAGTTCCTGAACAGGGACTCGGTAAGTGCGGCTGTAGCCTAAATCACCTTGCGACAACGATGTGATCCAGTTGCCATAGCGTTTGTAAATGGGTTGATCAAGACCGTAGAGAGCTTTCAAACGAGCGACGTCTTCAGAAGTGATCTTAGGGTTGGAAGCCACCATCATGTCTACCGGGTCTCCGGGCATTAAGCTCATCAAACAGAAAACCACGTAGGATAGCACAGCTATCACTGCGAGAGTTTGCAAAATGCGGCGGGTAATAAATGTAGTCACGGGCAGCCCCTTTAAATCTATCTTGCTTCGACTTGCGCCGAAGAGGTCATTAGCAACACCCCGGCCGCAACCGGGGTCTGTGTCTTGCGCTTCGATAGGATCGAAGCGACAAGGCCATTAGTTCAGAGTCCAGTCTTCTACGTTATTTGTCTCATAGAATTGGTGACCAGACATTTTGTAGTTCTTCAAATTCTTAGGTGTCACAGAAATATCTGAACGGTAGTAAAGAGGCAGAACTGGAACCTCTCCCGTGTAGTTTTTCAATAGATCGTGAACGATCGTGATACGTTTAGCTGGATTGAACTCAAGGTCCAAAGCATCCAAATCTTTATCTACGTTCTTGTTAGACCAACCCATGAAGTTTTGTCCAGACCAACTGTTTTTTTGTGAAGGAATAGCCACAGTCGAGAATGTCGAGCGAGGGCTGTTTTCTGGAGAAGAAACCCAGGCAAACATCGCCAAGCCACCGAATTTTCTTTTCGTCATAGTTTCAGAGAAGAAAACGCGTGCTGGTTCATTTTTCACAAGCACTTCGATACCGTTTTGTTTCCATTGGTTTTGCAAATAAACCTGAACCAACTCACGAGTTTTGTTGCCCGCAGTTGTTTGGAAAATCAAAGAAAGGCGTTTGCCATCTTTAGCGCGGAAACCGTCAGCGCCCATTTTCCACCCAGCTTCATCCAAAAGTTTTCCAGCAGTGCGTTTTGAGTATGGGTACAAAGTCACAACTTTAGGATCTTTGGTAAACCAAGCATCTTTTGGAGAGATGTTGTGAAGAGCAACCTCTTGGCGGCCTTCGAACAAGGCTTTAACCAAATCGTCACGGTTGATAGAGTACAACAAGGCTTTACGAACGCGCTCGTCTTTAAGAATCGGATTGTCCAAATTCAAATCGATATGTTCGTAAGTCACAGAAGGCACGAAGTGCACGTTGAACGGCAAGCTTTCTGCTTTCGCTTTTTTCTCGAAGGCCAACGCTTGGTCGAAATCCAAACCAAGGACGGAGATCATGTCGATCGTCCCGGAACGAAGATTTGCTTCCATTGTTCCTGTGTTCGGAATCAACTTCACGACGATTTTTTGGATGTTCGGTTGTTTGCCGTAAAAGAACTTATTCGGAGCCAATGCCACGTGGGAACCCAATTTCACGTCAGTGATGACGTAAGGGCCATTGTAAAGACCTGGGTTACTTGGATTGCGAACGTAGTTAGAGTTTTTTTCGTAACCCTCTTTAGCTTTACCGTGTTTTTCAAACACGGGCATTTCTAGGTGAGTGGGAAGCGGGAAAAATTGCGCCAATTGATAGAAAGACCAAATAGCTTTGTCATATTTAAATGTACATTTTTTTGGGTTTTTTGGATCGATGTCAATTTTTTCAACTTGCGTCCATTGCTCTTTTTCTCCAACAGTTACTGTGGGTGCTGTCGCAATTTTGTGAGAAGTAATGAAGTCTTGGCAAATAACTGGTTTGCCGTCGCCCCATTTTGCGGATTCAATGATTTCCCAGTTAGCAACGATCTTTTTTTTGCCGCCGTCGTCGATAATTTTAGCAGTGCCTTTTTCGATAGACGGAATTTCTTTGGCTAATTGTGGAACCCATTTACCTTCAGGAGTTAGGTTCACCAATGAGCGGCCCACCATGCGGTACATGTAAGCAGACGCTGACATGGACATGATCAGTGGATTCATCGTTTCAAACTCTTGAGAGATGCCGATTTTAAGTTCAGCATTTGTGGGAGCGGCAAGAGCTTGAGTGCTCAAACCAAGAGCTGCTCCTAACAACAATCCTTTTGCAAGTTTATTCAACATCATATTCTCCTTGTTGATTCCTCAAAAAACTATTCAGCTTTAAATTCCGGTGCTTTATCTAGCCAACAAGCCTTCAAATGGTTGTTAGCGCCTTCCAATACAGGGACCTTAGATTTGCAAATATCCATGACATACGGGCAGCGTGTATGGAACGAACAGCCTGATGGTGGATTGATCGGGCTTGGAACTTCGCCGCCCAGGGATTTTTTGATTTTCTTTTTCCCATGGCCGACGCGAGGAATCGCGCCAATCAATGCTTGTGTGTAGGGGTGAGTTGGGTTTTTGAAGAGCTCATCGCGATCTGCGATTTCAACAATTTTGCCCAAGTACATCACGGCGATACGGTCACAAATGTGCTCGATCACGGAAAGATCATGAGAAATAAAAATATAAGTCAGACCCAATTTTTGTTGAAGATCTTCTAAAAGATTCAAAATCTGAGCTTGGATTGAAACGTCCAAAGCACTGACGGGCTCATCGCAAATGATTAGTTCAGGATTCAAAGCAATCGCGCGCGCAATACAGATGCGTTGACGTTGTCCGCCGGAAAACTCATGTGGGTAACGATTGACTGCAGATTTACGTAAACCCACCAGCTCAATCAGTTCCAAAACACGTTTCGTGCGGTTTTCTGGAGTATCAACGTTATGGATGTCCATCGGTTGGCGGATGATTTGACCAACCGTCATGCGTGGATCCAAAGAAGCATAAGGATCTTGGAAGATCATTTGCATGTCTTTGCGCTTTTTACGCAAACCATCGCCTTTAAGTTTCAAGAAATCTTGACCTTCAAATTGGATAGTCCCAGCGGTGGGTTCATAAAGACGAATCAGGGTGCGGCCCAGTGTGGATTTGCCACAGCCGGATTCTCCAACAAGTCCGAAGGTTTCACCTTTACGGATGGCTAAAGAGACATCATCAACGGCTTTAACGCTGGCAACTTCTCTTAACAGAAGACCCTTTTTGATCGGGAAGTATTTTTTAATGTTCTTTGCTTCAAGAATGATTTCGCTCATTACAACCACCCTTAGTTAATTGGATTGAAGCAAGCCACAGTGTGGCCAGGTTTAATTTCAACAATAGGTGGCTTGATCGCTGCACACTCTGCCACAGATCTTGGGCAACGATTCACAAACGGGCAACCCGCTGGCAATTCATGTGGAGCTGGTACGGAGCCTTCGATTGTTTTCAGACGACTGACGCGTTCACCAAACTTCGGACGAGATGAAATCAACGCTGCCGTATAAGGGTGACGTGGATTCAAAAATAATTCCGTCGTATCGGCTTGTTCGCAAAATTGACCGCCGTACATTACCAGGACGCGATCTGAAATTTCAGAAATCACGCCGAGGTCATGAGTGATGAATTGGACAGTCATGTTGAACTTTTCTTGCAGGTTTTGGATCAATTCCAAGATCTGCGCTTGGATGGTCACATCCAAAGCTGTTGTTGGTTCATCCGCGATCAAGAATGTCGGTTCGCAAGACAAAGCCATGGCGATCATCGCGCGTTGTCTCATCCCGCCAGATAATTGGTGCGGGAATGATTCGTAACGCTCTGACGGGGAGGGAATGCCTACCAAGCGAAGCATTTCGATCGCGCGTTCGCGGGATTCTTTTTTTGAGCATTTTTTATGGCGCATGATTTGTTCATCCATTTGATAACCAATAGTCATCACCGGATTCAGAGCCGTCATGGGCTCTTGAAAAATCATTGCCATCTCGCCGCCGCGAACATCTTGCATCTGGGATTCCGAGAGCTTCAAAATATCACGACCGTTGAGCAGCACTTGACCGCCCGTGATTTGGCCGGGTCTTTCGATCAGTCTCATCAGCGAATAAGAAGTTACGGATTTTCCACAACCAGATTCTCCGACGATACCAAGGGTTTGGCCCTTGTTGATGCTGTAACTGATGTTGTTCACGGCGCGGAAAGGTCCCGCATTTGTCGTGAATGTGGTCTCAAGGTTTTTAACTTCTATAATAGGAGTTTCTTGCACTAGTTCAGTTTCCTTTTAAAGAAAGCGGCGGGTTTCAAGATCTTCAACGAGAGAAGCGCCACCTTTGCGGATCGCTTTGCCGAGAATTCCTGTCAGTTTGTCGCTGATAGAGGCTTTTTGTTCGAATGTCACTTTGATGACTTGGTGTTTTTCCGCCAAGTTCATAAGGTAATCATCGCTCGTTTGGATTTCATCAACCAAGCCTTTGGTGATCGCGGTTTCGCCGTACCAGTATTCTCCGGTCGCAACTTCTGCCAGATTTAATTGAGGGCGGAACTTAGAAACAAAGCCTTTGAACAAGTCATGGGTTTCTTCTAATTGTTGTTTGAATTTTTCTTCCCCTTTAGGAGTGATTTCACCTAAAAGGCTGACAGTGCGTTTGTATTCGCCAGCTGTGTATTCTTTGTAGTCCACATCATGTTTTTTAAGCACGCGATGAAGATTCGGGATTTGCGCGACAACACCAATAGAACCCACGATGGCAAACGGGGCGCAAAGGATTTTGCTAGCGGTAACCGCCATCATGTAACCTCCGCTGGCTGCGACTTTGTCTACGCAAACTGTCAGAGGGATGTTTTTGTTACGAACACGCATCAGTTGCGAAGCCGCAAGGCCGTAACCATGTACCACGCCGCCCGGACTTTCCACGCGAACGACAACTTCATCTTCCGGGGTCGCAATGGTTAGCACCGCTGTGATTTCTTCACGGAGGTTTTCAACGGCACTGGCTTTTACGTCGCCATCGAAGTCCACCACGAAGATTTTTTTCTCGTGGCCACTGGGTTTACCTTCTTGGGCTTTACGTTCTTCTTTAAGTTTTTTCTTCAGTTCTTTGCGCTCAGATTTGGTGATGGTGTGCGCTTTAAGAAGATTGCGGAAGGTCTTGTATTTTTTATGTAAAAGCTCAACTTCAACTTCTGGCTTATGACCGGCCTTCGCGGCAATCATTGCGATCACTAGAATGACGGCAATAATGGCAAAAAGAACCAGAAAGGTTTGGGCTGCGAAAACTCCGATGCTCTGCAATGCGTCCATGAAGACTCCTTAAAACAAGGGTCTACGTTATTATAGGTATTAGACAAAGGTCGAGCATCTTTTTTGTTTGCTCAAAAAAAAGATAGGGGGCTGGTAGACTCAACCCTAATGAAGCCAGTTTGCCCACTTGTCGCCATTCTTATTTGCTCTGTGATTTCCTCCGCTGCCCACGCTATGGGGGCTGAAGAAAGTCGATTGCTTGGTTTTGCTCAGCATCAAAACAACAATAAGCAGTTTGATAAAGCCCGCGAGCAGGGGGAACGGGCCTATCTGGAAGAAATAGAGCAGTGGGAGCTGGAGCGTAATCGGGATTTGCAAGAATACCGTAAAACAAAAAAAATCCAAGCTATCGCTGAGGATGGCCCCGAAGCCCGCGCGGACGAAGTAGAACGAAAAAAGTATAAAGAAAATTACGACAAGGTTCGTCGTGAATATATCGCTGAAAAAGCCAAAGATCAGGCTCTTGAGCGCAAAGCCAAAGGTTTACCGACTGAAGCTCAAGAATTGGGTTTAGACCAGGAACGCCCGCGTTATGATTATAAAAAACGTGCTTACTTTGGTGGCAAGCCTGGAAGAAATTCACTCACTCCGTCATCTGGCGGAGGTCGTGGCAGCGGTAACTATGGTGGGGGCAATAATAATGCAACACCATTCCCGCCACCTCCAACATTTGATGACTTCGACAATGGATACGTCCCAGCTCCGAACATTTCGCCAGAAGATTTCGGCGACGTGCCACCACCACCTCCTCCTCCGGCACCAATTCCAGGCGCCTTCGACCCGGCATTCGGCGCAGATGGAATTCCGGTGCCGCCGGCGCCGTTCCCCGAAGACTCCGACTTCTAAACACGCGGCTCGTGAAAAGCCGCCAATCGACTGCGTTGTGTTTGGGGCTCCTGCCTCAAACCCCTTCGGGGCTACGCTCTGAAATCGCAGGATGCGATTTCAGTCGGGGTATGCACTTGACGGCTTTTGACGAGCCGCTCGTTCGCGGATTTCTTGGCTGGCCTTCGGCGCCACTTCAGGAACTTCTCGCAACAATCGCGCAGATTCAATACGACGAAGAGCCGCCGACGAACTGTAGCCAAACTCATGAACTAGAAATTCGTAAAGACTTGGATAAGCTTTTTCCAGGTACAGCTTGCGAGAATCTATTTTAGCGATGCACTCCGCTATGGGTGTGAATTCAGAGGGACTATAACATCACTTTTTAAAGTTCATTTTTGAGGTTTTCCTCAGAACAAAATATTCTGTGGAGTTCAAACAAAAAATGCGCTGTAGTACTCAAGAATGCCGTTAGTTGAGCGATCGAGCTTTAAAGTCCAACGATCTCGCAGAAATACTTTTCTCGCCTTGCGCCGACGCTGGTGATTTCGCCAAAACACCCCAAGTGAAATTTAATTACAAATGAAATATTCCGCATAAACATCCACTCCCAATCGAATCTCACACCCGGAGCGGACCTGTTGTCGATAGTTTGTACAGCCGAGAATAGTTTGCAATGAATTCGGCGGTGGGGGCTTTTCTCGGAAAATGAAAATGAAAATGAATTAATGTATATTTTGGCCCACTTGGGAGAACTATATGAGAAAAATGTTTTTGATGTTTGGAGCACTATTGGTGTCTGCGTCTGCATTTGCGAAGGTAGATCAGAATGCGATAATAACTACGTATAAGTGCTCTAATGGTGGCTCTTTGGAATTACTAAACACTCGGTATGGCAATGTAAAAAAAGCTGTGTTTTCTAAAGAAGGATCTCTTAATCAAGCAGCCTATGTAAGTTTTTGGAGTAGGAATTTCGATAAGTATGAAGGAGACGTATTCGCCTACATGACTTTTCCAGATCCAAATTCAGGCGAAATGCCAGAGCGCACACGCGCCATGGCTAATATGGAAATCTCCACCGATGAACAGGGGCTGGTGTTAAATTTGACCTTCGTTAGTACGGATCAGGAAAATCTAAATTTTTCCTGCGTAAACTATTAGTTTTCACTAGAGCTTGATTAAAAAGGCGCTGGCTCAAAAAGCCGCGCTTTTTTTGTGGTTCCTATGTCTTCATCAAATCGTCAGTCGACAACCCAGAAAACTCCTTAACGCCCTTCATGAGGTACCAGAAGATTCCCAATAAGAAAATCATTGATGGGATCATAATCATCGCCATGGACCAAGTGGTCATCTTGGCGATTTGATCATTCAGAATAATCGACTGCGCTTCAGCCGTCAGAGTTTGATCGATATCTAGGAAAATATGTCTAGCAAGTAAGAAGTTGCAAACGGCACTAAACACAAATGAAAGAGATAGCCACATTGTGGATTTTCTCATGTGCTCGTGGAATTCACTTTGTTTGCCGTGTTCTTTTAATTTTTCTTCTAGCAAATCTACTTTCATCACCGCGGGATTCAGGAAGAGTGATTCGATAAATGGTTTTTTGCTGAAGGCTGAACCCAGAACAAACAGACCTACAAGCGTTGGAAATGCGGCCTCTTTGACTGCAAACCAGAAGCCGTGAATACCGATGACGGCAAGTCCTCCAGTGAGCGAAACATTTAGAAGCCCCAGGGCTGACATGGCATTTACTTTTTTGCGTTTTGCAAGATCGTAAATCCCGTAACACAAGGGGAATGCGAGGGCTAAAATCAAGGCGTTCAATGGGCCGATGAATTTAGTCAATTTATTGAGGATTAAAACTGGCAACACGATATTGAAGATCAGGTTAAGCCAAGGATTTTCTTGTTTTACTTGTTGCGGAGTTTGTTCAGTCGTTGTCATCGACAGCTATGTTTGTCGGCTTAAAACGAAAAGGCAAGTGGCAATGGGGTTATTTGCGTCTCAACCACGTGCATTAAGCAAAAAAAAAGCCCCACTTTGAGGCGGGGCTTTTGATGTCGGAATTAAAGGCGGATACCTTCCGCTGCTACAGCTTCTTGAACCGCAGGGCGTTCTGCCATTTTCGCCACAAAAGATTGCAAAGCTTTATGATTTGAAAGATCCACATTCACGATGCCTGACCAGCGCAGGATGTTGTACGCATAAGCGTCAACTACCGAGAAGCTTTCGCCCAGGATATAAGGATGCTTTTGCAAGTGGCTGTCAAGAACGGCCAAGCGCAATTGAAGTCTGTCGCGAGCTCCTTGTTTGGCTTCGTCATTTAAAGTTGGTTGGAATAGAATTCCCATACCTTTATGAAGTTCAGTCGCGATGTAGTTCAACCACTCCATGGCTTTATAGCGATCTTGTGTTCCGAATTTTGGAATCAAATTTTTCTCTGGGGCTTGATCCGCGATCCATTGCAGAATGACGGCACCTTCCGTCATCAGTTCGCCATTTGGCAGCTGAAGAGCGGGGATGTAGCCTTTAGGGTTTACTTTTTTGTAGTCACCACCAGCATATTCTTTGGCTTTAAGGTCCACTTTGACGAGTTCAAACTTTAGACCGGCTTCGCGAAGAGCAATTTGAGAAGCAAGAGCGCACGCGCCTGGAGAATAAAACAGATTCATTTTCGGATTCCTTTGTTAAAGAAGTAACAACGAGGCTTAAATGTATCAGTTACGGTTACATATGTAAAGTGGATTGACTATCGATGTTCCAGCTTTAAGACTTGGAAGTCTCAAATTGATGAAAGGTGCATATATGAATAAAATGTTGCTAGTTGTTATGGGGGTTCTTGTTTCTGCTTCAGCGATGGCTTTTGATACAGGTTCTTTGAATCAAACCGTTGAAGATACGAAAAAGAATGTAGAAGCGGTAAAGGTTGATGCTGATAAAAAAGTAGAAACTGAAAAGCAAAGTGCCAGCGAAAAAGCGGAAGAAGCCAAAAAAGCCGCCCAAGTTAAGAAAGATGAAGCGAAGGCTGCGGCCGCAGCAAAAAAAGCGGAAGCAAAAGCTAAAAAAGAAGAAGCTAAAAAGTTAGCCGCAGAAAAGAAAGCGGAAGCCAAAAAAATAGCTGCAGAGAAAAAGGCAGAGGCGAAAGCGAAGAAAGAAGAAGCTAAAAAACAAGCTGCAGAAAAGAAGGCTGAGGCAAAAGCGAAAGCAAAAGAAGCCAAAGCAGCTATTGACAAAAAAGTCGAAGAAGTAAAAGAAGAAGTTAAATAAGTAAAAAAAAAGCCAACTGAGAAGTTGGCTTTTTTTTAAAGGGGTGGCTTTATGCCTGAACTTCCAGAGGTGGAGGTTGTTCGTCGTGGGCTTGATAATATTCTGCACGATCAGCCGGTATTAGAAAAGATTGAACTCAAGCGGCCTGATTTGCGGGATCCAATTCCTTTGAAGTTGTTAAAGACTCTGGTGGGGCAGAAGCTGACTTCTGTAGAGCGTCGCGCTAAGTATCTCATTCTCTGGACGCCTAAAGGCGGAATGCTTTCCCACCTCGGAATGACCGGAACATGGCGTGTGGCGCCCTCTGGGGATGAGCGATTGCATGATCATATTTATTTGCACTTTGCCGGCGGATTGCGGCTTGCGTACAGAGATCCTCGTCGTTTTGGAATATTCGATTTTATCCCGGCGCAAGATCATGCGGCGCATCCAAGATTGAAGACCCTTGGCCCCGAACCTTTGAGTGCTGAATTTTCAGGCGAATCTTTGTGGCAGAGTTTGCGAAACAAGAATGTTGCTCTAAAAGTGGCCATCATGGATCAGAAAGTCGTTGTTGGTGTGGGTAATATCTACGCGAGTGAAGCTTTGTTTGCCGCGAAAATTAAGCCCAGCTTACCCGCTAAAAATCTTTCTCTTGAGAGAGCGAAAGTCTTGGTTAAAGAGATCAAAAAAATTCTTAAAGATTCTATTAAAAAAGGTGGTTCTTCCATCAGTGATTTTGCTCATGCCAGCGGGGATTCCGGGTATTTTCAGAATACTTTTAAAGTATATGATCGCGCCGGAGAACCTTGTGTTGTCTGTAAGCAACAGATCAAGTCGAAGGTTATGGGTGGTCGAAATACTTTTTGGTGCAGTCATTGTCAGAAATAATTTTTTAAAAAATATTTGCTAACGGCGCTGAAAGTTGTGTAATTTAGCCATTAGTCGAGTTTTACAAAAAAAGCAGGTTCATCATAACGGTGAGTTTGTATTAATTAATAACGAAGGGACAACAACATGAAAGCTATCGTAATCACAGCATTGCTAGCACTTTCTTTCACAACTGGTTTCACTTGCTCTAAAAACCAACCAGAAGCAACTCCAGCAGCAACTGAAGCTCCTGCAGCAACTCCAGCTGAAGGTACTGCAGCTCCAGCAGCTGACGCTACTGCACCAGCAGCAACTGAAGCAGCTCCTGCAGCTACTCCAGCAGCTACTGAAGCAGCTCCAGCTGGTCAAACTCACTAGTTTTTAAAACTAAGAGTTTTATGCTTGAAGAAGGCTCTCGAAAGAGGGCCTTTTTTATTTTCCCCGGGTCGATGAAAAAGGCCCATCCGCTGCGTTGCCTTGCGGCTGGACCTTTTTGATCGACCCTCTCTCTTGGTGTCTTTGGGCTGCTGCGTTTGGGCAGGCCGCTGCTTTTTTGGGGGGGGGACGGATTTGTGTTTTTGTCTTAGGGATATGAGAGTTCATTGAGTGTGAGTCAGAAAGATGAAGTGGAGCTCTTAAGTAGAGTGTGTGCTCTATTGGTCGCAGTACTTAAGCCTGCGTATTTCCTTTGTTTTTGTTTTAGTGCCTCCTTGCACATGCCGAAAAGTCGGAGTCTAATTATGGGTGCATATGCAATAAAAGGAGAATCATCGTGGACTCT
>JBJTMR010000191.1:0-3124 GCA_046070625.1 Bdellovibrio sp. | reverse complement strand
GAATTTGTGGCAGAGAAAGACACTGATGAAAACGCGAGTGAAAGAAAAATGACAGAGAGGTTTTTCATGAAGACTCCTTTTTAATTAATTCTGTTGAGCCATCTTTAGGTGATTCAAAAAGACAAGTCATTCGCCTCCCTTGACGGAAAAGACGATGTTCTGTCAAGACGCCCAAAAAAATGTGGAGCCCCCCCAGGGGATCACGCAAAGAGTGCTGAGATTAAGAACGAGTTATCTTGAATTTTTGCTTAGTTAGGCACCTATGTTACTAAAATTTTAATATATTTATTCGGGAAAAAAGCCCCAGCTAATATTCGTTATATTGCACTTGGGGCAGATAATTTGAGGGAAAATCCGAAAAGAAGGGTTGCTCAGTCCAGTTTAGAACCAAAATCTCACTTTGATGTTTAAGACAACTACTCATAACTCCGAAAAGAAATGTGAAGAAAATGTTAAATTTCATTTGCACGTAACTGAGGATGAGTGTGAGCAAGTTAGGAAAAAAACTGAATTTATTTTTAGTTTTACTTTTGATGTTCCAATTTGAACATCATGCCTCTGCTTCGCCTAAAAGTCTGACCTATCAAGGTCGCATTATCAAAGCGTCAAATAATACGTCCTTAGAACATAACTCTGTTTCATTCTTGTTTCAGATTTTCAATCCCACGGGAACATGTTTGATCTATCAAGAGCAAGTTAATGGTGTGGATATGACGGGCTCTAATGGGGTCTTTGATGTTTCGATTGGCCAAGGAACTAAGCAGCATCCAAGCGGTGTATTTTCTTTCTCAGATGTCTTTGATAACACGAAAACTTTCAATTGCGGCACATGCTCTTTGTCCGGTGGTGTTTATACTTGTTCTGATTCTGGAAGCACATACAGCGGCGTCGTTAATGCAGAGCGCACTATGAGAGTTTCATTCCATGATGGAAATGCTTGGGAGGCGATTTCTGGCTTGCAGGCCATCAGATCCGTTCCTTATGCGATTTATTCTGCGACAGCGGAATCAGCGCAAAAGTTAGGAACAAATGTTGCTGCGGATTTTGTGACTAAGCTCGGTTTGCCTAATTGCGGAGCTAATACTTTTTTAAGTTGGAATAGTGGTACGCAAACTATGACTTGTGCAAGTGTTATTGGCGTAAATGGTGGTACAGTCACAAGCATTACAGCCGGGACTGGTTTGAATGGTGGTGCGATTACTACATCCGGCACCATCGACCTGGCGAATACCACCGTGACGGCTGGTACTTATGGCTCCGCGACGGAGGTTCCAAGTTTTACGGTAGATGCTCAAGGTCGATTAACTAATGCAAGCAATGTAACTATCACAGGGGTCACTCCTGGTGGCAGTGCTGGTGGTGATTTAGGTGGTACTTATCCAAATCCGAGCGTGAATAAAATCAAAGGTATTCCAGTTTGGGCAACACCAACGTTGGCGGGTCAAGTTTTACGTTATGATGGTTCGGCGAATTTTGTGCCGGCATTCACTTCGATGCAGGATTTAAGATCTACAGTGACAGGTGCTCAGTCGGTGACGTCTTGTACGCCGTCACAAACTCTGACTTACACATCTGTTTCAGATAACTTGTCTTGTTCGGACATCGCAATCGCGAATACGCAAGTTTCTGGCTTGGGCTCTCTAGCCACAAAGTCTCAGGCAAGTTTAGCGACGGATGTCTCTGGTGTCTTGCCGGTTGCAAATGGCGGTACGGGCACTGCAACAGGATCTATCACAGGTACGGGCGGTTTAACGTTTGCGGCAGGTGGCGCGAATAACAATGTTACTTTAACTCCAAGCGGTACAGGATACACACTTTTAAATGGACGTGTGGGGATTGGGACGGCAACTCCCACGAACGGTCTACATGTTGAAGTCAGTAATGTTGCATGGCCGGATGCTGCTATCAAAGTGAGTAATTCCATTGCAACGAGATTCACGCAAGTCGAGTATGCCGCTACCGGCAGAACTTGGACTTCAGGTGTTGGAAATGATTCTGCTAGCTATGATGTTGCAAATAAATATTACATTTACGATCTTGGTGCTGATGCTATGCGATTAGTTGTAGACACCTCCGGCAACGTCGGTATTGGTACGAGTGCTCCTGTAGGACGTTTTCATATAAGTGATCAAATTGCTGCAGACCCACTTACTAATGTTGGAAATCGCGACGTTTTAAGAATTTCAGCAGGTGAAATTGATACTGCTGGTGAAGCGACTAGTTTGCTATTTATTCAGCGAGATTTACTAGGTGCGGGCGCCGGGAAGTATGGCGCCCGAATTAGTTACGTTAACACTGTTTCAAATCCAGCAGCATTAGATCCGCGATTGGATTTTTCGTTGCAAAATACGGGTACGAGCGCTTTAGCTAGTGTTCTAACTCGAATGAGTATTTTAAGTAATGGTAACGTCGGTATCGGTACTACGAGTCCGAATGCCACCTTACAAGTTAATGGTGCCATCACTGGTAAACCAGCGGTCATCAATGCATCCACGACGGTGGATTTTGGAACTGGAAATATTCAGTATACCACTCAGAACTGTCAGGCATACACTCTTAATAATATGAAAGATGGTGCCAACTATTCATTTACTGTGAAAGGGACGACGTCAGCAACTTGCTCTTTCACGGCTTGGACAGGGGCGGGTACAGGATCATTGACCGTTCATATGCCGCCAGGCCATGGAGCAACTACTGGTGGTTCGCATACCAATTACACATTTGTCGTTGTTGGCGCCGATATGTACGTCTCTTGGGTGTCAGGATACTAACCCCCGCAAACGAACAATACAAAGCAACCGGAACCAATACCGCCACAGCGGCGGCAGATTTTGGGCATAAAAAAAGCCGACTCGAAGGTCAGCTATTTTGTCTCAACAGCTCAACCCGTGTGGGTTCGAGTACTGTTGGAATTGGTGCGCCGGGGGGGACTTGAACCCCCACGCTTGCGCATACGCCCCTCAAACGTACGTGTCTACCAATTCCACCACCGGCGCGCACCGAAAGATAACGATCTCCAAAAGACCTAAGGGAAATATAAAGTTAGCGATTCCCCTCCCCAGAGTCAATAGATTGCAATGCAGCACTCTTTTGTGAACTAGACCTCACTTGCCCACATTTTTAG
>JBJTMR010000190.1:0-5251 GCA_046070625.1 Bdellovibrio sp. | reverse complement strand
GGTTCTAACTCGTTTACCGTGGCTACAGAACGAGAGCTGTCGGTCTTGGTCCTCGATTTGTTGCTCTTTAAATTTCCCCATTACTTCTGCAGCTCCCGTAAGAGTTCATCCGGTAGTACGCTTGCGAAACTCTCTTTGGCGGAACAATATGGACAAGGCATGTGAAAGATCTCGGTCTCTTTGGTGATCTTCGCCACCCAACGATGACTGCAAGGCAGACACATGGCGAACACCATGAACTGCCTGAGCGGAGGTCTTTTAGAGTCCAAGTCAATGACGTTACTCATCAGCGCTCTCTTCTTCGCGTTCGCGCAGTCGACGTTCAGTCTCCTCTATAGCCTTATACAATTTATAGCAGCCCCAAAGAGTAAAACTCATAGAGCTAATCGCGATCCCAATAAAGAAAGCTGACGCATTAGCCATTTAATCCCCCAAGTCCAAGTCATCCATAAAGATCATGACGAATGCGAAGAGCAGTGAAATTGTCACCACGAGGTTAAGCGTCTGCTCCACTGTCGTCCTCCTTTGGAGTCACATCGATCACTGGAGTCCCACCTGAGAGCATCTTTGCTTTGTGCGCTTCCGCTCTCTGTGTACTTGCCAGCAAGATACTCTTCATGTCTGAAGACACGTCGTGCTCGATCTTTTTCTTCTCAGCGAAGAGGTCCTTCTCACTTCCGAGCATTTTAATAGAGGCGGTCTTATCGTAGAGCTCCACCTCGATAAGTTTCCCGGTGACAACGTCAAATCCGTTGGGATCCTTCTCGATGATATTTTTGGCTTTAAATTTTTTGATCGCCCGACGCGCTTCCGGTGAGATGTCCTTCAAAGACTCTTTAAAGGTCCCGTCTGGATTCTCAAACTCAATCGGGTCAATGAACGCGATCTCTTTGACCTTCTCCACCACTTCAGCGGCATCATAGCCATATTTCATCGCAGCCTTATTGGTGATTGCCGTGATTGCATTTTGAATGTCCGGGCGGCGCTTCAAGTTCTCCCCTGCCCTTGCCGGCAGTCCAACCTCGAGAGCTGCTTGCTTCGCCTCTCGGCAACGGATGTACGCATGGATCCAACGAATAACATTTGGGTCCGTATAATGCTCACGCAGCAGAGTGGATCTCAAAATAAAGGAGACCTCGTCCTCGTTTAATTTCTGCGACTCATCGACCTCATCAGGGCCAATAGAGGGCTCGGGCTTTTTAATGCCCGGAGGCAATGGGATACCCACGCGACGCTCCTTATATGCTTGCTTTAATTACTTTATTTTTTGAGCGTGTCGTTTTGACCAGAGAGAGTCAATACAAATTGTTTCAAAATCGAGCACCCGGAAAATAGCTGTGGGAGTGGCGTTGCGGGATAAGTAGACAACCGATAGCTGTAAGTAACATTGTTATTTTACTAAAAATAATTTTAAAAATTTTCACACAAATTTTTGAGACGACCACCCTCCCTATTTTGCCGAGCGATGAATTTTTGATGCCCCCTTCGCGTTTAAATTTTAAATTTGAAAAATAACCGGACATAATTATCCGTAGCGGAAAATAGCTGAACGAAATTAAACGAACCGCTTAGGGGTATTGAGGATATTTATAATTTTATGGGATCGCTGTGGGCGCGGTTAAGGCGTGACGAGACCAATAGATTGTATGGCTTCGAAGGGCTTTGAATATTTATAACAACGTTAGATTTATAAATAACATTGTAAATTAGCGTTAATTTAGTTTGGTAACATTGTTAGTTATGTAAATTATAGTAAATTACTATAAATTATCGTTGAATTATGGGAATAACATTGTTACTTATAGTAATTATCGGTTTTTAAATTTATAAATAGCCAATTATCGATTTAAAAACGCCCGAAATTCCCTCTAAAACCATGACGCGCCATAGCTTGCCAAAGTCTATTTTATAGTTTACAATGCTGCCAAGTAGCTAGGCAGCGACGTAGCTTCGCGAAGCTCGCAACGACGCTACGCCACCGGGCACATTGTAACCGCGCACTCGCCACCCACCCCACCCTATAATTATCGCTAAATTACTATAAATAACATTGTAAATTATCTCGTCACCGTCAGTAAATTATACAATTAAATAAGCTATTAATTAATTAAAGCAAGCAAGACCTCGGCACGACTCTCGCAATGCATAGTGGCATAACAAGCGAGGTTAATTTATGAGAGGTTTAATCGTTCAATCATTATTAGCAGTGATCACAGTTTCAATCGCGACAACTGCAATCTCTAAATCATTGGCTCACTACCGGGCGGCGGAGCGAGTGTCTCAGTATCAAGGTTCAACGTATAAGCCCGGCGACTGTGAGAATAACAATATTTATGAGAGCGCGGACGAAGAAGTAAGCAACGCTTGTGAACTCTTGGAGATGTAAAATTATGGACACGACAGCAAAACAGGCAAAACTCGAAAAGATCCGCGGCCAAATTCAGAAACTCAATGAAAGACACCCAAAGTCTGAAGAGGCTTATTATAAGCACATCGCTAAATTAGAGGCTCTTGAAGAACAGGCCATTGAATTGATGGATGAGCTTGGTCTCTTAGAAGGTGCGGAATGAGCCAACCAACTAAACCGACCGTCAATTCAGTTATTAAATTAATTCACGACAAAATCAGATCATTTGGCTTTTCTCCCTATAAAGAGAAAAACGAGGATATCTATAATGCCGTTGCCGTTGTTTTGGAGACTTATATTTTAACAGGCGATGATCCATCGGAAACCGTTGAGGATTTAATTCTCATTGGTCCTAATGGAAACGGCGGAAATCAGATCGTCTACAATATTTAAATTATAAAATAAACAAATTAAATCAAACGCGTTGCTATTAGTAACATTGTTATTTATAAACACAAACAGAGAATTAATGGTTTGGTTCTCTAAATTATCGCAAGGATGCCTCTCACACACAGAGGTACAAAATGAGAAAAACAAAACGTTCCACTAAGGTTGCAATTTATTTTGCTGCAATTTTAGTTCTAACCATCGCTAAAAATGCCATGGCAAGTGAGACGATCACCCCGTCAATGCGTGAAGCAGCTATTCGAATGCTAGCTTCATCGTTTCCGAAAGGCGCGTTGTTCATTTCAACGGCTCACGCCTCGGATTTTTTAAAATGCCATGACAAGACATTGAAAAATTGCGAGGAGATTTCTAAGGGTCAAGCTGTCCGCGAACAGGTCAAAGATCCAAAGAGCATCATTATCAAAGTCGATCAAGTTGAGTTGTCTGAGAAAGGAACGCTCAAGGCAAAATCAAATTAAAACCTGAGAAATTTGATCGAACTCGCTTCAAAGGCCCCGATTGTTACCCCTCTCGGGGCCTTTGTTTATTTAAAAATCATGGAGATATAAAAATGAAAAAATATGTTGAGAATACTGTTGCTGTTTTGGCAGTTATTTCGATGTTCTATTGTGGTAAAGTTTATGCGGACCGAGAAATCTGGAATAAAGAGCAAGACAGAGCCGGGAAACTTAATAGGGTTCAAAGTGATCTACAGTCCTGCCTTGGTTATGGTGATCGCGTGGCAACTGAAGCGGAAACCTTGGAATGCATCAAACGTAGAATTAAAATCGGTCCAAAAATTGAGTTCAAAGGTTATTCAAACAACCAATTGCATTCATGGGCTGCTTCAGTCTTGGATAAAGCACAATATTCAAATTATGGCTATTATGACCAATGCCTCACAATAGCTGAGAAAGTGAAAGTCGATGCTTCAGAGAAAGACGCGAAACGATTGAACGAATATGGAGGCATTCCGCTAGGTCTACCTTTGGATCAATCAGAAGATCTCATCAACGCCTGTGCTATTATGTTAATCGGCGCCGAGTGGTAGGCGCCTCGTGTTTCCGATCATTGTCCTAATCATTGGCCTCTGCGCTTCAGTCGCGGAGGTCCAAAGTCTGCAAACACCCACCCCGTCTACATCTCAGGCCGCTCAGTCAATCGATTGACGCGGCTTGCTTGAATTAATTTATTAATTGATAACATTGTTACTAAACGGTAAACCACGTCTCAAGAGAGGTTCACTATGCCTGCAATCATAATTTTAGCCGGAATAATTTACGCTTTAACTCCAAAGTCTCAAGCTGAGCAAAAAGAGGCTCGAGAGCATCTCAAGACTCAAAGTGATAAGTCCATCTCGATTGGGGAATAAGTCCATGAATAATTTTTGGCATTATCGAAAATCAATTCTTGGTCCAACTTATGACTTTTTAAAATCAAGTCGATGGGATTGCCCTTACATTATTCGATTGGGTTTTAATGGCTGCTGTTTCGTTTATGATACTCGCAAATATTCCAACATGAAGACTATTGATTTTCATTTTCATGGATATTCCAGAGTTTCTAGTCATCTCAATACTGAAGCGGCCAAAAGCAAAGTCAGACGCTTGATGATTCAAGAGGAGATAAGTCCATGAAGAAATCAGTCCAGATAACATGCGTTTTAGGCGGAAGTGATTTCCGGCTTTTTCAAAGAGTCGTCAATCAAGGGATCGATGCACACCTTGAAGCTTTCACAGAGTCCAAATTCTACACAAAAGGTAATCGATTGGTCCTAGATTTTGCGATACCTGAGCTGCCTTTATTGGTCCGAAGACTTGAAGAGATAGCCGAGCAAGACGGCGAAGATTTTGACGGTCAAGCTTGGGGATGGGCAAGCGATATTCAACAACTCGATGAGTATCAAGCAGAGGAGATAAGTCCATGAAGTATGGAGATCCACAAAATGTACCAAAAGACGTGAAAGTATTGTTCGACATTATCCATCGACAAGGCAGTCAGCTTCTCTTCGAGATCATCGCAGAACATGCTGGTGACGCAGCTAATAGGCTCAAATTGAAGGAGAAAGACCGACGGAACGTCATTGGAGAAGTGGCGGATGATTTCACAGAGGAACTTTTAGCGCGTCTTTAGAGGAGGTAAGTCCATGAAGTATTACTGCGATCAATGCACGCTCATGGTGATCAATCTCCATCCCTGCCATGAGCACAATTGTCCGAACAAATTAAAACCTTGGACCATTGATAAAGATACGGATCGAATCAGACCGATGACAGAGGAAGAATTAGAGGAGAATGAAGCGTCATGAATTTCTACGAAGAAAAAAGAGCGGCAAGAATTGAAAGATTGCGCGAAAGAGCGGAAAAGAAAGCCGCTTCATTCTCCTCTAATTCTTCCTCTGTCATCGGTCTGATTCGATCCGTATCTTTATCAATGGTCCAAGGTTTTAATTTGTTC
>JBJTMR010000189.1:0-36105 GCA_046070625.1 Bdellovibrio sp. | reverse complement strand
CACTTCCGAAACTCAAACCACGACCAAGGTCCCGTATGTGAATTCACTCCATTTCTACATTGTTATGCTAAACGAAATTTCTGAAGGCGCGAAGAATTCAATGTCGTTGCTAGACCAATTAGGTCTTTCAGGGCTTTTTTTTGGAAAATAAAAACCCACAACTTCTTGAGAGTTGTGGGTCATGATGGCTAATGGCGAGGACTCAACAAAACCTAATTCGCAAACACCGACGTCGGGCAAGCCTGAATACAGCTTTCTCGAGCAAGCGTGACTCGTTTATCCGTACACGCCGCAGTTCCTTTATGGCGAACCACCGACAGATTTCCTAAGTTAGGTGTGTAGGCTTTCGCGTTCACCTTTGCCAAACACGCATAATAGGCATATTTCAAAAGCCCCGCGCGCATTTTGTCGCTGGTTGGCAGATAGTAACGAGCTTCATAGTGATTAATCCCAACACCTTCTTTATTAGGTGAACTTTGGGCCACAGAAAAGTCAAACTGTGCTGGTGTAATGCCATTACAATCCGCCGTGGTTTTCGCTTTCGCGATTCCAAAGGGATCTGTACCCGCACGATCAATCATCAGGACATGTCCAGGAACAGCGACAATGTCCCCCGCCTTCAATGATGAAGCGGCTGTCACAGAAATCTTACTCAAACATGTCAGCCCGTTATTTTGAGGCTCAACATAAGATGTAGAACCCCAAGCCCAAGAATCCGATGCCTTTAAAGAGCGTCCTTCTTTCAAACGCAATCCCGCTGTGGCCATAGATGTAAAAACGTATCCCGAACAATCAATCCCAAGAACACTGGTTCCATCACCGTTATTTTTAAATAGATCAATTGGCGAAGTGCTCGCCGTCGTGGCGTAAGGCTTCCCGCCGTAATCATATATCAACGGACTCTTGCGCACGTTGAAGCAACCTTCACCGTAAGTGGAAACACCCTTCAGATAGGGATGCGTAGCTTGAACTTGCGACAAGCTGGCAATAACCCGCTTATTCCCCACTCCATCTGGATGCTTTCCAGTGATAGCAATACCTTGGATATCCTCAACCTTGTCATCCAAAGGAGCCAAACGCACACTTTGACAAGACTGATAAGCTGTCGCAAATGCCCAGCGCTCACCGAAAACAGGCAAAGGAACACCGGCAGCCAACGCCTGTTGTTTTTGATATTCGTAGTTGTAGTTCACTTCCACGGTCGCGGCGCTCTCAGAGCCGCCATTTTCAGTGTTATTTGTGGACGAACCATTATCCGCCACCCCAGAGGACCCTTGGTTATTGCACTCTAACTGATAAGACTGAACCGTCTTAGAAAGAGCTTTAAAATCACCACGCACGCGATCTTGCATATAAGATCTGAAAGTTGTCGAACGGTCGCCAACGTCAATCGCCGATAACAGCCCCAACAACTGCTCAGAAGTCGTCACGCGCTCCCCTTGCGGGGCTTCTTCTAAAAGTGAAGATACCAACTGATCTAAATTGCCATTCAGGCGAGCAACATCGTCAGATGTTAAACGAGGATTTGCCTCTGCAAGTTTTGCCACCTGCATATGCATCGCCGTTTTTAGAGCTTCAGAAGAAGGAATCTCTTTTTGCTCAATGAGATATGTTTTGAGACCGTCCCAGAGCTTCTCTTCCAACTTTTGATTTTTGCATGCGATATCCTCAACTGTCTGCGACGCCACAGTGCTAAGGGCAGAATTTGAATTCGGCGCACAGGCCGCCAAGACTCCAGGGACGCTAAAAAATACGATAAGTTTTCTCATGGAAAACTTATCGGTTGAGCACTGCGGTCAAATTATACTGAAAATTTTTTTTAGACTCGACTAGACCAAAACTTAGTCACTATACTAAATGTAAATGAGAGGTTTCATCTATGGCGGAAAAGTTCATCAAATTAAATATACTCTATGGACTGCTTGAACTTGAGGCCTACATTCTTATTGGATGTCTGCTGGCCACAGCGTGGGTTTTTTATAAGTTCTTTCTTAAAGAAGTGAACGACGAAAGACATCGAAGTATTCGCAATCACTTCCGACTTTTGCTTCGTCATTTTATGATTTTGAGCTTTCTTTTTGTCTTTTTTATTTTCCTCCAAAGCTCGGAACCCCAAATTGGGCGCGTGTCCTTAATAACCCCCTATGTCGCTATCTTGACCTTTCTCTGGGGAAATATCGTCTTCGTGAAGACGTCCCGTCTCATTGTTTTACAGTACCTATTCCTAGGTTCGATGAAACATGGCGTGCCGCTTTTGCTGGTAAATATTTTTTCTTTGCTATTATCCATTGTTTTATTGTTCTGGGGCATTTCGCATATCTTTGGTTTAGAAGTCGGCCCCTTGTTGGCGACCTCTGCCGCCGCATCCGTCATTCTGGGCCTTGCACTGCAAGACACTTTGGGGAACTTGTTTGCGGGGATTTCACTGCAGCTCGATCGCAATTTTGAGATTGGCGACTGGTTGGAAATTGTCAGTGGGATTCAAAAAGCGACGGGACAGGTGAAAGAAATTTCTTGGCGCTCGACGACCCTGGTGGGCTTTTCAGATGAGATTATCATTTTATCGAATCGTTTTATGGCGAATGCTCAGATCTCAAATTTTTCTCCGCCAGAAAATCCGATCTTGCGTCGCCAGGTTTTCCGCCTGCAGTATGGGGAAAACACGGAACTTGCAAAACAGCTTTTGGAGCGCACAGCAGCAGGAATTGGAGAAATCCGCGGAATTCCAGCTCCCTGGGCTTATATCAGCGATGCTACTGAAAGTTGGATTGAGCTTAAAATCATTTACTTTATCGACCATTATAGTGCGCAGTTCAGCGTCGGCGACAAGGTTTACACTCGTGGCATTGAATCTTTAACTGGAGCTGGAATTAAATTAGCTCGACAAGTTATCGAGGTTTCGTCTAAAAATACCACCGATGACAGCACAAGCAGTAGACTTTGAACTTCCGTTAGCTATTAAAATTCGTAAGCAGATCGTACAAGCCTTGAACGACTTCAATATGATTGAAGACGGAGACAAGATTATGGTCTGCGTGTCCGGCGGAAAAGACTCCAGCGTGCTGCTTGCGCTTTTAACAGAAATCCAAAGGCGCTCAGCAAAAAGCTTCCAAGTCGAAGCGGCAATTTTAGACCAAAAACAACCCGGCTTCGATGCTACTCAGTTCAAAACTTGGATTGAGTCGTTGGGTGTAAAGCTGCACATCATCGAAAAAGACACCTATTCAATTGTTAAAGAAAAATCTCAAGGCGCGACCTACTGCAGTCTTTGCTCGCGCCTTCGTCGTGGCATTTTGTATGACTATGCTCACAAATTGGGATTTACGAAAATGGCTTTGGGACATCACCGCGATGACGTGGTTCATACGGCTTTGTTAAATATGTTTTATGTGGGCACGACATCGGCTATGCCGCCAAAACTTCTTTCTGATGACGGCCGTAATATCTTGTTGCGTCCCTTGTCTTATGTTTCAGAGCGTGACATCGAGGAACTTGCAGCGCAATGGGCCTTCCCCATTATTCCATGTAACCTTTGCGGATCTCAGGACGGCCTCAAACGTCAGCGTATAAAAAAACTAGTGCGTGATCTGGAAAAAGAAATCCCCCATATTTATGCTTCTATTCAAACAGCGATGGGCAATGTTAAGCCTAGTCAGATGATGGATCAGAATTTGTGGAACTTCAAAGACCTCAAACCAGCTCCGACTGAAGATTTAAGCGCTGAGAGCCCTCCAAAATAATTTTTCAACAACAAGATCGTGTTAGCGCTTTTGTTGTCAAATTATCATGAAATTTGTCAAAGATCGCAGCTCTCCGCTGCGACTTGATATTAACACCCCACGCATATCTCAACACTGCGCATATAAACATGCCACTTTTGCAATGTTTCCGGCAATCTTCATTGCAAATGTATAATGCTCTGATAAGTGTCTGCCCAGAAAAGGGAGAGCATCCTCTATGAACAAATTTACTTACACCTTGATTGCTGTTTTGACTTCTGCGGCCGTATCCTCAGCGTCCCTACCGCCTACAACAATCAACACTCCAGAATTGCCAAACGATGTCACTGACGTCGTTGCGACAAATGAGCTTTCGCCAGCAGTAACTGACGAAGCCGCTGTTTCACCAGATGAAGCAGTCGTTGATGAAGCCAACCAAATGGATGAGCTTGATCCCTTTGACCCGAACATCAATGAAAAACTAAAAGAGATGGACCGAGCTTATGAAGAAGGGACTGGGATCCCCTCTTTTATTGATAACTCGATTTTCATCGGTTCTGGTTGCACACGCAAAGAGTGCTCCGTCTGGGCGCAAGTTTCTAAATCAAAACAAAAGCTTTTCCTTTATTTGGATGGCAGCCTTGTAGCAACTTGGCCTGTATCAACAGGAACAACTGGCCACTCGACTCCGAACTTCGACAAACATCCGAATGGTCGCATTTACGACACTTATACGTCGACTAAATACCCAGGTGGTGATTATAAAGGCCTTGGCAACATGCCTTACGCTATTTTCATCAGCGGTGGTTTTGCCATCCACGGCACAGGCACTGGCAACTGGAAAAAACTTGGAACACCGGCTTCTCACGGTTGCATCCGTATCCATCCAGAAAACGCCTTGTACCTCAACCGCCTTGTTCGCTCTAAAGGCATCAATGACGTTTGGATTACAGTTCAAGACTAGTCTTGATTGGGAGATCTTCAGCAAAAAAAGAGACTGCACTCGCGGTCTTTTTTTTTGCTAGTTTTAAGTAGGCTTCTTAACTCTGGTTTATGGATGGGCAATGAAAGACTCTTCAGAAGATTTTAATTTCATTCAAACAAATATCTTCGAAGGTTGTGGATTCGAAATAAAAAATCTCCAGAAAAGCCCAGAAAGTGAAGAGTATTTTGCTCATAGCTTTTTACTTCAAGGACAACGTACTCAATATCGTCAAGCTAAGATAACGCCCACAAAGGCGGGACAGTTTGTCACCCTTTGGAAAAGAAATCGCCCCGGAGCAGCCATCCAGCCCTATGATGGTGCAGACGATATTGATTTAATCATTATCACTGTCAGATTTAAAAGTCGCCTGGGCCAGTTTGTTTTTCCCAAAGAGGCCTTGCTTAAACACGGAGTTTTCTCAATCAAGGGTCAAGGAGGAAAACGCGCACTCAGAGTTTATCCTCCGTGGGACAAAACAAAAAGCACACAGGCTCGTAAAACTCAGGAGTGGCAATTAGATTATTTCGTCGAAATCACTGAGAATAAAGCTCTTGATCGTAAAACAATAAGAGCTCTTTACTTGGCGTAGTTAATAACTGATATCTACGGCGTTGTTGGTAAATTGAACTGCAAGATCAGACCATTGTATGTTGATAAAAACATGGTTTGATTATCCTTCCACGTCATCTGATTCGCCCCTGAAGAGAATACAAACCCTGCTGATGATCTTACCGCAAAATGGTCGGTGGTATTATTGCACCAACTTTTTCCAGATGAAATATCATAACAATAAAGACTTCCAGAAGTATTAAAGTACCACAGCTGCTTTTTATCTGGAGTGAATGAAAAGTTAAGTATGCGTCCATTAGCAGAAGTAAATAGAGTGCCCAATGTGGACGTCGCCGGAACATCTGGGGTCGTGATATAACGCAATTTTGTATTCTCAGAATAGTAAAGACGATCCTGAGTATCATGATACTGCATAAAACATTGACCAGAAGCACGACAAGTTGTCCATAACGGAGCCGCAGCAACGTTACCCGGAGTTGTGATGTCAGCACTGGCAGCGGTATTAGAGCTTGCCAAATAATTTCCGCCGATAATAATTGGCATCGTCGAGGTTGTAAAATTCATGTACCGAAGACTGATGATAGGATCAACGCCCGTCGCTACATAATTCGGCATTATAAAAAGGCCACTGTTCTTTAAGGTAAAATTCTGACTGCCAGCAAATCGATAAAGGCCATAATTCGCTGGTGCCGCATTGTTAGCAGCATTTTGGGCATTCCCCCCTAAAGTCCGGCGCACCACTTGCTTATTGGTATCTATACTTACTAAAGAATCCTCGCTGCGCAGCCAAGGGAGCCCCGTACTATCGAACGTAATAGATGTTCCATTTGCCCCTGAAGACCCCATACTTGCATATTTGGAAATACTAGTTCCAGTTGTTGGCGTGATAACAAGCCTTGCCTGATTCCCCCAAAGAGTGCTTACTTTATCATTTGAAGGATCAACATAGCCAAACACCACACCCTTGCTTTCCATGAAATAAAGACCCTCTGGAAAAGCTGTCAGATTGGCTTCTGACGATTTCTTATAATAAATTCCAGAAAAGGTTCCTCGCGCAAGCTGTCTATCGAGTGTGTCTCCGCTAAAAGGAGGCATCCCCAGAACGGTGCGAAGTTTATCTGAAGCGTCGAAATATCGAATCATATAAGCAGTTGTCGTATTGGTATCAACACCATCAACAAAGTAAACAATCCCAGAACGAATTTGAAATCCTTGAGCCACATAACCACAATAAGAACTTATTGACGTGCCATCACTCGAACATCCCAGATCTGTAGATTGCGCCGAGAAATAAGGAGTAGTTGTGTCTCCGTTAGCGCCAAGGGTGTTGACACTTACTTTCTCGACATTGTTAGAGCTGTTATTTCTATAAATCAAACCATCATAAGGATTATAAATGGCTCGAGAATATGTGGGATTTACTGAAATATTACTATTATAAACGACGCCATTGATGATTTTGTATGAGCTTGTACTCATACGGCTGATGAAAATATTGTTTCCATTATTCCAAACTGTAATCGCACTATATCCGGGGAACTGTCCATTCAAGGCAGGTTGAGAATAAGCAGTGCTTCCTGAAGTCGGTGTCCCTTTTGTACAATCTCCAATAATACGAGAGGTCGCTCCTGGAGTTCCATCTGAGTTTTGTTGGATTTTGATAAGTCTTACGCCAACGGAATTATACAAAACATTGACTTGATCAACCAAGGCTCCACCACAAAATGCCCATGTATACAAAGAATCTTGCTCATCAAATGAAAACCCTGCTGTGAGCTGCAATGACGTTGCAGGACTGCCTCCATCATCACCAACGCCTCCTCCAGCATAGAGGCGGACCTTTCCACTTTCAAAATCGATCTGATACACGATCAAGGCATACGCCGAGCCGGTTTGCGGCTGAGTTAAATAAAGACGCCCTTTAGAGTCGAAAAACAAACTCATAGCGGAATTGACAGAGGGAACCAAAGGATTCGCCGGAAGATTTCCATTATCCGGCAAATTAAGTGTTCCGGCCTTGATTACCGTAGAGACAACGCCTGTTTTAGCATCAAGCTTTCTGATTCCAATGGCGTTATCTACCGTATAGATATCACCATTCGTCGGATTCACTGCAAAAAGCGACGTATACGAAGACCCCGAGAGTTGAGTTGCCTTACCAATACCACCATCACTGGAGTCAGGATTTCCTGCATAGATACTCCAATTTCCTGTATTGAACGCCTGCGAAAAAGTAACCGGGGACGTATTTCCGGCAATGTCTTTCACTTGTGCCTTCAGCTTAAAGTAAACTGAACTTGGAGCTTTAAATGTAGCAATCGTTCCACTGCCCGACGTTGGATTACCACTCAAGCTGCCTAACCAAGTTTTATTGCTTGCGGTGCTAATATTCAAATCAGTGATAATATCTTTCCAAGTCACATTGTCAGTCGTGTAAGAAATTGTCACAGGGGCGTTATCCAAACCCTCAACATCTGTTGCCGCCCACTGAATGGTTAAATATTCATTTGCAAGCGCCGTATAGCCTCCAGAGCTGGCATTAGTGACATTGAATATCGCCATAGCCGGAGGATTCCCTGTGGAGTACTCGATTGTGTCATAGTCAACATTCACAGTCCCGGCCGTTGGTGAAATAGCCGATACATTGCCAACTAAATCTTTACCCCACACACAGATTTTTTTGATCCCATCAGTTGGTACAAAGGTAAATGGAAGATTCGTGGAAGAATTCGTCCAGGTTTGCCAATTGTTATCTGCATACTCAGACTGACAATCCGATGTTCCGGCATTCGCTAAACCAAGACGAATCTTTAGGTTTGATCCTGTAAAATAATTATCCGTAATGTTGACCTTCACACTGACCAAGGCGGTTCCGGCGTATTGAGCTCCGTCATTAATAATAACTGAGCTTACTGTCGGTGGTGATTTATCAATAATAAACGTCCCTGATTCCTGTGTTTTCAAATTCCCAGCGGCATCACTCACAGAGACACGTATTTTCGCCGTATTTACATCCACAGAAGAAACTGCAAAGCCACTTAATGTATAAGCCTGATTTGAGTTAGACCCAGCATTTGCCGCCTTCGTGCCGACACTTGACCAAGAGCTGCCATTATAAAGTTCAACCGTAAAATTCGTACTTGCGCCCACGTTGGGTTCCGTCAAGGACCATGTCACAGCCCCTGTCGAAGAACCGCCTTGGAATGCCACCGGAGTTGTCACCGTTATTGACGGCACAACAGTGTCTTTAACAAACGTTTTTGCGGAACTTGAAGTCGAGTTCCCCGCCGCATCGGTCTGTGTCGCTGTCACCGACAATGTTCCATCCCCTAAAGAAGAAACATCAATATTCGTTGACCACGCCCCCGCCGAACATGGCACTGACAACGAAGAAGCTCCGGACAATACGACCGCTACACCATTTTCACTGCAAGTTCCGCCGACAGAATAGTTTGCCAAAGAAGACGCCAAGGCAACCGTGCCGTTAGAGCTTGGAGTCGTAATAGCCACCACCGGAGGTGTGGTATCGATCGTCCAAGAATAACTTTGTGCTGACGAAGTGTTTCCCGCCGTATCAGTGGCCGTCACATAAAAGGTGTGAGTTCCAGCAGCTAATGATGAATACGCTTGAGGAGAAGTACATGTCGCATAGGAACCGGCATCTAATTTACAAGAATAATTAGCCAGTGCACCGCCGCCGGTATCCGTGCCCGCGAATACAAAACTTGCTGCCGTCGCGTTTGTTATAGAATTCGGCTTAGAGGTGATACTTAAAGTTGGAGCCGTTAAGTCCACGGTCCAGCTAAAAGTTGTCGCAGAACTTGTATTGCCGGAATCATCCGCCACAACCACCGCAAAAGTATGAGCGCCAGCTGCCAAACCAGTATAGGATTTAACACTTGTACAAGCAGCAAAGGCCGCCCCGTCCAGTGAACAAGAATAACCAGCCACCACGCCACCGCCAGAGTCCGTGGCACTAAAGTTGAAATTCGCTGTCGTGGCATTCGTGACAGCATTAGGGGTCGAGCTTAATGTCAAAGCCGGAGCCGTTAAGTCCACCGTCCACGTCCTACTGACTGCGGAGCTTGTATTGCCAGCCGTATCTATCGCCGTTACAGAATAGGTGTGAGATCCTTGCGCCAAACCTGTAAGATTTGTCGGGCTGGAACAATCTGCGTAAGCACCGCCATCAAGTTTACATTGATAACCCACAACACTGCCGCCACCAAAATCCGTAGCGCTAAAGCTAAAGCTCGCAGTCGTAGAATTATTTAAACTTGTCGGAGCTGAACCAATTGTTACAACTGGCACCGTGGTATCGACAACCCAAGTTTGAGACGTGGCCGTACTATAATTACTGTTGTTATCTATAGAGCGAACTTGGAAAGTATGCGTTCCCTGCGCTAAGCCCGAATAAGATTTCAAAGAACTACAGCTGCTCCATGCCGCTGCATCCAATTTACATTCATAGCCAGAAATCGAACCGGATGGGGGTGGGTTGGCAGAAAAACCGAACGTCGCCGAAGTACTGTTGGTAATAGAATCAGGTCCTGAATTGATAGAAGCAATCGGCGTCGTCAAATCAACTGTCCAAGAATAAGTTGCCACGGTCGCTCCAACATTTCCCGCTGTATCAATGGCTCTGACTCCAAAAGAGTGAGCCCCATCAGCAAGAGAACCATAAACTTTTGGGCTGACACAGGCCGCAAAAGATCCCCCGTCTATTTGACATTCATAACTAGCAACAGCTCCGCCACCCGTATCACTTCCGGTAAAAGAAAATGACGCTGAAGGAGAGTTATTAAGTGCTGTTGGTTTTGCAGTAATCGAAGCTAAAGGAAGTGCGGTATCGATTGTCCAAGAATAGCTTTGGGACGCGGATACATTCCCCGCATTGTCTGAAGCTTTCACTTTTAATACATGAGTTCCTGCCGACAATGTATAGTTTTGAATCGCCGGACATTGGGTAAAGCTGACCGCAGAATCCAATTGGCAGAAATAATTGGCAAAACCAGCGCCGCCACTGTCCGTTGCAGAAAAGTTGAATGTTGCGGCTAAAGAATTCGTTATACTACTAGGCGTTCCCGTTAAAGTTAACACCGGCGCAGTTAAGTCAATGTGCCATGATTTGGATTCAACAGTGGATGCGTTCCCCGCCGTATCCATAGCACGCAATGAAAATGTATGATCCCCTTCAGCCAACGAAGCATAGGATTGAGGACTTGAACAAGATGTCCAACTGCCGCCATCCATTTTGCATTCATAGCGATCAATGTAACCACCATTATCTTCACCGCTAAATCCAAAGCTTTGACTGCCTGTATTTGACATCGCCAACGGTGTGGTCGAAATCGAAACCGAAGGCACACCTGTATCTAAATTAAATGAGAAGGTTGTCGGCGTTACTGAAGTCAACCCCGTAGAATCCAGTGCCCAAAGACGTAAGGTCTTTGTACCGTCGCCTGCCGATGTCACATTGACGCTAACCGCTTGAGAGTTAGCTTGAGAACATGAAATATTAAAACTTGCCGCCGAAGGAACGGTATCAACCCCTTCTGTCAGGGCTAAAGAAGAAAACGAGTCACAGTTAATTTTGTTTGCGCCCGTATCAATCGTCACCGTCAAACTGCGATTATTGATGGGCTGAGTCCCAACAACAACGGGGGTGGTCACGCTGAAACTAGGAGCCATAGGTAAGATATTATTAGCGATAGTTACACTTCGAGTGATCACCTTTATCGGCTTCGCAAGATCAATTTGTCCTGTGCCGTTGTCTTGACCTACGGTCAATGTGATCGTGTGAGCTCCTTGAGAATTCCCGCCTGGGGTATAAGTAACATTTGGTGTTTGAGCAAGAACAGTACTATCAAGCTTCCACTCAAAGATCGGATGATAACTGCTAGACCACTGACTGATGTCGACACCTAAATTAAGCGCCGAAAGTTCTTGCGCAACCGAAGGCACAACCAAAGACGCGATTTCTGGAGCCGCATCCGAAAGAACCGCTGGCGTAGTTCCAAACAAATCCTGAAACTGATTGCTAATCGTTGGATTATTAATAAGTGCATCATAGGCAGCCTGAAAAGTTTGTTCCCCAGAAAGGCTTTTTAAAAGCGCTTCCACCTTTGTGGCATTTCCCAACAAGGCTGTGCTTAACTGATCTTTGTATTGAGTTCCCACAAGGTACCCCACCAAAGTAGAGCCCATGGTGATATCCTGATTTTTGGACCCGGTGATAGGGCGAGAATAAACTCCGGACGAGCATCCTTTAGCAACCACAACAACAGGATCTTGAGAAGATGATCCTTCGAAAGTAAGGCCAAGACTTCTTAAACTAAAAGAATAGCTACCATCCGCAGCAAGAGAAGTCGTTCCTAGTGGAGTCTCACTTCTTTCACCATTGGTATTAACTCTGTAAACGGAAACTTCGGCAGCACTACAAGCCAAGGAACTCATACCTGAAGAACTTAAAGAAGACGATTGCGAAAAACCGACAAATTTACCACTTAAAGTTTTCGCATCACCAAAGGAAAACTGAAGCTTCTCCGCAGAGCATGCTGATAGCAATAAAGATAAAGAAAGTAAGACGTTCCGGGTTTTTATCATCTGCTTCACTTATCGACACTTTTTTACCTTTTCTAGAGAGGATAAAGTGGACAACAGTGTTCCAGCGTTCCGCCATTGGAACATAAAGCATTCCACTTCGAGACAAGAAGAGATCTGCTCAGGAATGAAAAATTAGTTTTAGTTTAGATTTTTAAAGCTATCGCAACAGACTTTGCAAGCTAGCTAAATTTATCATGGAGAAAATTTGGTGCGAATAACTGGACTTGAACCAGTGACCTCTTCCATGTCAAGGAAGCGCGCTACCAACTACGCTATATCCGCACATAGATGGATGAGGTCTTAAATCTATATGAGCTACACCAACTCCCGCAAGAGATGGCACGGCGGGTTAGACAGAAAGACACCATAGATCTCTCCACCACCCCTTGATAATGTTTAGCGGAGATTGGAGAACTATGAAAAAGGGCCGCTTGGAAGCATTCAGTGACGGAGTTTTAGCCATTATTATCACGATCATGGTGTTAGAACTTAAAGTTCCCCATGGCGACCAACTGAAAGACCTTCTGCCGATCGTACCGGTCTTTATTAGCTACATCCTGAGCTTTATCTATGTGGGCATCTACTGGAACAACCACCACCATCTGATCCACGCCGTGGAAGAAGTCGACGGACGAAGCCTGTGGGCCAATCTCCACTTACTCTTCTGGCTTTCATTAATCCCCGTCACCACCGCCTGGATGGGCGAAAACCACTTCGGCCCCTGGCCAGTAGCCCTGTATGGAGTGGTCCTTTTAGCTGCCGCAGTGGCGTACTATCTGCTAGTGCAAACCCTCCTCTGCGGACCCCACAGAAACGAAAAACTAAGAGCCGCCATCGGCAACGACCTCAAAGGAAAAATCTCCGTCGTCTTTTACCTCGCCGGAATTGCCTTAGCCTTCGTCAACGTCTGGGGCGCCTGCGCATGTTATGTTGCAGTAGCCATGCTGTGGCTCATCCCCGACAAAAGGATCGAAAACCAAAAACTCTAAAATATTAAGTGAAATAAAGATCTCAAGAGAGCTCGAACAACTAAACACAAGCTCTCAAAAGTTTTGATCTGAGCGATATTTCTTGGAGCGTAGTTCTGGGAAGTACCGCCGAAGAAGGCCTTAGCCGGCACCACGATGGCGCGAACCGAGCAAAGCTCGGCGGCGACTGAGCCAGGATGGCGTGCCGCCGAAGCGCGGCACTTCCCAGAACTACGTTCCAAGAAGTCCCCGCACAGCCATCAACCAACTAGAAAAGAGCATTCCCCGGTGTACGAGGGAACGGAATAACGTCACGGATATTGCTCATACCGGTTACGTACATAAGCATTCGTTCAAAACCCAGACCAAATCCCGCATGCGGGAAGCTTCCGTATTTGCGAAGATCCAAATAGAAAGAATAATCTTCAAGCTTCAAACCATGAGCCGTCATGCGAGATTCAAGAATCTCAAGATCGTCTTCACGCTGAGATCCCCCAATGATTTCCCCAATGCCTGGAGCTAACAAGTCCATCGCACGAACAGTTTTACCGTCAGCGTTTAATTTCATATAGAACGCTTTGATCTCTTTTGGATAATCCGTTACGAATACAGGGCGCTTGAAATGTTCTTCCGCCAAGTATCTTTCGTGTTCAGATTGCATATCGATACCCCATTCAACCGGGTACTCGAATTTCTTACCGCATTTTTTCAAGATTTCAATAGCCTCCGTGTAAGTCACGCGAGCGAATTCATTGTTCAAAATATTGTTCAATTTATCGAACAATCCTTTTTCAATAAACTGATTAAAGAAATCCATTTCCTCTGGGCATTGCTCCATCACATAGCGAATGATGTATTTGATCATCGCTTCGCCAAGTTCCATATCCGCTGACAAATCAGCGAAGGCGATTTCCGGTTCAATCATCCAGAACTCCGCCGCGTGACGAGATGTGTTTGAATTCTCTGCGCGGAACGTAGGACCGAATGTATAGATATTTCTGAAAGCCGCGCAGAACGTTTCGCCGTTCAACTGCCCAGACACCGTCAGATTTGTTTCTTTACCAAAGAAATCTTTCGCCGCGTCCACTTTACCATCGGCCGTGCGGGGAGGGTTTTCCAATTTCAATGTCGTCACACGGAACATTTCACCAGCACCTTCAGCATCAGATCCCGTGATGATCGGTGTGTTCACGTAGACGAAACCTTGATCTTGGAAGAATTTATGAATGGCATAAGCCAATACTGAGCGCACACGGAAAACGGCAGAGAATGTATTTCCACGTGGCCTGACATGAGCGATCTCACGCAAAAATTCAAAGCTGTGACGTTTGTTTTGCAAAGGATAATCTGCAGATGCCTTTTGATAAACTTCCACTTTGGTTGCCAGAACTTCAAAAGACTGTCCCGCCCCTTGAGACTTCACCACTTTACCAGTGACATAAATAGAACTGGCGATAGAAAGTTTTGTGAGCTCTTCAAAATTCGCAAGTTTTTCATCAAAGACAACTTGCACACCTTTGAAAAAGGTCCCGTCATTCAGTTCGATAAAACCAAAACTTTTTTGATCGCGGATCTTACGAACCCAACCAGAAAGTTGAACTTCTTTATCGATGTGTTTTTCTGTTTCTCTAAAAAGTGATTTTACAAGAGTCGTTTGCATAAAGAGCCCTTTCAGTCAGACTCCTTATGATTATGTATTTTTGGCCCTAAAATCAATGTTTTAACGCGTTGCCAACCCAGCGCGCTAGTCGCGAGCCAGGATATCCCAATCGGTAAGATTGTACTTTCTCAGAATGCTCTCTAAATGAGCACTCCGCCGTGCCCCCGCAAACCACTTTTCAAGTCCATCCCCCAGAACGCGAACCTGATTATTCCTAGGAAGCCCCACGAGCACCAGAAAACTAAAACCAGTCAAAGAAGTCGGTAGCAATTTAAGCTGCGGCTCTGATTGTTGGTCTGCCATAGAATACCGAAGGACATTGTAATCCCCTAACGCGATATCGGCGCGATGCTCTAAGATAGATCGAATCATACGATCAGCGACGTCGGCACCCGTAATCTTGTTCAACTTTAACGTGGCAAAATCGGCTTCCGAAAGACCACTTCCCACGCCAAAATCAGAATACATACCTTTCATCGTTGCCAAAGCCTGGCGATCTAACAACGCCGGCTTGTTCTTAGAAGAAATCAAAGCTCCCGTATAGTTCACTCCTAATTGCGGCCCGACAACGGCAATCTCAGGTAAATAGCGAACGATAAATTCTGGTACGATAATGTAATCTAAACGACGGGATTCCAAATATTGCACCAACCGACTGTTCGGAACATTTTCCAAACGCAACTCAACATTCAGATCTTTGGCAACTTCACCCAGAATATCAAACAAGTACCCCGTCCATATGCCTGGAGATTTTTCGCAGACATAGGGGCAGAGGGGAGCTGTTCCTATGCGCAAAATCTGTTTTTGATTTTTGTTTTTTTCAGCGCGAACAATGTGCACAGGAGTTTTCTCTAACCCTTTGCGAAGCTTTTCACTGGGCACACCTAACCAACCAGGATATTCTTTCACCGTTTGTTTGGTGATTGGATATGTGGGAACTCGGCTTTTTTTATTGACTGGTTGCCCCCGCATTATCGAAATTAACGTGCGTGCACTTTCTCTTCCGAGCTCAGCACAAAATTGGGCAGAATCTATCACGGTCAAACGCTCAGCCTTGATGTTTTCCACCGACTCGGGGTCACCATCAAAAGTAACATGTTTAATTTCGTCCCGTTTCTGCGCAAATAATTCCTTCACGATGGACAATCCGCCACCGTCATTGACGGTCAACACGACGTCCACACTGTTTTTCTTGGGAAATTCCTTCAAAAATTTCTTAGCCGCTTCTCGGCCCGACTCCGGATCCACGGCTTGATACCTGCCAACGACTTCAAATTTCCGCCCACGTCCACGAAGAGAATCAAAAAAACCATCTACCCGCTCTGTGGTTGATGACACTGCGGGGTACTCAAAAACAGCTATGCGAATCGACAGGTCCTTTTTAAACAATGAATCCAAATAGTCCCCATTATCACGTCCACCGTGATAATTTGCGCTGCTTAAAAAAGCTGTGAGATTTCCATTTACGATATACTGATCATAGGCGATCACGGGGATTTTTTCGAGATTGGCCTCTTGCAACCCCTCCGCCAACGCAGAGTTGTCGGTTGGCTGAATGACGATAGCGTCAGGCTTCTTCATCAAAGCCTGCTTCAGCTGTTGAACTTGATTAATGATTCCTTTGCGTCCCTCACCTGCGATGAACGGAATCAGCTCAATGCTGTCCTTGCCTTTATTCTGAGTATTAAATTGATGAACCTGCTCCTCGAAGCCCTTCCGCATAGCGACTTGGCCCTCGATCTTCATACTCCAATACAAAACTGCGACCTTCCACGACTTCGCAAAAGCAGCGGATGAAGACAAGAGCAGCAGCAAGCAAAGCAAGAACCTCATGATAATCACTTTTTAAACATAACTCAGATAGGAAGGAGTTCCAACGAACCCCTCTAAGATTTCAAGGTGTTAATATAATTCGATACGGTCATTTTCTTTAAAACCAGAGCCAGAGTGAATAATAGCAATAGAACCATCTGTGCCAAAATAGCTGATGACTTCTAACGTCCCTTTAACACGGCCGGGAACGCGACCGATGTGCGTTCCACTTTCGGGATCATAAACATCATCACCCTCTTCAAGAACCTTCAGCAAATCCCCCATCTGCAACCCCGAAACCTTTCCGACGTTCAGATAGATACGATCTCCGTTGATTGCAGCGATACGTCCCTCCCAAGATACCTTTTCCAGAGCGGCAAGCACCTGAGGAGTGAAATCCAAAAAGGCGTCTTTCACAATCACTTCAATAAGGTCAGGATTGTTCTGCATGTATTTGTCAGAATCTACACGTTCCGCCACTCGCACACCTTGATCTTCAAGAGTGACGGTTTTGATCGTGTTAAAAAGTTCTTTTCCCGTACGAGCTGTGACAACTCGCACCTGAGCCACCACCTCAAAAGAAGATGTCAAATGACGAACGATACCGACATTGTCAGATTTTCTTTTGATACGAATATCAAGAATTTTGCCTTCCAACACGGCATTCGCACCCAGCGCCGAAGCCGCTTTGGAAACATCTGCCATCTTATATCCACCAGCATCGATCATTTTAGAAAGATCTAAATTGATCTCTTTGCTATCAAGAGCGATGACATCACCAGAGCGATTCAGATCCGAAATAAAGGCCCCACGAGCCCGATCACGCAAGCTCTGAGGACGTTTATCAGACACGTCTAAAAATGGCAAAATCATCAAACGTTTACGTGGAGCCTGTTCGTCATTGTGAGAAACCTGGTTTTCATCATGGATCTGACGATTCATTCCTGGGCCTGAACGATCCATCGTCACACATCCCGACATGGATACCAACATCATCAATGATACAAAAAATCTCACGACAAACTCCTTATTGTGCGAGCTTTAAAACAATTTCTTCACGACCTTCAGAGACCTTGGAAAGCTTCTTGCCTCCCAAATCCAAAGCTTCCAGCTTGACGGCCAATTCGGCAGACAGAGCTGCTGTATCAACCTCAAAACTAATTGAATCAGAACTCACTAAACGTTCTCTGATATTTTTAACCTGAGTAATTTGCGAGCGAATACGCTCCTTAAGATCTTCCATCGCGGGCAAATTATGTTTCCCTGTGATCGTCACACGAATAACGGAAGTCCCCAGAGAACCGCGTTGCCAAGCTTCGAAAACTTGAGAGGCCAAGTCACTAGCAACACTTTCAGAAACCTCGCGGATTTTTTTATCCACTCCACCTTCAAAGGAACCTTCCACATCATAACGACGAGATACATCCGCAATAGCGCGCACATTGCTGATTTGCACGGCCGTCATCCGAATATCAATTCGATAGCCACCGCCTTTTTCAGCCTTATTCACCACCACCTGACCATCAATCATGACGGGGGCATTAAAATACTGCGCAAAAAACTGAGCATCTTCACCAGCAATTCTTTCGTTCTGGTAAGCGCTTGGAATGTTCGCCCCCAAACCTGCTTCCACAGGCTTGATGACAAAAAAGTTATTTTTTTGAAAAGAGCTGCGCAGGGATTCTTCCAAGGTGCGACTTTGTTTAATTAAAAATACCTGGGCATTCTTGTCCTGTGTTTGCCACCAACGGTAACTGCGACCATTAACTCGGTCTACAAAGCTAATCGCGGGCAACACGACCGGAATCGTATCGTTTTCGTTAAGCAATGAATTATCCAATAACATCTGTTTAAGATCTTTAAGGGACACCTTCATGTTAACAGACATTTTATATTCTTCACCTTCCATCACCACCGGGGAAGGTTTCACGAACGGAATGTAGCGCCCAGAATTTTTGATAACCTTGGATTGAAGCAACGCTTTATTTTTATTAAAACGCTCTTCACCGATAAGGTCCCGAATCACGTCTTCAGAAATCTTTTTTGAAGCTTGATTCTGAATATCCGTTTTTGCGGCTTGAGGAGTTGCCTCTTTAGACGACCCCGAAAAATTTCGCTCCAAAAGATCCGCCTGCTGTGCAAACAGTGAAGACGAAAATAAGACCAAGCATGATGCTGTAACTAATGATGAAATCCGCATTGTTCCTACCTCAATTCAATAAAATCCGTACGTCCAAAAATCGAATGAACCCCTTCAAAGAACTCATTATTTACGGCAACTCCTGATCCTGCTGACATCTCCATCATCACACGACGACTGACATCAGGTATATCAATTTCCAGACTTACTGCCGTAGGGCCTGGGTGGTCTTTCATCAGGGACTGCAGCTGCGAATAGTCTTCATGGGGAATTCGGTCTAGCCTAAAGACCATGCGCTTGGTTTTCTTTAAAATGTCTTCCATCGGAGACACCGAATCCACCATGATCTTCGCGACACCCTCTTCCACTTCAAGACCGCCGCCAATCAAAACGGGCCGCTCATCTTTCAAGGCCTCACCATTTTTCGCGAAGGCATCTGGAAAGATGACCAACTCCACGGCTCCGGTTAAATCTTCGATTTTGCCAAAAGCCATTCTAGTACCTTTTTTAGTAATCAGTTCACGAAGCTCGGTGATAAGCCCCGCCACGACCACACGTTTTTTAGCGGCGTCACGGTTTTTCCAGTCTTTCTTCGCGGCCTGCATCGCCTCCCACTCCGGAGACCCTGGAGGTGGCATCTGTTTTGGCAGATCCACGACCTTACAACTTACCCAAATTTCAGAAAGAGTATCAAACCCTTTCAGGGGATGATCACTCAGGTAAAAGCCGATGACTTCTTTTTCGTAAGCCAAAGAGGCCGTGCGGCTCCATGGTTTTGTTTCTTCAAGCTTCACAACGGTCTCTGTAGACGGCCCAAGATCAAACAACGAGGACTGGCCTAGCTCACGATCTTTCTGCAATCCTTGAGCGCGATCTAAGAACTTCTGATAGCCACCCATCACTTGAGCACGGTGTGCGCCAAAGCCATCAAAGGCTCCGGCCTTAATCAAACACTCGATCACTTTTTTATTCACTCGACGAAGATCGATAGAATTAAAGAACTCATCCAGCGAGTTAAATTTTTTATCTGGCAGGTTGTTACGGGCTTCAACAATGGCCTCTACGGCATTTTGCCCTACACCCTTAATACCACCCAAACCGAAATAGATTTCATCCCCATGAGCATCGAAAAGATAGTCAGAGAAATTCACATGGGGTGGTTTTACGGTGAGCCCGCGCTTTGCCGCATCTTTGGAGTATTTTACGATCTTATCTGTATCGGACAACTCCGTTGAAAGCAGAGCTGCAAAAAATTCTACGGGATAATGGCATTTCAACCAAGCCGTTTGCAAAGTAACCACAGAGTAAGCAGCCGCATGGGATTTATTGAAACCGTAATCGGCAAACTTATACATAAGATCGAACAACTCAGAAGATCTCTCTTTGTTGTGACCTCTCTCCAGCGCACCCTTCATGAAACGTTCGCGGTGCTGATCCATCTCTTCTTTGATCTTTTTACCCATCGCACGACGAAGCATGTCGGCTTCACCGAGAGAGTACCCTGCGATCTTAGAAGCGATACCCATAACCTGCTCTTGGTAAACCATAATCCCGTAAGTTTCAGAAAGAACTTCACGAGTGTCTTCAAGCAAGTATTCCACCGGAGCTTTGCCGTGCTTACGATCCGTAAAATCTGGGATATTCGCCATCGGACCGGGACGGTATAGCGAGGTGATCGCCGTGACATCTGCAAAACTAGAAGGGCGAATTTTTCGAGTGGCATCAGTGATACCCTCACCCTCGAACTGGAACACCCCTGCAGTATCTCCGCGGGACATCATTTCAAAAGTAGGCGCATCGGTCATTGGGATCATTTTTGAAGTGATCACCTTGCCACGATTTTTCTTAATTAGCTTAAGAGCCATGTTAATGTGAGTCAGCGTCTTAAGACCCAAGAAGTCGAACTTAATAAGACCGATTTTCTCGGCATGCTTCATGTCGTACTGAACAACTTGCTCGCCATCCGCACCCTTATAAAGCGGAGCATGGCGCACCAACTGACCATCACCGATAATAACCCCGGCGGCATGGATCCCCGCATTTCGCACCATACCTTCCACGCGTTGAGCGAGGTCGATCAAGGTTGCGACTGTCGGATTCATTTCCATCATCTCTGTCAGACGAGGTTCCATCTCCAGAGATTCTTTAAGGCTAATACCCAATTTATCAGGAATAAGTTTTGTTACCTGATCCACTTCCGCAAATAACATCCCTAAAACACGCCCCACGTCCTTCAACGCGGCACGAGTTTGCAACTTACCGTAAGTGATGATTTGCGATACAGACTCCTGTCCGTATTTTTCCGTCACATAACGAATCACTTCCTGACGACGATCCTGACAGAAGTCGATATCGAAGTCCGGCATGGAAATACGTTCCGGATTCAAGAAACGTTCGAACAGCAGAAAGTTTGGCAGCGGATCGAGATCCGTAATTTTTAAAACATAAGCAACCAAGGAACCCGCACCAGATCCACGACCAGGTCCCACAGGAATATCATTATCTTTGGCCCAACCAATGAAATCTTGGACGATGAGGAAGTAACCATTAAAGCCCATGCGATCAATAATGCCGAGCTCGTATTCTAAGCGCTTATAGTATTCTGGTTTTTTTTCTTCCGCGACCGGCTCACCACGAGCTTCAGCTTCTTCGAAGCGAACTAACAGACCTTCTTCAGCTCTGCGAGCAATATCGTCTTTAAGGGTCACACCTGCTTCTGTTGGAAAAGTTGGAAGATGGTAAATCGGTTTGCCGTTTTCATCTTTCAACTTAAACTTCACATCGCAACGTTCAGCGATTTGCAAAGTATTGCTAACGGCCTCAGGGAGGTCCGAGAACAACTCCACCATCTGCTCTGGTTTCTTGAAATAAAACTCATCTGTTCCCAAACGGAAACGATGCTCATCACTCAATGTTTTATTCGTCCCGATGCAAATCAAAACCTCTTGGGCGATTTGATCGTCCTGAGTCATGTAGTGCACATCATTACTTGCGACGATGGGTACGCCTGTAATTTTAGAAGCCTCAAGCAAGAATGGATTGATCTGATCCCATTCGGACAAGCCCGTACGGCACATCTCAAGATACAGGCGATCATCAAAAATTTCTTTTAACTGACGGATTTTCGCTAAGGCCGCATCTGGACCTTCACGCAAAAAAGCATCCGCAACTTCACCACGCAAGCCGCCCGTTAAACAGATCAAATCTGAATTGTATTCTTTGATCACTTCATAATCGATGCGCGGTTTCCAATAGAAACCCTCTTGATAACCGATCGTCGAAAGTTTACAGAGATTCTGATAGCCCTTGGTATTCTGAGCCATAAAAACCAACCGACGCGGACCTTGAGCCACTTGATCACGATCTTGTTTTTTTTCGTGACGAGAACCTGGAGCAATATACGCGTCTAATCCTAAAAGGGGTTTGACGTTGTTATCTTTGCAAGCAAAGTAAAACTCAACAGCACCAAACATGTTCCCATTATCGGTCAATGCAACCGCTGGCATGTTCATGGCTGCTGCTTTTTTTGCGATCGCTTTTACGCGGCAAGCAGCTTCAAGTAACGAATATTCTGAGTGGACGTGGAGATGTACAAAAGACATGCTAAATTCATATCTTAGCTAGGTCTTTTGATCAATTTAGGAGCCTCGCGTTAACCCATCTGAAGAGGCACTTTTAATAGAATCTTCCCCTTGACTCCCGTCATATACGAGCCGCTCATAGACTGACCAAATCTCACAATAAAGATTTTAAACTCACACCCTCCGGTACTGTTGCCATATCCACACTCAAACGATCTTTTATAATTGGAATGATCACAGTTTTATCGCCTTCACCACCATTTAGGATCAATTTCAATTGAACACCCTGAATGTCATCGGGGTTCGTACTGCCATCAATATTCCACATATTGGCGATGGTTCCATTAAATTCAATTTTATCACTGTTGGGAACAGTGGGATTTTTCTCAAGGGTCGCACTCAAAATACTTGGCGCAAATCCTTCGGCAACTTTCATATCAACCTGCAAGCGCTGAAAGAATTGGGTTTTACTTCCATACTTCACCAGCACCGTATTCACCATTTCTGGTGCGGGTTCTTTAAAATCCTGATCTCGTGTACTGTCACCACTGACAAGCCCCAGAAATCTTGGCGACATGCTGGAATTAGGAATATCCAAAACAAACGGATGAGTCACAATGGGATCTTCGCTAAATGAATTAAACGATATGATAAGATTGCCGTTTGTCACATCATAAATACGATACCCTGTCATCGCTCCACAACATTGCTCTAGCCCCGTGACCACTAAGTGATAGTTTTCATCAAAATCAATCAGTGTCGCATTTTCACTTTTATTCCATAAAACACTTTGTAACTTATCACCGGTGCGAACCTTCCAACTTAAACTTCCAAAAACACCATCTGCATCAATGGAAAATCGACGCATCAATTTACTATCCACTAAATAAAGGGTTTGAGATGAGTCCGGATTAAATGTGGTCAGCAAGTGATAGTCTTGAATATTGCGAACGACCTGACGGAAACCATCTGCATCTTTTTTGAAATCAAAGGAAGACGTCCCCGTAGTATGATAAAGAATCTGATCCAGGGCAAATGCGGATAAACTTAAAGCTACAACCCCAACAAAAACCCATTTCCAACGCTTCATCATAAGAACCTCCTTCAGAGACTCTTAGATGTAGCAAATTATAAGGGGGAAACTAGAGGTCCTGGGAAATTACAGTGCTGCTTCAGCCTGCGCGCCTGCCGGCGCTTCGGCACTGCTCGGCGCCTGCCGGCGCTCCGGCACTGCTCGGCGCTTGCCGCGGGTCACTCCCATTCGATTGTGCCGGGGGGTTTTGATGTGATGTCATACACCACTCGGTTCACGCCTTTGACTTTATTGGTGATTAGATTTGAAACATCGCGCAGGAAGGCGAATTCAAAGGGATACCAGTCGGCCGTCATGCCGTCACTCGAGGTCACCGCACGAAGAGCCAATACATGATCATAGGTTCGTGAATCACCTTGTACTCCGACAGTTTTTACTGGCAACAAAACACAAAAAGCCTGCCAAATTTTTTCATACAAACCATGTTTGTGTAATTCAGAAATGTAAACATCATCGCACTCTTTCAGAATGCGTAGCTTATCTTCCGTCACTTCACCTAAAACACGAATTGCCAACCCCGGCCCCGGGAATGGGTGACGCCAAAGCATATCATGCGGCAATCCAATTTGTGCTCCCAAAGCACGAACTTCATCTTTAAAGAGCTCACGCACCGGCTCCACCAGTCCCAATTTCATTTTTTCTGGCAAACCACCGACATTGTGGTGCGACTTGATCGTGACACTTCCACCGATGGACGACACGCTCTCGATGACATCGGGATATAATGTGCCTTGCGCTAACCAGCGAATGGGCAGTTTTTTATCGTAGCTTTTTTCAAAGACTTCAATAAAAACGCGACCGATGGTTTTCCGCTTATCCTCGGGATCTGACTTCCCTTTAAGGGCACTTAAAAATTCTTTGGACGCATCGACACCTTGAACATTCAAGCCAATACGATGATAGTTTTCAAGAACGCTCTCATACTCATTTTTTCTTAAAAGACCATTGTCGACAAACACACAGTGCACTCGCTCAGAACCAAGAGCCTTCGTCAGCAGGGTCGCGACTACCGTCGAATCCACGCCACCACTTAGCCCCACAAGAACATGATCGGTCGCGCCCACTTGTTGACGAATTTCTTCTATCAAATGATCTTTGATGTGCGGAGCATCCCAATCTGCTGAAGCGCCACACATATCAGAAGCAAAGTGTTTTAAAAGATCCAAACCGTGCTCTGTGTGCGCCACCTCAGGATGAAACTGGACTGCTAAAACACCATCTCCACGCATCGCCGCGGGATGATTCCCATCGGAGTTGGCGATAATCTCGAAGCCTGGAGGGGCTTTTTCAACAACGTCGCCGTGACTCATCCAAACTTTTTGCTTCTGAGGAATATTCTTGAGGCTTGTTGTCCAAGTTACATAATTCAAACCATACTCGCGATGACTCGCGCGCGAAACTTTGCCACCCAAAGAATGGGTTAAAAGTTGCATGCCATAACAAACTCCCAAAAGGGGACTTATGTTACGCAATTCAGATACATCTCTTTGCGGCGAACCCGACTCATAAACCGAATTCGGACCCCCGCTCAGAATAATTCCATAAGGTTTCTTTTTTTGAATTTCTTCCGTCGGATATTTATAAGAATGAATTTCTGAATAAAATCCAAGTTCCCGCAAACGTCGTGCAATCAATTGAGTAAATTGAGATCCAAAATCTAAAATAATAAATCCGCGCTTCATATTTAGCTTTCAATTCGATAGTTCGGAGCTTCTTTGGTGATACTGACGTCGTGAACGTGAGATTCGCGCAAACCAGCCGCAGTAATCTGTACGAACTTCGCACGCTTTTGTAGTTCATCAATACTGCCGGCACCCAAGTATCCCATTCCAGACTTCAAACCACCCACCAACTGATGAATAATCCCAGAAGCTGGCCCCTTGTAAGCCACCTTGCCTTCGATGCCTTCTGGGACAAGTTTTTCATTGTCTTCGACATCCATTTGACCGTAGCGATCTTTTGAACCACGCGCCATGGCTCCGATACTTCCCATGCCCCGATAAACTTTATAACTGCGCCCTTGAAAAAGAATTGTTTCACCTGGAGACTCTTCAGCACCTGCCAACAAGTTTCCGACCATCACAGAGTTCGCTCCCAACGCCAAAGCTTTCGTAATATCTCCTGAAAACTTAATACCACCATCTGCGATAATTGTTTTATTGCGAGCCTTCGCTTCTTTCGCGCATTCCATCACCGCAGATATCTGCGGCATACCCACACCTGCCACCACACGAGTTGTACAAATGCTTCCTGGACCCACGCCAACCTTCACAACATCAGCGCCCGCTTCAAACAAAGCCTTCGCGCCGTCAGCGGTCACGACATTGCCGGAAATAATAATCACATCTTTGTGACTTCGAGCAATGTGCTTCACCATTTCCAAAACATTTTTAGAATGACCATGGGCTGTATCGATACACAACACATCCACACCAGCTGCAACAAGGGCCGCGGCGCGATCTACGGAATCCGCCCCAACACCCACAGCTGCACCTACAAGCAAACGACCATGTTCATCTTTAGTTGCTTGTGGGTAGTTCTTGGCCTTTTCGATATCTTTGATTGTGATAAGGCCTTTAAGTTTCCCCTTCGCGTCCACGACGGGCAACTTTTCAATGCGATGCTTTTGCAAAATCTTTTTAGCTTCCTCAAGAGTAGTTCCCATTTTAGCAGTGACCAACTCTTCTTTTGTCATCAAATTGCGAATGGGCTGATTAAAATTTTCTTCAAAACGCAAATCACGATTGGTTAAAATCCCCACCAGCACACCATCAACGGTAATCGGAACACCACTGATAGAATACTTTTCCATCAAATCGACAGCATCTTGCACCAAACGATCCGGTCCCAAAGTAATCGGATCCGTGATCATACCGCTTTCATATTTTTTTACTTTTTCAACCTCAAGAGTTTGCTTTGCAATATCCAGATTTTTATGAATGATGCCCAGAGCGCCGAATTGCGCCATCACTCGAGCCGTGCGGTTTTCGGTCACCGTATCCATTGCTGCAGAAATAATCGGCGTGTTAAGGTACTTATCTCTAGCGAAATAAGAGCGCGGAACAACTTCCGTCGGCGTGATCTCTGAATATTGTGGTAAAAGCAAGATATCGTCGAACGTCAACGCATAGGGGATTTCGTGACCCATAACAAATCTCCAGATGACAGGTTTTTGATATTTTCTGCGGAAATCCCTGTCAATTCAAGGAAAAGACTTGAGCTGGGTCTAGCCCCTGGACAATTCATCACGGAAAAACTCTAAAGCTAAATCATAACCCAATTATGACTTCAGGAACCCTAAAAAGGCCTTTATAATTTTGCCCCGATAGAGTTTCCTGATCGCGACCTGTTCCCCAACAAATTAGATCATTGGTCGCGTTGCGAACACAAATAGAATCACTATGAAGGTACTCAATCTTGGCAATCGGAAAAGACAAAGGTACGGCCGTTAATGTGGGAATATAATTACCTTGCACGTGATATAAAGGAAGATCTCGTTTCAGACCTCGACAAGACAGCACACTGCCTTCCTTTAACACACAAAATGAACCCGGCCCTGTGACATAAATACTCTTCGCCCCAGGCACAGTGTCAACTTCTTCAAAGTTTGCAGTCGCGACTTCGGACACTTCAAAGACAGTTGGCATAGAACGATTTTTCAACGACTGCACATAGTTCCCACTACAAAGCACTCGTCCCTTATCCGTTAAGAAACACATCATTGAAGGATACATAGAAAGATCAATGGCCTTCTCTCCATCCGCGGCGGCCCACATCGTCACCGGACTCGACGAGTTCGAGGCATACAGCCCCCCCCAACACTTAATGTCTCCATCCGTAGTAACGACACAGTTTCTGCTGCTGGAAACCTTCAGAGTTTTTACATTCGACATCGCCTCACACCATTGTGTGGACGTTGCAGCTCCTACACAAGAAGCGCTATCTCCTAACTGCAGGGAGGCATTACTTCCAGCACAATAGACCTTTGAGTTCTCCAGAAGAGCACAGATGTGATGCGTCCCCATGGACACTGTTTTGATTCCGGAAATATTTGACTTAGTGGCCACTTCATTGCCAACCGAAGTACCATCGCCTCGCAGCCCGGTCCCGTTATAACCCCAGCACCACAACTCCGTCGAATTATCCATCGAGTTGCGATAAAGCGCGCAGTTCGCATACGAGCCTGTAAACACTTTTTCTGCCGTCAGACCTGCGGGCAGACCTTGAATAGGAAGAAACTCTTCAAACCACGACTGGATCGAAGAAACACCTGCCCTTGCGTAGTCATTGAAGTGGGCACAGTATACTTGATTATTCTGTGCTTTACACAAGTCAGTACTCGAGGTCTCTTTACTGATAGAAACCGCGTCTTTTGAATTGGCTATCGGCGCCGGAATGCCTTTTATCTCTTCAAAAGGAGTGATAACGTTACGAGCATTACTGCCCCAACAAGCAATCCGATTTTCAACAGTAAGTCCGCAGGACAAATTACTATAAGACGGATTAATCCAACCACCCACAGAGATTTTTTTAAACTTCAAAGACGTAACAACTTTAAACAGGCCATCGGTATTTGAAAGAGCCCCTGCCCCTAAATTACCTGTGGCATTTCGTCCCGCACAATAGGCCTCTTGATCCTTTATATAACAAAGATGAATTGCAGCAATATCAACATCTGAAACACCTAAGCTCGCATCCACCTGATAAGCCTTACCATAAGTCCCAGTAGCGGCAGACGATATGGATTTGTAAGCATTCGACCCCCAACAAGAAAGACCCGTCGTAGAGGACACTGCACAAGATATAAGACGTCCAACGTAAATATGACTGACACCAGTCAGTGGATTAGTCGTGCCATTTATTAAAACCGCTACCGGACTCAACGCATTCGCGCCACCACCACCGCCGCCGATCTGACCTGAGCCATTCGACCCCCAACACCAAGCTTTACCTTGGTCATCGGATGCACACGTATGATTTTCACCAGTACTGATTTCAACGACAGACCCCGAAAGAAAAGAGCTTTGTGTTGGGGTAAAGCGATCTACGAGATCTCCCAAACCTAACTGGCCATTGGTGTTTTTACCCCAACAGTAAATTTTTTTCTGATCATCAATTGCACAAGCATTATAGTACCCAAGACTAATTTGAGTGATATTTTTTCCAACCAAATCTCCTGCCAGCTTGACCGGTTGCACAGTGGTCGTTACACCACTCCCCAGACCAAGCGCACCGGCGGTAGAAGTTCCCCAGCAGTAAACTTCTCCAGCGTCTGACAAGGCACACGCATAGTTGTAGCTAATTTTAAAAGACTGAATACTTGGCAAGCCGGCAATCTTATCAAAGGACCCCACACTTCCAATGGCTCTGATTCTAGAATCCCCAGCCCAACAATAAACGGCTCCTTTAGACAACGCACACGGCGTTCCCGTATAAAAACCAACCTGAACATCATCAATTTCCGACGGAGCTATTTCAAATTGCACTTGGTGCGTCTTACTAAACAGATCCACATAGCTTAAAGAAAATGTGGCCTTCTGAGCTATCGGCGCCTGAATAGCTCCCTGTATTTCACCAGTCACCGGATCAACAGACAAACCTGTCGGAAGACTCGGACTGATCGAAAAATTCGCAGCGTTTTTCTGAATGGGTTTTAATGAGACGGTCTCGCCAACAGCCAAAGACACGGATTCAAAAGGAACCACAACCACAGATTTTAGGGCCATGGGAACATCAATATCTTCACCGACCGAAGATAGCGTTATATCCAGCGCGCAGCCGGAAAGAAGTAACGAAAGAAAAAAACAAGCGACATGCTTGAAAACCCAACCGAGACGTTCCATATACCAATCTTGTCGGCTTTTTTACACAGAAGTATGATACCCCAAAAGGAATTAACCCTTTAAATAAGAGTTAACTCCTTTATAAAGCCCCCAAATCAAAAATACTGGAGTTTGGGCGTCTCAAAGAGTCTCCTTGGCGGAACAGTCGTATTTATTCGTTGTCGTTATACCAGGTCTTATAAAGCAGATAATTGTCGGCAGACTTTTCTAACAAATCCACTTCCTCGTCAGTTAACGCCCGTTTAACCTTTGCAGGTCTTCCAACCACCATACTGCGCGGGGGGATAACAGTGCCTTCTGTCAGTAAAGATCCTGCACCAATTAAACAGTGCTCACCAATCTTAACTCCATCCATCAAGATAGATCCCATTCCAACGAGTGTCGCCTTACCTACTTCACAGCCATGCAACATGACCAAGTGTCCAATGGTCACCCGGTCATGTAAGGTCGTACCATATTTTTGATAGGTGCCGTGAATGACGGACCCATCTTGAACATTCACTTCGTTACCGATACGGATTGGCATTACATCGCCGCGAATCGTGACATTATACCAAATTGAAGAACTCTCTCCGACTTCAACGTCACCAATGATTCTTGCATTGTCTGCAATAAAAACGTTTTTACCAATAACCGGAGCTTTACCACGCGCTTTTACAAAAGAATTGCTCATTAAAACCTCACCAGCAAATCCTATCACATGTCGAAAGGGCTTGGCGCAAATTTCTTTTCCTTATGGGAGGCAGTGACAGGCTCACTGGTCACTAAGCGAAACCCAACCTGCGGAGACCCGCTCCAGACGTCACCTTTACGACGCATACCCGGATTAAAGTATGAGCAAAACAAATCCGTACAAAGATAAGACCCACCTTTTTGCACGCGTTTTTTTACCCAAGGCTCTTGAGAATCTTGCACCACATCCGCTGTCCACTGCCAAACATTTCCCGTCATGTCATATAAGCCATAACCATTTGCCGGAAAGCTTCCCACGGGTGACAACCCAAAAAATCCATCTTCGCCGGTGTTTTGCAGAGGAAAATTTCCCTGCCAAGTATTGGCCATAAATTTTCCTCGAGGCCGAAATTGATCACCCCAGCTGAACGCCTTGCGATCTAAGCCCCCTCGCGCCGCATACTCCCACTCCGCTTCAGTGGGAAGTCTTTTGCCTCTCCATCTCGCATACTCCTCAGCATCTTGATAGGACACATGAATAACAGGAAACAACTCTCGACCCACGAGACTGCTTTGTGGACCTTCAGGGTGGCGCCAACTTGCTCCAGGCTGCCAACGCCAAAAAGCTTCTGTGGCCGCCAACTCATGCGTATCTGATGGCGGACTAAAAATGATCGCTCCGGGCTCTAGCAATTCCGGAGGTAAGTCAGGATAGTCGTGAGGATTCAATCTGCGCTCGGCAATAGTTTTATATCCAGTGGCTTCTACAAACTCAGCAAAGTCCCGATTGGTAACAAGATACTGATCCATCCAAAATCCCGCGACATGGACTTTATGGAATTTAGAATCACCCATCCAAAAATCTCCACCTGGAATCCACATCATGCTTTGACCTAAATAGGGATTTCCCGGCGAAAAAGCCAAATCTTGATGCAAAGAAAAATCCAATTCTGCATCAGGATTCTTTAAAGATGTTGTTAATGATATTTCGTGGCGACTGCCTGCTGATATAAAAACAGATATCAGCACAAACATCGGAAGCAAAAGTATTTTCTTCGAAGTCAAAAAGCCCATGTGCTGTGCCTTTCAAGGAAAACTCTCTACGATTTTCCCTCCGTGCACAACACTTCCGCAAACTTTATTCCGACACAATCCAGACTAGATCACCGACCTGCAAAACCGTCGCGGCAGAGGGGCCGAGAATCTTTTCATCATTACGTTCTATACCGACAATTAAAACTTTATCACGCTCGCGCAGGCCGCTTTCACGAATGCTCAAACCCTTCAGAGGACTCTGGAAATCGATCTCAAAAGAACTCATGCGATAACGTGGAGTTTCTTTTGAAACCCAGCGGTGTTCTTCTCGATCTTTTTCTAGCTTTTCGTGAAGATCATTCAGTTCAGACTCACTGCCGAAGCAGGCAATTTTATCAAAGGGCCACAAAACAAAGTCTCCAGATGGCGCAAAAAAACTGCGCTCACCACGAATGACAGAAGCAATTGTCACACTCCAGTTTTCTTTAAATGCGAGTTCACGCAGACTTTTCCCAACCAACCCGGACTCTAAAGGAAGTTCAAACACACTGATGGCCGCATCCCAAGGAAGTTGTAAATTATGCTGCACTTCGGTCTTGCGCAGATCTTCTTTTTCTTTTTCAGTCAGATTTCCTAAAAACTCTGCTTCAAAAAATTTATAAAATCTTTCGCCGTAGCGAGAAGTAAATACCATCGCAAGTACAATCACCGCAGCCAAGGCCCCAGAAGCAATCTTAAACGATACAAACTGCGCAACCATCACCGACAACAAAACCACCGCCAACGCGATACGACCAAAAGCAATCCCCGCATTTAAACCACGAAGCTTTGCCAAATCAGAAATATCCTGAGCAGCGGCACGCGATGGGCGCCCCTTGACCAATCCCCAGAAAAACGGAACCGAGAAAACCAGACAAACAATAAACGTTAGAATTCCCAGATTCGCATTCCCCGGAAACACTTGCGCTAGATACTGAGACACAAAAAGCTTTACGGCAAAAATAATGGCCAGAATGACCACCGAGTTGAGCAAGATCTTCAATCCATATGTCGACATCACCAACGAACCCACACTGCGAGATCCCTGACGTTGAAAGGAGGCCTTATAGCGATCCAACGCGTTCTTTAAACGCTCTGGGAAAAATCGATCTGCTTTTTCATAGGTCCACTCTGAGGATTTAATTAAATAAGGCGTTGTGAACGTCGTCACTGCAGAGGCTGCTACTGCCAATGGGTAAAGGAAATCACTGGTCACCTTTAAACTCACCCCCAAAGATGCAATGATAAACGAAAACTCACCGATTTGCGCCAGACTCATTCCGGCCTGCATTGAAGTCTTACGACTTTGTCCCGACAGAAGAGCGCCCACATAAGTACTGATGAACTTACCAAAAATCGTGACCACGGAAATAATCAATATCAATCCCGGGTGCTCGATGATGACCTTAGGATCAATCATGGTTCCGACGGACACGAAAAACACAGCTGCAAAAAGATTTTTAACAGGGTTTAAGAGCTTTTCAATATGATGACCTTCTGGAGTCTCTGCCAGTAACGATCCCATAACGAAAGCCCCCAACGCTGGAGAAAACCCCGCCGCCGAAGCAATCACGACCATCACCAAGCAAAGACCAATCGCCACAATCAAAGTTGTCTCTTCCTCAAGAAGATCGCGAATTTTTCGTAAGAAGGCTGGTAACAGAAAAATACCAAGAATAAACCAAAGTAAAACGAAGAAGATCATGCGCAGGCTGACGCCCACCAAGGATCCTACAGAAAAGGAATCGCCAACCACCAAGGAAGGCAAAAGCACCAAAAGCAAAACGGCGACGATATCTTCTACGACCAAGATCCCGAAAACCAAATCAACGAATCGGTTTCCCTTCATGTTCAACTCTTGGAAAGCGCGAACGATAATGGTGGTTGAGGATACAGAAAGTATTCCACCTAAAAAGATGCTGTCGACACTATTCCATCCCAGAAGTCGTCCTACGATATAACCAATGCCGACCATGACCAGAACTTCAAAAACGGCAGTGAATCCCGCCGAACCACCGACCTTGACCAATTTTTTAAAACTGAACTCAAGCCCCAGGCCAAACAAGAGAAAGATAACACCAATCTCGGCCCAGATACTGATACTTTCTTTATCTTGAATAGTAGGAAGCCAAGGAAAGTGCTGACTGACTAAAAAGCCAGCAATGAGGTACCCCAAAACAAGAGGCTGGCCCATCTTCTTAAAAAGAAGCGTTACCAACGCTGCGATGACAAGAATAATACCGAGGTCTGTGATCAATGTAGGCAAATGCATCATGCTGATGATTGTTTCAAGATCACCAGCAGATTTCAATTTGCACTACAGCATTAGTTTAACAAAGCAGGCTTTTCGCCGACTCCAAAGAAGCCAGAATGGTTAGATTGGATTTCAGCGTTCATCACCCGAGATCGTCCAATAAAATTCTTCGTCGCAAAAATCGGAGTCCCTAAATACAAACAAAGAGACATCGCTTCATCAGCACGAAGTTTGATCGAGTTTGTGCCAGTATGCCCACTTAAATAAAGACGAACGTATTGATTAGCACCCTTAATTTCCACAAATACAGCTTGCTTCACTTCAATCCCTAAAGACTGCATTAACAATTGTGTAAATTTGTGAGGCGTGGACTCCGGGGCACTACGATTCGACTGTGACAATGCCACACCCGCTTCAATAGGACTTACGGCAACAGGCAAAGTATGCTGATGGCCCTCATCTTTTAGAAGCAAAAAAGGTCGCGACGTATCCGAAGTCACAGACAAACCATAAGGGAAAAGTTGCACCAGGTCCCCCTGGTGAAAAGTTTCTTCATCCTGCGATTCTGTCGCAAAAATGATGTGAGCTTTGAGATTATCAAAATCCAAAAGATCTTTCATTATTGAACCAATTCTCCGTGGAATGTTGCTGGAAAGGCTCGAGTGATGGTGACATCAACAGTTTTACCGATCAGATCTGAAGAGCCTTTCAAATGCACTAGTTTATTACCCGTGCTGCGACCTTGGATTTTTCCTTGCTCGCGATCGACATTCTCAATCAGAACCTTCATTGTTTGGCCTTCATAGCGCTTCACCAAATCAAATGCCATTTTGTCATGAATATCGAATAGACGATTCAAACGCTCGGTTTTCACCGCTTCATCAACTTGATCTTCGAATTTCGCTGCCTTAGTGAATGGACGTGGTGAATATTTAAACGCAAAAATCGTTTCAAATCCGCCTTCTTGAACCATATTCACGGTATCCATAAAATCTTCTTCCGTCTCACCAGGGAAACCCACGATGATATCTGTAGAAAAGACTACATTCGGAATAGATTTTCTGAGCATCGCGATTTTCTCTAAGTACTGTTCACGGGTATAAATACGATTCATACGCTCAAGAACGCGTGTGCTCCCGCTTTGGAATGGCAAGTGGATGTATTCCATGATTTTATCTTGATGAGCGGCCATTGTATCAGCCAGCTTTTGATTGAAATCTTTTGGGTGTGACGTCGTGAAACGAATTCTTTCGACGCCCGTTTCTGTAGCCACTTTCGCCATCAAGTCTGCAAAGTCCGTATCGCTGTCAGAATACGAATTCACGTTCTGCCCCAGCAAGGTGACTTCTTTTACACCACGCTTTACCAAGTGATTGATGTCCGTCAGAATATGCTGCAATGGACGAGATTTTTCGCGACCGCGAGTGTAAGGCACCACACAGAAGGTACAGAAATTATCACAACCCTTGGTGATATTCACAAAAGTCGCGACACCCGGATTACGAACCATCGTTTCGATATGGTAGGGCTCACGGTGATTGAATTTTGCACTAATGCGTTTGTCACGATCCAAGAAGCTGTCCGCCACAAGGTACGGCAAACTGTCGATTTGATCCGTCCCGAAGACGAAATCGATCATCGGCTGATTCTTAATCAAGTTGTCTTTTTCTTGCTGCCCCACGCACCCGCCAACGCCGATACGAAGATCCGGATTTTTCTCTTTCATTTTTCTGAAAGTGCCGACCTCGGAATAAACTTTGTGCACGGGTTTTTCCCGCACACTGCAAGAATTAATAATGATCAACGATGCGTCTTCCGGTTTGTCCACGGGCATGAAATTTTGCATCTCCAGAAGAGAATACATACGCTCTGTATCGTTGACGTTCATTTGGCAGCCGTAAGTGGAAATATAAACGCCACGACCTTGTCCGACGTCTTGATTTTGCTTGGTGATTTCAGGATTTTGGCTCACTTCATCCACAGTCTCTTACCTCTTGTGTCATCAAAGAAAGTGAGTTATAGAGGAGCCCTTTAGAAATGTCAAAGTTCGAGGAGTTCCTTCAGTCATGAATCCAAGACTCAAAAGTTCAAAAAAATGGACCACGTTCCCAAAAGAGTACTCAGATCAAATTCAGGCGGTTTTCAAAGAGAACTTTGCTCAATACTTAGATGATGCTGAACTGGTAATTGAAGGTCGTATTTACTCCGAAGAGATTACGCTTCGCGTTGGCTATAAAGAAAATGGCCGCCTTGCCCAAGCAAACTTCGAAGTTTCTATGAACTATTCTCAACAAGACCAAGACGCTTTAACTCGCATTCACAACTGCGTGGATGCGGCAGGCAGCATGATGATGGAATACTTCGAAAAAGAAGGCGAAGTCGACTTCCCTTATGTGTGGAAGGACTTCCCATTCCAAGGCAAAAAATTGTACATCCAATTCTCCACTGAAAATTCATCGCTAGAGGCTGAAGCCAACCGTCTTTTGGGCGTGGATGAAGACGACATGATCCTGGAAGAAAACGAATCTGAAGACGCTTTGTCGCGCGCAGAACAAGACGAAGAGTTATCTCCACCAAGAGATGAAGACGAAGAATTTTCTGACGAAGAAGAAGCTGACGAAGGCGGCGATGATGACGACAACAGTCCGAAAATGTTCGGCGGAAAAAAGAAACTCCATTAGTTTTCACTCCCGATTCAGAATCACTAAAAATGAAAAAGGCTTTGAGGATCACTCAAAGCCTTTTTCATTTTTAGAATTTAAACCAACAACTAGTTCGTTTGAATTTGTGGAGCTGGCTGTTGAGTTGGCAACTGGCGAGTCGGTTGGACATTGAAGGAAGTCCCTTCAATCGTACGCATACGAGCTTGCTCATCACGAATACGAGACTCTTCAAGAACCTCAAGAATTTTCAATTCAGTTTGTTTTTCCATTTCAACACGAGAATCTTTAATGGATTCAGCACGGCTGCGAAGCCCCGAAGCGGCATAAGTTGAAACACCTGACATCAAAACAACCAAAGTAAGAACTGCTTTTTGCATTACTGCCCCCAATGTCCACAGTCCTAACCCAAAACAGTTTCCAGAGTATAGAATAATGCACACCCCTTGGAAAAAATTACTCTCTCTG